>DASWNR010000146.1:0-59581 GCA_036399155.1 Pyrinomonadaceae bacterium
CTCGAATCCCGAGTCCGCCGCGCCGCCTTATCAGGCGGTAGACAGAAGTCAGTAGTCGGGAGTCGGTAGAAAAACCAAAAGCGGCGCGTCCCGGTCGATGGCAGAGGACGCGCCACTTTGTTTCAACTACCGACTCCCGACTACTGTTTACTCTTCCTCTCGCTCCAGACCGCCTCGGCCACTCCGGCCACCCAGCAGAGCGCGCCGCGCGCGCCGAAGTGCTCGCGCACGCGTGCGAAGATGCGCGGGTAGAGCCGCGCCGTGCGCGCGAGCAGCCGCCGGAGCACGCCCGTGCTGACGTGGCCGCGGAAGACCTCGCGCCGCTCGCGCTCGTCAAGGTCGAACATCGCCGCCATCAACGCGTTCAGAGTCTCGTTGACCGCGTGCGGCGCGCCGCCCCCCGCGGGCCGCATGAACTCCGCGAGCCCGAGAGCGCGCGCCACGCGCGCCGAGCCGCCGTCGCAGACGGCCGCGAGCGTCTCCGCGTCCGAGGCCCCCGAAGCGAGCGCGGCGTCCGTCCGCTCCGCCACGCGCCGCAGCTCGCGCGCCGCCGCGCCCGCGCCGCGCGGCCCCGCCAGCGCAGAGCCCGCGGCGGCCGCGCCCGAAGCGGCCTCGCCCAGAAGCATCACGCGCTCCGACGCCACGCGCCGGCGGCTCCGCCACGCCTCGCGCGGCGCGTGCGCGTAGTCGAACACCGGGCGCTCGACTCGCCAGCCCGCGCCGCGCCGCTTGTAGGCGGGGAGCGACTCGAAGTAACGCTCGAAGAGCGCGAGCAGAGACTTGTCGGCCGGCGAGTCGGTCGTGTCGTGGAAGAAGAGCCGCGTCGTGTAGTCGCCGCGCGCGGGCGACCCCGCGAACGCCTCCCAGAGGAGCTGCCGGTGCGCGCTCGCGTCCTCCGTGCTGACGAGTATCTCGCCGGCCCGGAAATCGGCCTCGTCACGCCCCTCGCCGCGCGCGAAGCCGCGCGCCACCGTCCCGACCGAGGGGCGCACGCGCGCCGACGCCGCGCCGCCGTTCAACTGCCGCGCGACGGGTGAGTCCGCGCCCGACGCGTCCACGAACAGCCGCGCCGCGAAGAAGCGCCGAGCGCCGCCCGGCGCCTCGGCCTCGACTGTCACGCGCGCGGGCTCGACGTATGCGCGCACGAAGCGCAGCTCCTTCATGACGGCGCAGCCCTTCGACGCCAGCCGCGCGAGCCGCCCCGAAGCCAGCGCCGTCAGGCGCTCGCCGTCGAGCGCCACGTCGAGCGCGCCGCTAACCCAGAGTGGCTCGGCCTTGACGCGCGAGGCCGCGTCGTGGAACTTGACGAAGCCGCCCCGGTAGCGGTTCAGCACGGCCGCCTCGACCTCCTCGCGCGTGAAGAGACCCGCGCCCGAAAGCTCCTCGACTTCGTCCTCCGACAGATTCCAGACGCCGCCCGGCTCGCCTTCGGGGCGCGCGCCGCCCATGACGAGCACGCGCCTCCCGCGCCCGCACGCGAGCGCCGCCGCGTGGAGCAGCGCCGCCGCGCCGCCCGCGTAGACGGCGTCGAACTCGCCCTCGGGCTCGCGCCCCGCGGGCGGCGCGCCGCGCACGATTGCCTCGTAAGCGTCGCGCGCGCCGCCGCGCGTCTCCCAGTCGGCGCGCCACGTCGTCTCAAGCTCCCAGATGCGTCGCAGCCACTCCTCGCGCTTGGGGAGCGCGCCGAAGTTGGCGACCGTCTCGGGGTAGTGTCGGCGGAAGTGCGCGAGGTCGGGCGCGCCGCCCGCGCCCTGCGCGCGCTTGAAGGCCGGGAGTGATTTCGTCGGAGCGGTGGCGACCATACTTCGGAGCCTCTTCGCGGGAGCACTTATCGGTCAGGCGCGCACGCACGCGCGCGTCGGCGCGGCGCGAGGAGAGAACGATTTTTCAGGGAGACGGTTTCGCCGGGCGAGTGTAGCCGAAGCCCGCGCGCGCGGTCTAGCCCTTCCCGGCGGCGGGGGATGTTGGGAGAAAAATGTTACCTCGCGGAGACACTTTGGGCGGTCAGCGGCGCGAGCGCGAGATGAGCCCGATGACGGCGACGAAGAGCGCCGAGCCGATGATCGACCAGACGACTGGGAAGGTCTTGCCGCCGACGTTGACCGGGAGCAGCTCGGGCATCCCCGCCTGCCGCGCGAGCCACACCCCCAGAAGCGCGCCGACGAACCCGAGCGCTATCGAGACCAGACAGCCGCCGCGCGAGAACCCGCCGATGGCTTGCCCAATCGCGCCGCAGACGCCCGCGACGAGCAGCAGCAAGAGCAAGTCGATGAGAGTCATCCGTGTTCTCCTGTCGTGTGTGCCGTTTCGACCCCGAGCATAATCGAAGCCGGCGCGCGGGGCAAAGTAAATCAGCGCCGCCGGGCAAAGTAAGTCGGGGGCTGCCGCCGCGCCGTCTTTTTCTGGAAGCCGCCGCCCCGTATTCCACGAAACTTTTGCTTCACAAGCGCGCCCGCGACCCTCTATACTTTTTTTCGAGGCGCTGAAAACGGGCGCCGCCGTTTGAAAAGCGACACCGACAAAGGCCATCCCGGGCGAAAGCCCCGGAGCGCAAAGCCGTTGACCTAAACGCCTCCGAAAGTGTCGGGGCGCACGGACGCATCGGTCGCCGAAGTGATGCCGGAAAGAGACGAAAACAAGAGGGCCGGAGGCGCGCCGAGACGTTCGACGCGCCCCGGCCTCGCCGTTTTCAAGACCCGCGAAAAGCATCGCGGCGGGGCCGATTTCGCGGGCGTTCTGCCCGCCCGCTCGGGCCCCCGCCGGTGCAACCGTGGCACCCCGTCGGACATCTTAGACTGGCACGTCGCGGCGATCATCATCCCCTTCAGGTCACGCGGCCCGGCTCGATAAAATCCGTAGAAAACCTGAAGACCCGGAAAGAAATTTTAAGGAGATTTACCGCCCATGCGTAAGATGCTCATCGCCACCCTCCTCGTCGTGTCGGCCTTCGGTGCCGCGACGGCGCAGACAAACAGCGAGATTCCGAACATGGGCCGCGCGCCCAAGCAGGCCGACGGCATCGGCCGCCTCGACCTGCGCGTCGTAGACCAGGACGGAAACCCCGTCCAGGGCGTCCGCGCCGACCTCCAGTCGAAGCGCTCGGGCGGCTTCCTCTGCGAGTCCTGGAACTGGACGGACGCGCGCGGCGTCGCCGTGCTCCCGCCGCTCCACATGGGCAAGCTGACGCTCAAGCTCTCGGCCAAGGGCTTCCAGACGCAGAAGGTCGAGGTGGACGCCGCCTCGCTCGACCAGCCTATCCGCGTCGTCCTCCAGAGGAAGTCGTAAGGCAGTAGACGGTAGACAGAAGTCGGTAGCCGGCAGGTAAGAAACGGGCGGCGCGTCTCAGGTATCAACCGGGACGCGCCGCCTCTGTCTTTCTACTGACCACTGTCTACTGACTTCTGTCTACCGTCTACTGTCTAACCCCCTTCAGCCGCCGCCACTCGCGCACCACTTCGGCGGGGGCGCGCTTGTTGCCGTCAACCTCGTAGTTGAGGCGTCGCATCTCGTCGGTCGAGATGGAGCCGGCGAGGCTTTGCAGGGCTTCGCGCGCCACGGGCAGGCGTTCGAGCGCGTCGCGGCGCAGGAGCAGAACGGCCTCGTAAGGCGGGAAGTAGTGCCGGTCGTCTTCGAGCTGCGTGAGGCCGAGCGTGGCTATCATCCCGTCGGTCGAGTTGCCGGCGATGACATCCACCTGACCCTCGGCGAGCGCGCGGTAGGAGAGCGACAAGTCCATCTCGCGCGGGCGGCCCGCGAACCGTAACCCGTACGCGCGCGCGAAACCCTCGTAGCCGTCGGCGCGAGACATGAAGTCCTGCCCGAAGCCCGCGCGCCAGCCGGGCGCGTGCGCCGCCGCGTCCGAGACGGTCTTCAGGTTCAGCCGCCGCGCGTCGTCCCCACGGACGAGGATGGCGAACGTGTCCTCGAAGCCGAGCGGCGGGCCGACCTCCACGTCGAAGCGCGCGGCGTAGTCCGCCTTGACGCGCTCGTAGACGGCGCGCGCGTCCGTCGCGGGCGGGTGCTTGAGGATGGCCATCAGCGCCGTGCCCGTGTACTCGGGGTACACGTCCACCTCGCCGGCGACGAGCGCCTCGTGCGCGAGGTTGCCGCCCAACTCGTAGCGCCGCTCGACGCTAAGCCCGCGCGCCTCCAACCCCTGCGCGAAGATTTCCGCGAGGAGAATAGATTCGGTGAAGTCCTTCGACCCGACCTTAACGTCCGCGCGCGACGCCGAGCGCCAGAGCGCCAGCCCCGCGACGGCGAGAACCGCGACGGCGAGCGCGCCGGCCGCGACCCGCGAAACGAGCGCGCGCCGCTTGGCGCCGCCGCGCGCGAATTGCCGCCGCGCGTCGAGCCGCGACTCGATGAGTCCGATGCCGGCGTCGGCCGCGAGCGCGAGCAGCGCGGCGGGGACGGCGCCCGCGAGCATCAGGCGGTCGTCGTTCTGGCGCAGTCCGCGGTAGATGAGCGTCCCCAGTCCCCCCGCGCCGACGAAGGCCGCGACCGTGGCGACGCCGACCGAGATGACCGTCGCCACGCGCACGCCCGCGAGGATGACGGGCGCGGCCAGCGGCAGCTCGACCTGACGCAGAACCTGCCGGTCGGTCATCCCCATCGCCACCGCCGCCTCGCGCACGCTCCGCTCGACGCCCTCGACGCCGGTCACGGTGTTGCGTATGACTGGCAGCAGCGCGTAGACGACGAGCGCGACGACGGCCGCGCGCGCGCCGATGCCGCCGACAAAGGGCAGCGGGATGATGAAGCCGAAGAGCGCGAGGCTCGGCACGGTCTGGAAGATGTTGGCGACGGCGAGCACGGGCCGCTTCCACGCCGTCTTGCGCGTGAGCATCAGCCCCACGGGTATGCCGACCGCGACCGCGACGAGCGTCGAGGCGGCGACGAGCAGAAGGTGCTCGCCCGTCAGCGCCAGAATCTCGCGCCAGTTGCGGAGCATGAACTCGAACGCGTTCACGCGTCACCCCCCGCGCCGGGCGGGACTTCCCACGGCGTCCGCAACGTCTCGCGGTAGGCGCGCGCGAGCGGCTCTTCGGAGCGTAGAAAGGCTTCGGGCGTGTCGAGCAGGAGGACGCGGCCGGCGCTCATCAGCGCGACGCGCGTGCCGAGCAGTAGCGCCTCGCGCACGTCGTGCGTGACGAAGACGACCGTCTTGCCGAGACGCCTTTGGAGCGCGGCGAACTCTCGCTGGAGCGCGGAGCGTGTCAGCGGGTCGAGCGCGCCGAAGGGCTCGTCCATCAAGAGCAGCGGCGGGTCTGCGGCGAGCGCGCGCGCCACGCCGACGCGCTGGCGCTGCCCGCCCGAAAGCTCCGAAGGGAAGCGCGACGCGAACCGCTCGGGGTCGAGCCCGACGAGCCGCAGCAACTCCTCGACGCGCGAACGCACGCGCGCTTCGTCCCACCCTTCGAGCGCGGGGACGAGCCCGACGTTGCGCCCGACCGTGAAGTGCGGGAAGAGTCCCGCGTCCTGAATCACGTAGCCCGTCCGCCGCCTCAACTCGATGGCGTCCCACTCGCGCGTGTCGCGCCCTTCGACGAGGACGCTGCCGCCGGTCGGCTCAAGCAGGCGGTTGACGAGCCTGAGCGTCGTCGTCTTCCCGCAGCCCGACTCGCCCAACAGCACCAGCGTCTCGCCGCGCCTGACTTCTAGGTCGAGCGCGTCGATGACGGGCGCGCCCGCCCCCGCCGGCGCGTATGTGACTTGTCGGAATCGGACGACCGCTCCGTCGGCTTCGGGCTGCATGACTTGGAAGATTATCTACTCGACTCGAACTATGACTCACGCGACGCGCAGGTGCTCGCAGGCGCGCTCGATTGAGCCGTGCCAGGAGCCCTCGAAGTTGCGCAGCAGGATGTCGGCGGGGCAGACGCCCTCTTCGACGACGCGCGCGACGAGCACGTCGAGGTAGGCGGCCTCGCCGGGCGCGACCCTCTTCAAGCCTTCGACCGCGAGGCGGACGGCCTCTCGCGCGAGGCCGAGCACGTCTACGCCGTCGTGGCGGGCGGCGAGCCCTTCGCGCGCCACGCGCTCGCGGAGCGCGTGCGCGCCGGCGGCGTCGAGCCGCGGCGCGAGCCGGAGCGCCGCGTCGAGCGAGTCGCCGTCGTAGAACAAGCCTTTCCAGAAAGCCTGTATCGCCATGGTCGTCTCAAGGTCGCCCGCGTCGGCGCTGCGCAGCTCGATGTGCTGCTTGAGCCGCGCGTCGGTGAAGATGGTCGTCAGGTGGTCGGCCCAGTCGCCGAAGAGCGGGCTGACGCCTTCGAGCCCGCGCGCTAGAAACTCTTCAAAGCGCACGCCGGTCACGTCGCCGAGGTAGCGCCCCCCGCGCTGCGCGAAGACCATCGGCACGCCGAGCGCGTAAGCGATGTAATCCTCCGGGCCGAAGCCGTCGTCGAGCGCCGGCGGCGCCATGCCGCAGCGGTCGGGGTCGGTGTCGAGCCACGCCGCGGCGCGCGTGGACTTGTAGCCCGAGGGCCGCCCGTGCTCGAAAGGCGAGTTGGCGAAGACGGCCGTGACTATGGGGGCGAGGCGGTTTCCGACGAGAAACTTCTTGCAGAGGTCTTCGCGCGGGCCGTAGTCGAGGTTGGCCTGCACCGAACAGGTGCGCGACATCATGTCCCACGCGCGGCCGCCCCGCGAGGAGAGGTAGGGGCGCATCACCGCGTAGCGCGGCTTCGGGAACCATTGCTGCTCCGAGGCCGAGCGCAGCGGGTCGAAGCCGGCGGCGAGGAAGGCGAGGCCGTTACTCTCGGCCACCTCGTGGAGTCGCGCGAGGTACCGGCGCAGCTCACGCTCAACGTCGGCGAGGCCGCGGTGCGGCGCGCCCGAGAACTCGACCTGCCCGCCGGGCTCGACCGTCAGGCGGTTCATCTGCCCGTCGTTGACCTCGACGAGCGCGCCGCCCTCGCGGACGAGGTCGCGCGAGGAGGGCGCGAAGCCCGCGAGCACGCTCTCGACCTGCGCGGGAGTGATGCGTGAGAGCGAGCGTGCGCGGTCGTAGCCGAACAGCTCGAACTCCGCGCCGCACATCCACTCCGCGCGCGGCTTCGCGCCGCGCAGAAGGTTCTCGACGAAGAGCGGCACAGACTCGCTCGTGACCGGGTCGGTCAGGAGCGGGAAGCCGTCACGGCTCGTTCTGGTCGGTTGCTGCGCCATTTTGGGTAAGTAATGAGTGATGAGTGATGAGTCTTAAGAGAAGCTGTTGGCTGTTAGCTGTTGGCCGTTAGCCGGACACAAAGCTAAAAGCCAACAGCTAACAGCTAACAGCCTTCCCATCACTCGTCACCCTTTTCGCCCTCCTCGGCCGTCGCGACGAAGAGGTTGCTGCTGAAGCGTTCGGCGGAGTCGAGCCAGGCGCGTGGGCGCGTGAAGCCTGTCTCGGCCGCGAGCGCCGACAACTCGTCCGGCGAATACTTGTAGGAGTTCTCTGTGTGGACGCGCTCGCCCGCGCCGAAGTGTACGTCGAGCCCGAGCGCGCCGACGCGGACGGTCTGCTCGCGCGCGCTCTCAAGGTGCATCTCGACGCGCCCCTCGCGCGCGTCGTAGAGCGCGACGTGGCGGAAGTCTCGCAGGGAGAAGTCCGCCCCCAGCTCGCGGTTGATGCGCGCGAGGAGGTTGAGGTTGAAGGCGGCCGTGACGCCGAGCGCGTCGTCGTAGGCCGCTTCGAGCACGCCCGGCTCCTTCTTCAAGTCCGCGCCGAGCAGCACCCGGTCGCCCGCGCGCAGCACCCCGCGCAGCCGGCGCAGGAAGTCGCGCGCCTCCGCGCGGTCGAAGTTGCCGACGTTCGAGCCGAGGAAGAGGACGAGGGCGCGGCTTCCTTCATCCAACCGCGCGCCGAGGCGCGGGAGCGCCGTGTCGTAGTCGGCGGCGTAAGCCTCGACGCTCAAGCCCGCGTAGTCGCCGAGCAGCGCGTGCGCGCTCGCTTCGAGCGCCGCCGGCGAGATGTCGACGGGGACGTACGTCAGAGACTTCTGCCCGGCGAGCAGCGCCTCGATGATGCGGCGCGTCTTCGTCGCGGAGCCCGACCCGAGCTCGAAGAGCGTGACCCGCTTCGCGCCCTCGCGCGCCGCGCCGACTATCTCGCGGGCGTGGCGCGCGAAGATTTCGCCCTCGGCGCGCGTAAGGTAGTACTCGGGCAGCAGGCAGATGGCGTCGAAGAGGTGCGAGCCCAGCTCGTCGTAAAAGTATTTGGGCGGCAGAGACTTCCGAGCCGCGCCGAGTCCGCGGCGCACGTCCTCCGCGAAGTCGTCGGCCGCCTCGGCCGTCAACCTGTGCACGCGCAGGCGCTCGTCGCTCGCGGGATGAGGCATGGTCGGGCTCCCCTTCGTCTCCTTCGAGATTGCCTGTATCATAAACCATCGTGTACGACGCCGCACGGTCGAGCGAGTTCGCGGCCCACGCGAGACTTTTTATGAACGGACAGGCCGAACAGATCGCCGCATCGTTGGAAGCGGCGCGCGCAGACACGCTCCGCATCTTCGACCTTGCGGACGAGGCCGAGCTGCACCAAAGCCCCGGCTTCGGCTTCCGCCCCATCATGTGGCACCTCGCGCACATCGGCGTCTTCGAGGGCTACTGGCTGCTGCAAAAGGCGCAGGGCCTGGCCGCGCCCGAGCCGGCCTACGAGCGCGTCTTCGACCCCATCCACACGCCGCGCGAGGAGTCGAAGAATCTGCCGACGCGGCGCGAGATGGAAGACTATCTGGCGCGCGTCCGCGCCGCCTCGCTCGGATACCTCGGCGGCTTCGACTTCCGAGAGTCCGACCCTCTCAAGGCGGGCGGCTACATCTTCCGACTCGTCCTCGAACACGAGCGCCAGCACCAGGAGACGCTTCTCTACCTCGTCCAACTGCTCGACCCGTCGAAGAAGAGGCGGCCGGCCGCCCGGCAGGGCGCGGCGCGCGCGGCCTCGCCGGAAGCTACGGCGGCGGAGGGCAGAACGGTTTTGGTCCCGGCCGGCGCGTTCCCGATGGGCGCGTCGCCGGGCGGCTTCGCCTACGACAACGAGCTGCCCGCGCGCGCGGTCTTCGTCCCGGCCTTCAGGCTCGACCGGCACCTGACGACGAACGCGCAGTACGAACGCTTCGTCGCCGAGGGCGGTTACGAGCGGCGCGAGTTCTGGAGCGAGGAGGGCTGGGTCTGGCGCGAGCGCGAGGGCTGGTCGCACCCGCTCCACTGGCTGCGCGAGTCTCACGGCTGGCGCGAGCGGCTGATGTTCGAGGAAGTCGGGCTCCGCGCCGAACACCCCGTGACCGGCGTGAGCTGGTTCGAGGCGGAGGCTTACGCAACGTTCGCGGGCAGGCGTCTCCCGACCGAGGCCGAGTGGGAGAAGGCCGCCTCGTGGGACGAGCCGGCGGGCGTGAAGCGCCGCTACGCGTGGGGCGACTCCGCGCCCACGCCCGGGGTCTGCAACTCCGGCCTGAGCTTCTGGGGCACGACCCCCGCCGGCCGCTTCCCCTCCGGCGCGAGCGCCTACGGCTGTCACGACATGACCGGCAACGTCTGGGAGTGGACTTCGACGCCCTTCGACGCCTTCCCGGGCTTCGAGCCGTTCCCCTACCCCGAATACTCCGAGGTCTGGTTCGACGGCGACCACCGCGTCCTCAAAGGCGGCTCGTGGGCCACGGACGCCTCCGTGCTCCGCACCTCCTTCCGCAACTTCTTCCGCCGCCACTTCCGCATCGCCTTCGCCGGCATACGCCTCGCCGCCGACGCCTGAGCCGCGCGAAAACGGGCGCAAAACCCCGGCCGCCGGCTAACGGTCGGCCGGGTCGCGGCGTCTGTTTTCTTGTAAACATTAGGCGCGGCGTCGGCGTATTAGAGGCGAGTCGGGTCACGCCTCGTTCGCGTTAATCAGTAAAAAGAGCCTTTTATGAAGACGATTTACACCTTCTACGCCGACGCCGCGCGCATCGCGCTCCAGTCGATCTTCGCGCACAAGCTGCGGGCGTTCCTCACGCTCATCGGCATCATCATCGGCGTGGCGTCGGTGGTCATCGTCGGCGCGGCCATCTCGGGGCTCAACACCTACGTGATGGAGAAGGTGACGGCCATCCTCGGCGTCAACCACTTCATGATCGCGCGCATGGCGCACCAGGGCGAGCTGAGCGAGGAGGGGTGGGAGAAGATGAACCGCCGCAACAAGCGGCTTGAGCTGGAAGACTACGAGTGGGTGCGCGACAACTGCGTCGCCTGCCAGGAGGTCGGCGCGCAGCTCCAGAACCAGACCGACCTCAAGCAGAACGGCGAGGAGCTGTTCGGCGTCGGCGTGCAGGGCTGCACGCCCAACATGCAGTCCATCGAGGACAAGACCATCGGCGACGGCCGCTTCTTCCTCCAGCAGGAGTACGAGACGGCCGCGATGGTCGCCGTCGTCGGCGACGAGGTGAAGGAGAAGTTCTTCCCCGGCCAGGACCCCATCGGCAAGACCATCAACGTGCGCGGGCTCCCGCTGACCGTCGTCGGCGTCGAGGAGAAGCGCGGCTCGATGATGGGCCAGTCGCTCGACAAGCACATGTACATCCCGCTGACGACCTACCGAAAAATCTTCGGGGGGCGGCAGAGCCTACAGATTCACGGCAAGGCCGAGACGCGCGAGAAGTTCCAGGTGGCCATCGAGGACGCGCGCACGGCGCTGCGCAACAAGCACAAGCTGAAGGGGAACGAGGAGGACGACTTCGGCCTCGTCAACACGGGCGACCTCGCGGGCGAGGTCGATTCGCTGACGAGCGGCATCGCGGCCGTCGTCGTCCCCATCACGGCCATCTCGCTCGTCGTCGGCGGCATCGTCGTCATGAACATCATGCTCGTCTCGGTCACAGAGCGCACCTTCGAGATCGGGCTCAGGAAGGCGCTCGGCGCGACGCGCAAGCAGATGCTCCTCCAGTTCCTCATCGAGTCGTCGTTCCTGACGACGTGCGGCGGCATCCTCGGCTTCCTGCTGGCGGTCGGGCTGGCGGGTCTCATCACGGTGCTCACCGGCTGGACGATGACGGTGACGTTCATCTACGTCGTCCTCGCCGTCGGCGTCTCCGGCGTCATCGGGATGGTCGCGGGCATCTACCCCGCCTTCAAGGCTTCGAGGCTCGACCCCATCGTCGCGCTGGCGAGGAAGTAAAGTTATGAAGTTGAGAGTGCCGAAGTTCGTCCCCGTCGAAATCTTCCGCATGGCGCTGGACTCCCTGCGGGCGCACAAGTTCCGCAGCTTCCTGACGGTCCTGGGCATCGTCATCGGCGTGGCGGTCGTCATCGTCATCGCCTCGCTGCTGACCGGCGTGCGCCAGAGTATCGTCCAGGTCGTCGAGGAGTTCGGCACCAACAACATCTACGCCTTCCACCTCTCGACGGGGCCGTCCCTGGGGCCGCGCGACGCCTCGGAGCGGCAGCGCAAGCCGCTGACGGCCGAGGACGGCGAGGCCGTCGCGCGCTCCTGCCCGGCCGTTGACATCGTCGCGCCCGACCTCTTCGTCTCGTGGAGGGACTCGACCATCACCTACAAGGGGACGACCTACCGGCGCGGCGGCGTCGAGGGCGTGACGCAGGACTACGCCGAAGCCACCAACGTCTCGGTGCGCGACGGCCGCTTCATCTCGGATTCCGACGACCGCGAGCGCCGCAACGTGATGGTCGTCGGCGTCAACGTCGTCGACGCGCTCTTCCCCGGCCGCGAAGACCAGGTCATCGGCACCGAGGTCAAGCTCGGCGGCCGCCCCTTCGAGATCATCGGCGTGCTGGAGAAGCGCAAGAACGCCATCTTCGGCGAGAACGACGAGGACAACTCCATCTACATCCCCTACCGCACGGCGCGCGAGGTCTCGCCCAACAGCGAGTACGTCATGCTCGTCATCCGCGCCCGGTCGGGCCAGCTCCCGCAGGCGCTCGACCAGGTGGAGGAGGTCTTGCGCCGGCGGCGCGCCGTGAAGTTCGACCAGCCGAACAACTTCGACCTCGGCACCGCCGACAGGATGGTGCAGCAGTTCGACAGCATCACGGCGATGATCGGCATCTTCGGCATCGCCATCTCGTCGGTCGGCCTTCTGGTCGGCGGCATCGGCGTGATGAACATCATGCTCGTCTCGGTCACGGAGCGGACGCAGGAGATAGGCGTCCGCAAGGCCATCGGCGCGCGCCGCCGCGACATCGTCCGCCAGTTCCTCTACGAGGCGATGACGCTGACCGCGATGGGCGGCGTCATCGGGGTGGTGAGCGCCGTCGCCATCAGCAAGCTCATCGCCTTATTGCTGCCGGCGCTCCCGGCGGCCGTCCCGCTCTGGGCGGTCATCGCCGGGCTCTTCGTCTCGGTCTTCGTCGGCCTCGTCTTCGGCGTCTGGCCCGCCCGCAAGGCTTCGCGCCTCGACCCGATAGAGTGCCTGCGGTACGAGTGAGGGGAAGTAGGCAGAAGAAGTAGACAGTAGTCAGTAGGAAAAACGAAGGCGGCGCGTTCGGCTTATAACCGAGACGCGCCGCCTTTCTTCCTACTGTCTACTGACTACTGTCTACTTCTTCTGTATCTCTCTCAACAGCTCCTCGCGGAAGTAGCCGGCGGGGATGGTGCCCTGGCGCATGAAGAGGAGGTGGAACTCTTTGGGCGAGAACTTGTCGCCGAGGAGTTTGGAAGCCTCGGCGCGCAGCGCGAAGATTTGGTCCTTGCCGAGCCGGTAGGTGATGGCCTGCGTGGGCCACTTCGAGTAGCGGAAGATGGCGTTCCAGGCGGCCTCGCAGCTCGCGCGCTTCGGGTCGGTGCGCGCCGGGTCGGCGCACTTGCCGGGCCGGAAGTCCACGACCTCGGAGAAGAGGTCGGCGGCCTCGTCGAAGGTCATCCGGCCGGTGTGAATCCCCGTGTCGACCCTCACGCGCAGGTCGCGGTAGAGCTTGCCCTGCAACTGGTAGAGCCGCTCCTCGGGCGTGTAGAAGCCCTCGGGAGCCCCGGGCTGCGGCTCGGCCATCAGCGCCTCGGAGTAGAGCGCCCACCCTTCGGACGCCATCGAGTCCTCCCACATCGAGCTTGAGTCCTCGACCGCGCCGGGCGTCAGCCAGCGCACGCCCGAGATGTCGTTCCGGAACTGCGTCATCACCTTGTAGTGCCAGTCGTGTCCGGGGAAGCCCTCGTGCGCCGCGAGGTCTGCGGTCGCCGCGCGGTTGTTCTCCTTGAGGACGGCCGGGTCGTTCTTCCCCGAGGTTGTGACGTAGAAGCGCCCGACGCCGCTCTGCTTGAAGGGCGGGGCCGGGTAGTAGGCCGCGCCGTCGATTGAGGCGCGCAGGGGCGGCGGCGTCTCCACCACGTCGAGCTTGTAGTCGGCCGGCACGTCGAAGACGCCCGACTTGCGCGCGTACTCGACCAGGCGGACGCCCGCCTCCCTGTACCACTCGACCATCTCTGCGTCTGTCTTCGGGTACTCCTTGCCCAGCTCGTCGAAGACCGCGCGGACGGCCTGCGGCCCGTCTTCGGGCAAAGTCATCCCGCGCTTCTGCCCTATCTGGCGCGCGAGTTCGACCATCTGCCTGCGCGTGTCCTCGACGATGGGCCAAGCCTCCTCGAAGAGTCTGGCGGCGGTCGTGTCCATCCGCAGGTTGTTCCTGATGGCCCAGTTGTACTCCTCCTCGCCGAAGGCGTAGCGGTCGGCGGCGAACTGCTGTTTGGGCTTGAGCCCGTCGGGCGCGGCCGAATCGGCGTCGAAGAAGGTCGTGCGGACGAACTCCGAGAACTTCCTGTAAGCCTCGGACGCGCCCTGCGTCGCCTGCCTGAGCTGCGAGAGCATCTGGTCGCTGGCCTCGCCCGCCGAGAGGCGCTCGCCGGCGACCTTCGGCAACTCCTCCGCGAAATACTTGGCGTTGGCGTCGGCCGTCCTGACGCCGTCGCGCAGGAGCATCCGGTGGTCGGCCGTGTTGCCAGACCTCACGCCCGCCTCCAGCTGGGCCTGGGCGACCCCGAGGAAGCGCGGGACGTCCGCGACGCGCTGCGTGACGAGCCGCCACTCGTCGGGCGTGCCGTACTTGTCCGCGCCGGTCTGCGTCATGCCCTGCAACTGCCAGTCGATGGCGCGGAAGGGCTCGGAGACGTAAGTGTCCACGGCGCGCTCCTGGTACTTGCGCGTCTGGTGCTGGCGCAGCAGGAAGGCTATCTGCGCCAGCGCCACGTCGCGGTCTATCTTGCGCGCGGGCGAGAGCGCGGCCGGGTCTACCGCCTGGAAAGCCTTCTGGCTCTCGGCGAGCCAGCCGTCCTCCTGCGCGAGCGCGGCGGCCGAGTGGTCGCGCAGGCGCCCGTCCGCCTCCCGGAGCGTCGGGTCGAGCCCCGAGCCGCCGACGTATGTGTTGACCGTCGGGTTGCGGCGCAGGAACTCGACGACGTACTTGTCGTGGACGGTCTTGAAGGCCGCGTCGCCGCCCCCCGCGTTCGTCGCCGTCGGGGCCGGGTTCTGCGTCTGCTGCACGCACGCGCCGGCCAGAAGGGCGGCTAGGAGCAGGACTGTTTTTTTCATCTCTTCGTCTCTCGGGTGTGGCTGATTCTTGCTCGGGTTCGGGAGAGTTTGTCGGTTTACGCACCGAGCTTAACGCCGCGCACGCGCCGGCCGCAACCGCCGGTCACGCTTGTTCGGCCTCTCGCCAATCCGCTACACTGGCCTCGCTTTCAACAGACCCGGAACGGCGGAAGAGCCATTTGACGAGCGAACTGAACGAGCGGCGCTGGGCCGTCCTGAGCGAGCGCGGGCGCGAGGAGTCGGGGTTGAGCTACGTGGAGGCGTCGGGGCTCGTCGCGCGTCTGAGGGGCGAGCGCCTGAGCGGCCTCTGCGTCGTCACCGACGAGGCCGCCTCGCACGTCCGGCAGGCCGTGAAGACTGCGGCGAAGTCGTCTTCGGGTAACTCGAAGGCCGCGCCCGCCGCGCCGAGGCCGCGCCGCGGCAGGAAGAAGACTTCGTGAACGCGCGCGCCCGCGCACGCTACCTGCGGGATGACGAGAGGCGCGAGGCGATGACTTTGGCGGCGGTCGCGCCCGCGCCCGCCGCACCGCTGACGGTCGGCGCGAGCGGGTTCGACACGTCGCCGACGGCGAAGACCATCTCGGCGCTCGTCTCCTGCTCGCCCGTCACGACGACGTAGCCGCGCTCGTCCGTGTGCAACTGCCCCCCGAAGAGTTCGGTGTTCGGCTCGACGCCGACGCGAACGAGCACGCCGCGCACCGCCATCCGCATCGGCTTCAGCGCGCCCGCGCGTAAGAGTTCCGCCGACTCGACCCTCTCGCCGCCGAGAATCCTTTCGAGCGTCGTCTCGTTAAAGACCGTCACGCGGTGCTCGCCCCGCAGCCGCTCCGCGAACTCGGGGCGCGCGCGCAGGCCCCTGCCCCTGTGGACGAGCGTGACGGTCGCGCAAGTCTCCGCCAGCAGCAGCGCGTTCTCGGCGGCCGCGTCGCCGCCGCCGACGACGAGCACGTCCTCGCCCGCTACGCTTTCGCGTTCGAGCCGTCCCGATTCGAGCACGCCGCGCCCCGCGAACTCCGACTCGCCGGGGACGCCCAGACGCCTGCGCCGCACGCCCGTCGCGATGACGAGCGCGATGCCCTGCAACTCCTCGCCGCTCCGCAGGCGGACGCGCTTCGCCTTCAAGTCGACGCCCTCTATCTCGGCCTCCGTCCACAGGTCGAACTCGCAGCCCTCGACCTGCGCGGCGAACAGGTCTCGCAGCTCGCGCCCGTTCGCCGCGCGCGCGCCGAGGTAGTTCTCGACGGGGTTGTGGACGCGCAGCAACTGCCCGCCGACCTCCGCCGCCTGCTCGACGACGAGCGTGTCCAAGCCCAACTCGTCGCACCAAAGCGCCGCAGAGAGTCCCGCCGGCCCCGCGCCGATGATGATTACGTCGTGCATAAAAAATCCGGGCCTCCCGGCTAGGAGGCTCGCGCCAGTGGAACGTGCTTGAGCAGTTCGGCGCGAAGCCCGGCGGCGACCTCTTCGGGGCGCAGGCGCGAGGCGGCCGGCGTGCCGCCCGCGTCGAGGAACTTGACCGCGGAGGTCAGCTCGCCCCTGTCGGGCTTCCACCCGCCGCCGGCGGCCGCGCCTTCAAGCTCGTTCAGCCTCTCGACGAGCGGCGCGAGGTCGCGGCGCGCGACCCGGGGCCGCGTGTAGGTCTCGGCCCAGGAGTAGTACGGGTAGTCGATGCGGTAGCCCCAGCCGCCCGCCATCGGAACGGCGACGAGGAAGATTTCGCCGCGGGCGTTATGCGCGATTGCGGTGTAAGGGACGGCGTGGGCAAGCGGGAGGAACCCCGTGCGGCCGTAAAGCTCCCGCCCTAACGTGACGACGGACAGCCTCGACTCCGCGTCCTCTTCCACCCTCGACTCGCCGCGCGCAAAACTATCGAGTCCCCTCTCTATCTGCGCCCAGCCGTCGCGCCACAGCGGCTCGTACTCGTCCGTCCGCGTCAGCACGCGCTCGACCTCGGGAAGGACTAGCTCGTAAGCGCGCCCCTCGTCAACCTCGGCCCCGCCCGCGAGGTGCGCGACGAGCGGCGAGTTGACGCCCGGGACGAGCGGGTTGTCTCCGCCCTGTAGCAGGACGGAGACGCGCACCGCGTTCTCGTCGGGGAATTCGGAGAAGTCGCCCGCCTCCGCCGCCGACACGAGCTCGCCCCTCAGATCGAGGGCGCGCTCGCCATTGAGCACCGCCCAGACCGAGAGCACGCCGTCGGCGTCGAAGTGGTTGTTGGTGATGACCTCGACGCCGCGCGCCCACTCCCCGCGCCGCGGCCAGCCGGCGAAGTTGAGCGCGATCTCGGTCGACGTGTCCGCGCGCAGCTCCTCGGGCGTCGTGTTGCCCTCCCAGTGCGAGAGGTGCAGCGCGTCTTCGACCGTCCCGTCCACCGACAGCAGCCGCGCGCCGGCCAGACCCTCGTGGTAGAACTCGAATCTCACAGCGGCCTCCTTTCACTCGTTGATGTTTTTGATGCGGACGTGGGGGCTGAGGCGCGTGACGACGAGCCGCTCGCGCACGTCGAAGCGGCAGGCGAGCGCGGTCTTGTCCTGCGCCTCGGTCTCCCCCCCCTCGTGGTACCAGAACTGGCAGTTGGTGCAGTCGCCGTTCCAGCAGAAGTCGCCGTAGGAGATGGTCTCGATGGAGAGGAACTGGAAGCAGCGCAGCAGCCGGTTGCGCTCTGGGACGCGGACGGGGCGGCCGAGGACTTCTATCTCGACCAGCCGCTCGTAGGGCGCGAACAGTTCGGGGTCGAACGCGGGCTCGGCTGTCTCTTCCATCGCGGCCTCGCTTCCGGCGGCGTGCGTCTCGCGGTCAGTCGCCGCCGAGCGTGTAGTCGAACTCGTAGGAGTGGCGGCCCTCGGCGATGATGATCTTCATCCGGCCGGCGAGTCCCGAAAGCTCGCCCGTGCCGGAGTCGGGGACGACCGTCACGGAGAGCTGTTGCGCGCCGCGCTCCATCGTGCCGCTGTGCTGGAGGACGAACGAGCCGGCGCGACCGGCGAGCATCCCCTCGACGTGCTCCAGCGCGACGTAGCCGGCCGAGCCCTCCACGCCCGAGCGGAAGGCGAGCATCTGCCCCTTGCTCGTCGCCTCAAGGTCGCCGACGAAGCGCTTGTCGATGAGCAGGCGGCCGAGCGACGTGCCCGCCTCCGCGCCGTCCACCTGCGGGCTCAGCCGCACCTCGAAAGTACCGCTCGCGCGAGTCGTCATCGGAAACCCCCTTTGAAGTAGACAGTAGTCAGCAGTCAGTAGTCAGTAGACGGTAGAAAGGCGTTGGTAGTCGAGCCGCCCGTGTGTCGGCATCAACGCCCGCGACGCGGGGCGCTACCGACTACTGACTACCGTCTACCCTCTCTTCCAGGTGCGTCGGCAGCCCGTCGATGCTGACGCGGTTCTTCTCGCGGCGGTACTTGCGTATGCCGTCCTCGCCCTTCTTCAAAGTCCACTCGACGAGCGTCGGGCGCTCCCGCTTCAGCTCGTAGACGGGCACGGCGAACCCGCACGAGGTCTGCGCCGATTCCATTTCGAGGACGATGATCTGCCGCTCGCCGGGGTAAGAAGTGAAGTGCGCGCGGAGCGCGTCCCACTCCGCGTCTCTCTCGCGCACGACGCGGCCGCGGCCGTAGAGCCGGAGTATCAGAGGGCTCTCCGAGAAGCTACAGAACATGATCGTCATGCGGCCGTTCTCGGCGAGGTGCGCGGCCGTCTCGTTGCCGCTCCCCGTGAGGTCGAGGTAGGCGACCGTGCGGTCGTCGAGGCAGCGCAGCGTGTCCATGCCCTTCGGCGAGAGGTTGATGCGCCCGCCGGCGGGCGCCGTCGCCGTGAAGAAAATCTTCTGCTCGGCGATGAAGTCGCGCAGGGCTTTGTCGAGCCGGGGGAAGAACTTGGCCATCAATCGTCCCTCTTACGTTCGGCGCGCGGGGGGCGTGGGAGACCCGTCAGGGCGCGTCGCGGATGGTGACCTCCAGCGTGAAGGTCGTGTCGGTCGCCTCGTCCTCGGGCCAGACGCTTATCTCGTAGGCGCCGGTCTTGGGGAGCGTCCCCGACCAGTCGGTCGGGTTCTGGCCGAGGTCCATCGGGTCCATGCCCGGGGCCCAGACGCCGAAGACGGCGTTCTTCTTCGCCGACGTGAGGTGCAGCGTCATCGTCTGCCCCCTCTTCGCGCGCAGGCGGTAGGTGATGGGATCCATCCCGCCGCTCTCGCTCGGGCCGCCCGTGGTGCGCCCCTTCAGGATGACGGTCGTGCGCCCCTTCGGGAACTTGACGTTGACGGTCTTGGCCGGCGCGGCCGGCGTCAGCAGAAACGTTAAGGCGAGAACCGCGGCGGCGAGCTTTTTCATGGGGACTTCTCCTTCGTTCGGGTCGGGCGCTGGTAAGAGCCGCCGCGCATCATAACACGGACGCCGCGCGCCGTCGGGCCGGCGCCCGCGCGGCCGGTGCTTCTCAACGGCGGCGGGCGTGCGATACACTTGCGGCAAAAGCGAAAGGGAGGGCGAAGACCAAAGTGGGACTAGTGATGTACATCAAGCCGGGGTGCCCGTACTGCCAGCAGGCGCGGGACTTCTACAAATCGAAGGGCGTCGAGTGGACGGAGTACGACGCGCAGAACGACCGCGCGCGCCGCGCCGAGATGTTCAAGTATTCGGGCGGCGACCCGACGGTGCCGTGCATCGTCGAGGACGGCAACTACCTTCAGTCGGGCTTCGGCGAACCGCCGCGCGGTTGAACGGTGCACGACTAGCGCCGGCCGTGAGCCGGACGGAAAATTTCAGATTGTTGATTTAGATTTTTGATTTGAGGCCGCCGGGGTCTACAATCCCCCGCGCGGCCTCGGTGTTTTCGGCGCGGCCAAACCGCCGAACAGAATCTGAAAAATCGGAACTTCCCTGACGCCCCCGATGGTTGGCAAGACGCTCCTCAATTACCGCATCTCGGAGAAGCTCGGCGCGGGCGGGCAGGGGACGGTCTACAAGGCCGTCGACGAGCGCCTCGGCCGCACCGTCGTCATCAAGGTGCTCTCCCCCGAGCTGACCGCGCGCGAGGTCAACCTCAAGCGCTTCGAGCGCGAGGCGCAGCTCGCCTCCTCCTTAGACCACCCGAACATCTGCACCATCTACGGGCTCCACGAGTCGGACGGGCTGCACTTCATCGCGATGCAGTACATCGCGGGCAAGAACGTCCGGCAGCTCGTCAACGGCCGCCCGCTCGCGATGGAGACCGCGCTCTCCATCGCCTACCAGGTCGCCGACGCCCTCGCCGCCGCGCACTCGAAGGGCATCATCCACCGCGACATCAAGGCCGGCAACGTGATGGTCACCGCGTCGGGGCTCGCCAAAGTCCTGGACTTCGGGCTGGCCAAGCTGCTGGACGAGAACAAGCAGGGCGGGGACGTACACCTCACAGAGTTGGGCGTCCCCTACGGCACCGCCACCTACGCCGCGCCCGAGCAGGCCGCGGGCCGTAAGGTTGACCACCGCGCGGACATCTTCTCGACCGGCGTCCTCTTCTACGAGATGCTCGCCGGCATCTGGCCCTTCAAGGGGCAGACGACCGTCGAGGTGCGCTACGCCGTGCTGCACGACACGCCCGAGCCGGTCGAGGCCGTGCGCAGGGACGAGCCCCCGCCGGGCGTCCAGCAGATACTCGACCGCGCACTGGCGAAGAAGCCCGAGGAGCGTTACCAGGAAGTCTCGGAGATGCGCGACGCGCTGCGCGCCGCGCTGCGCGAGGTGGCCGCCGCGCGCGGCGACCAGGACCCGCAGACGAGCGGCGTGCCCGCCGAGATTGTCCCGTTCGCGCGCCCGCCGCGCCACGAGTCGGGCTCCGGGGGCGGCGGCTTCGGCACCAGCTTCCGGCGCTGGTGGCGCGGTCTGACGGGCTCCGAGAAGCAGGCCACGTCGCTCCCGCCCTCGTCGCGGCGCGGCGCGTCCGCTTCGGTGACGCCGCCGGCGACGGCCGCGCAGCAACAGCAGCACGTCAGCCAGTTCGAGATAGAGAAGTCCATCGCCATCCTCCCCTTCCGCAACCTCTCGAACGACCCCGAGGTCGGCTTCTACGAGTTCTCGCTCGCCGACGCCGTCATCACGGAGCTAGCGCGCAATCGCTCGCTCGTCGTCCGGCCGTCGTCGATGATCGTCAAGTACCAGGGCAAAGACGTTGACCCGCGCGAGGTCGGGCGCGAGCTGAACGTGAGCGCGGTGCTCTCGTCCAACTTCCTGCGCGCGGGCGCGACGCTCAGGGTCAACGCGCAGCTCGTCGACGTCATCACCGGCGACATGCTCTGGAGCGACCGCATCGACGCCACGGCCGACGACCTCATCGCCCTGCAAGACACCATCGCGCGCCGCATCTCGGAGGGCCTGAACGTCGAGCAGCACGCGTCGCAGACCGCGCCGGCCGCGCCCGCGACGCACAACGCACAGGCTTACGAAGAGTACCTGCGCGGCCGCGCCTCGTTCGCCAGGTTCCTCTTCCACACGCTCGACCCGGAGGACTGCGACGAGGCCGTCGAGCACTTCCAGCACGCCATACGCCTCGACCACACGTTCGCGCTCGCGCACAGCGGGCTCGGCGCGTGCTTCGCCAACAAGGTCTTGAAGGGGCTGGGCGGCGTCGAGGACTACGAGCTGGCCGAGAACGCCTTCAGCCGCGCGCTCGACCTCGACCCGAACCTGGTCGAGGCGCGCATACTGATGGTCTTCATCTACCTCTCGCGCGGCGAGAAGCGTAAGGCGCGCGCCGAGGTCGCGCGACTCGCCAAGCAGGCGCCGAACGAGCCGGCCGTCTACTTCGTCAAGGGCGCGCTCCACCGCCTCGACGGCGAGTACGACCGCGCGCTGCGCGCCTTCGGCAAGCTCGCGCGCCTCGACCCGGCGGCGCGCGTCGTCGCCAGCTACAACCGCGCGCGCGTCTTCATGTACCAGCACCGCTTCGACGACGCGCTCCTGGAGCTCGAACAGGGCGCGCGCGTCGAGCCGCACCACCCGCTGATACGCACCTTCCAGGCTGTCATCCTCGGGCGGAGCGGCGACCGCGACGAGGCCGTCCGCATCCTGCGCGAAGTCCTCGAAGAGCACCCGACGATGGACGGCATACGCCCCCTCCTCGCGCAGCAGCTCATCAAGCAGGGCGACGCCGAGGCCGCGCGCGCGCAGTTGACCGAGCGCGTGCGCGAGGCGGCCGACGCCGACCATGACATCGCCTACTGGCTCGCGACCGCGCACGTCATGCTCGGCGACCGCGACGAGGCGCTCCACTGGCTCGACCGCGCCATCGAGCTCGGCAACGAGAACCGGACGTGGTTCGAGTCCGACCCGAACTGGGAAAGCTTGCGCGAAGACCAGCGCTTCGTCGCGCTGATGCGCCGCATCGAGGCCGCGCACAACCAGGCCGCGCCGCGCGAGCAGAGCCTGACCGAGTCGGGCGACGCCGGCGGCTCGACGCACCCGGAGGCTTACGAAGAGTACTTGCTCGGGCGCGACGCCTCGGGGCGCTTCATCTACCACACGCTGGCGCGCGTGGACTCGGAGGAGGCGGTCGTCCACTTCAAGCGCGCCGTCGAGCTGGACCCGAACTTCGCGCTCGCGTGGTGCGCCCTGGGCGGCGCCTACGCCAACCGCGTCATCAAGGTCATCGGCGGCCCCGAAGACTACGAGCGCGCCGCCGAGGCGCTTGAGCGCTCGCTCGCGATCAAACCCGGCCTGCTCGAAGCGCGGCTCCACATGGTCTTCGTCGAGATGGCGCGCGGCAACAAGCCGCGCGCGCGCGAGCTGGCCGCCGGGCTCGTGCGCGAGACGCCCAACGACGTGGGCGCGCAGTTCGCCTACGCGACCGTCTCAAGGCTCGACGGCCGCTACCAGGACGCGCTCGACGCCTACGGCCGGATGCTCAAGATCAACCCGGCCGAGCGCGTCGTCGTCAGCTACAACCGCGCGCGCGTCTTCCTCTACCAGCACCGCCACGACGACGCGGCGGCCGAGCTTGAGCTGGGCGCGCAGATGGAGCCCAACCACCCGCTCGTCCGTTCGTTCAAGGCGATCATCTGCGCCTACAGCGGCGACCTCGACGGGGCGGTGCGCGTGATGGGCGAGGTCTTGCGCCGCAACCCCGACATGGACGGCGTCCGGCCGCTGCTCGCGCAGTTCCACGCGCACCGCGGCGACCAGGCGGCGGCGCGCCGCGAACTGACCGACGGCGCGCTGCGCGTCGGCCACGCCAACCACGACGTCGCCTACTGGGTGGCGAGCGCCTACGCGCTCGTCGGCGAGCGCGACCTCGCCTTCGAGTGGCTGGCGACGGCCATCGAGGTCGGGAACGAGAACAAGCCCTGGTTCGAGTCCGACCCGAACTGGGAGCCGCTGCGCGAAGACCCCCGCTTCGCCGAACTGATGGGTCGCATCGGCGACCCGGCCGAGAGCGTCACGGAAGCCCGACGGCAGTAACCAAACAAGTCTTACCAGCGGAGGATGCGCGTTTGAGCACCTTCGTCATCGGCGACGTACACGGCCGCCGCAAACAGCTCGGACACCTGCTCTCACTTCTCCCGCGCGAGGCGGGGCGGGACACCCTCGTCTTCCTCGGCGACCTCATCGACCGCGGCGAAGACATCCCCGGCACCGTCTCGGACGTGCTTGAGCTTCGGCAGAACTCGCCCGAAGACTCGGTCGTAGTCCTGCGCGGCAACCACGAGCAGATGCTCCTCGACTTCCTCGACGAAGACGCGCCGCTCTGGCTCCACCCGGCGGTCGGGGGGCAGCACACCTTCGGGCAGTACACGGGCTACAAGCTGACGGAAGAGCTGCGCTCCTGGTGGGAGGAGGCGCGGCGCTGCGTGCGCGACTCGCTCCCGGCCGAGCACCTCGAATTCTTCCGCTCGCTCCCGCTCTTTCACGAGGACGAGCACGCCTTCTACGTCCACGCCGGGCTCGACGGCGAGAAGCACCCTCAGGAGACGGACGCGCGCCTGCTCCTCTGGTCGCGCAACCCGGATTTTTATAAGCACTACTACGGCAAGCCCTGCGTCTTCGGCCACACGCCGACGCCGCTGCTCCCGCTGCTGGGCCGCCTCGGCCGCCACGGCATCTACGTCTCGCACAGCGCCATCGGCATCGACACGGGCTACGACCCGACCTGCGCGCTCACCTGCCTGCGCCTGCCCGAGTTCGACCTCTACCAGACCTTCGCCGACGGGCGCACCGCCCACTTCCACATGACCAACTTCATCCCCGAGCCCTTCCGCAAGTTCCAGCGCAACGTACACCCCCCCGACCCGGCTTAATAAGGTAAGGTCAGAGCCGCCCGCGGTAGCGGGCGGCCCTGTGCTACCCTACAGCGCCGACTTACAAAGGCCCGACCGCTACCGCGGGCGGTTCTGACCCGACTTATGAACGGAGGACTTCCATCGATGATTAAGGAAGGCGACGCCGCGCCCGACTTCGAGACGCGAGACGCCGAAGGCAACGCCGTCAAACTCTCTTCCCTGCGCGGCCAAAAGGTCGTGCTCTACTTCTACCCGAAGGACGACACGCCCGGCTGCACCAAGCAGGCTTGCAGCTTCCGCGACTCGTTCGCGGAGTTCGAGCGGCGGGGCATCAAGGTGCTCGGCGTCTCGACCGACGACGAGCGCTCGCACCAAAAGTTCGCCGAGAAGTACTCGCTCCCGTTCACGCTGCTCGCCGACACCGGCCACGAGGTCGCGGAACTCTACGGCGTCTACGGCGAGAAGCAGTTCGCGGGGCGCAACTACATGGGCGTCAGCCGCGTCACCTTCCTCATCGGCGAGGACGGCCGCGTCCGCAAGGTCTTCGACAAGGTCAAGGTCGACGAGCACGCCGACGACGTGCTCAAAGCCTTCGACTAAAACGAGCAAACAGAACCGCGGGCGGGTGTGCGTTACTTCGGAGAGCTTCCGGGGTAACGCGCACCCGCCCCTGGAGCGGGAGCAACGTCATCATTCCCGGCACCAACGCCGACGTGAATGTGCGTGTCGTCTGGGTGGCGTTTGCAGACGGCACGCACTGGGGCGCGCGCGCCGCAACGCCACCGCCACCGCCGGCACCCGACGCGCCCGACGCGCCGGAGGCCCCGGCCGGGGGCGCGTACGCGTCCGGCGTGAGGGCCACGACTTCGGACGGCAGCGTCAGCGTCTTGGGTCTCGGCTCGGGCTCCGGCGGCGGCTCCGGCGCGGGGCGCGGGACGGGCGAGGGCGCGGGCGAAGGCACGGGCGCGGGCTACGGCGAAGGCTCGGGCGTCGTGCGCGCGTCCGGCAGGGGCGTGGGGCTGGGCGACAGGAAGCTCTACGCGCCGGAGCCGGTCTACACGGAGATTGCGAAGGCCGCCCGCGCGGAAGGCTCTGTGAGCGTGCGCGTGACGGTTGACGAGGGCGGGAACGTCGTCGCGGCCGCGGCCGTCTCGGGTCACCCGCTGCTGCAATCGGCCGCCGTGGACGCCGCGCGCGTGTCGAAGTTCAAGCCGACCGTAGTTGACGGCAAGCCCGCCAAAGTCTCCGGCGTCATCTCCTACGTCTTCACCCTCAAGTAGGACGGCGCGGTAAGAATTAACCGCCGGAGACGCGAAGACACGGCTTCAAGAATTTCAAATTCTCATAGCCGTGTCTTCGCGTCCCCGGCGGTTAAATTTTTTCCCGCCGGCCGCCGCGTGTAGAATGCGGCCCCATGTCCACGCACAGAATCATGGTGCGCTCGCGCGAGCGCGAAGACCTGGTCGAGTTCACCGAAGAGGTGAGCGAAATACTCCGCGAATCTGGCAAGCGCGAGGGCGTCTGCGTGCTCTTCGTGAGACACACGACCGCCGGGCTGACGGTCAACGAGAACGCCGACCCGGACGTTCCGCGCGACATGCTCCACTGCCTGCGGACGCTCATCCCGCAGCACGGCATGGGCTTCCGCCACGGCGAACAGAACTCCGACGCGCACATCAAAGCCTCGCTCGTCGGCCCGAGCGTCGCCGTCCCCTTCGCCGACGGCGAGCTGCTCCTCGGACGCTGGCAGGGCATCTTCCTCTGCGAGTTCGACGGCCCGCGCGAGCGCGAGGTGACCGTGACAATCCTGGCGGCCTCATAAACGCCCGCGCCCGACCGTAACGTTTTGACGCGTAGCCTCATATGTTTATAAGCCTCCTCCGGCGGGCGGCGAAAATAAGTGTTGACAGTATGAGGCGGGGGGTATAGTTTGCGCAGCATCGTACCCGGGTGCCCCGGCAAACCCTCCGGCGGAGTTCTCACGAGATTTCGTCGAGCCCATTTGCCCCTATTCAGCTAAGTCATCACAAACACATTCGGTTGACAACCCCATTCCTGCTCCCCGCCCCAGACGTTACCGACGGCGCGGTCAGCGTTCCATTCTTCATCAGTCGGAAGGAGTAGCCCGCGCCGGGCGTGACGCTCCCGAGACTTCACAGAGCACGCAGGATTCACCCTCGTTCCTTCGGCTCCGCCCTTCGTCGGCACCTCGTAGGGGTTCCCGAGGTCGAGCGAACGGTCTTCAGAAACTTCACCAGAAGGAGATGGCAATGAACGTCGAGTTGCAGATCAACAACAGCACGAGCGCGGGGGCGCGTTTCGTCGCGTGGGCCCCTTCCCCGTGCCGGATCCGCGTGACCAACCCGTCGGGCATCCTGACGCCCTCCGTCAGCGTAGTCCTCACAGGGAGGTCGGCGGCCGGCGGCGGCGCGATCGTATTCCGCAGGGGCACGACCGGGTCGTTCTCCACTAGCCTGACGCTGTCCGTCCCGGCCGGCGGGGGCTCCGTCCAGTTCTTCGTCGCCGGCAGATTCGGGCGCCCGAGCGTTAACAACGGGGACGTGAGGATCGAGGCGCGCGTCGGCGCCACGCTGGTCGGCTCGGTGCCGCTGATGGTGCGCGTCCGGAAGAACGCCGACAAGCTGACGAACGGCGAGCGCGACCGCTTCGTGGCGGCCTTCGCGCAGCTCAACAACCAGGGGCTCGGGCGCTTCACGGACTTCCGCGACATGCACCAGACCTCGGCGAGCCTGGCGCAGGCGCACGGCGCGGCCGGGTTCCTGCCCTGGCACCGAGCCTACCTGCTCGACCTCGAGCGCGAGCTACAGGCGATCGACCCGAGCGTCGCGCTGCCCTACTGGCGCTTCGACCAGCCCGCCCCCAACATCTTCACGCGCGACTTCTTAGGCGTCTCCGACACGAACGGCAACGTCCAGTTCGGGGCGAACAACCCGCTCCAGTTCTGGCGCACCGACGGCATCCCCGGCATCAGCCGCAGCCCGCACTTCCCGACCTCGCAGGCGCCGCCCGGCCTCTTGAACGAGGCGCAGACGCTGGCGCTCGGCGGCGCGGGCAGCCTCTACAAGGATTTCAGGAGGATGGAAGGCAACCCGCACGGCTTCGCGCACACGAGCTTCGGCGGCTTCCTCTTCTCGCCCGCGACCGCGCCGAGGGACCCGCTGTTCTTCCTCCTTCACTGCAACGTCGATAGACTCTGGGCGAGGTGGCAGAAGCAGAACTCGCGCTTCGATTCGACCGTGGCGGCCGCCTACGACAGCAACCTTCCCGGCGGGAACGCCGTCGGCCACAACCTGGCCGACACGATGTGGCCGTGGAACGGGGTCACCGCCCCGCCGCGCCCGCCGACGGCCCCGGGCGGGACGCTGGCCCCGTCGCCGTGCACCGGAGCCCCCGGGCCTTCGCCGCGAGTGCGGAACTGCCTGGACTACCACGGCACCATCAGCCCCGTCGCCCGCATGGGCTTCGACTACGACGACGTGTCGTTTTAACGCGGCTAGCAGGAGGAGGTTGGAAGCATGAGTACGAAACGTAAAGCCACTAAGAAATCGTCGGCGCGGAAGTCGAAGACCCCGGCCAGGAGGTCGGCCCGCACCGCGTTGTCGGTCGCGAGGAACGCGAGCAACACGGTCGACGAACGGGTCGCGGCCCTGTCGGAGGCCCCGCTGGCCACCGGCGAGAACGAGGAGAGCTTGCAGGCGATACTGAAAGTCCTGCGCGACAAGAACGAGCCCTCCGAGGTTCGGCTCGCGGCGTTCCAGTCTCTCGGCGCGGCCGCCTTCAGCGTCCTCGCGTTCGAGTCGGCGCGCGGCGAGTACCTGACGGCGCTGCGCGAGGTCGCGACCGACCCCGACCCGCTGCTGCGCCGGCGCGCGCTCGGCGCGCTCGCGCGCGAGCAGGACGGCTTCGCGCAGAAGAAGCTCCTCGAAGGGTTGCAGAACCCGGAGAAGGCGCTCGTCCCGCCCGAGAAGGCGTTGCAGTTTCTCAGCTACGACATCCACGCGGACGCCTACCAGGTGGCGCGCGAGGTCGTCGCCAACCCGCCGAACACCGCCGCCAAGTTCGAGGCGCTGCGGCTGCTCGCGTCCGACGCCACCGCCGCCCCCGTGTTCGAGAAGATCCTGCGCGACAAACAGGAGTCGCCCGAGATCAGGCAGATCTGCGCCGCCGCCCTCCAGTCGCTCAGCCCGGACAAGCTACAGTCGTACGCGCGCGAGGCGCTGCTCGACCCTTCGGAGCCCGACGAGATACAGGCGACGAGCCTCACCGCGATCACGCAGTTCGGCGACCGCGAAGCGGTCTCGAAGGACGCGAAGCTGAGGAAGCACGTCGATAAGCTGAGCGGCAAGGGGTCGACGAGGATGAAGCAGGGCGCACGCCGTTTCATTAAAAAGTACGGCGACGAGTAGGGCGGTCACTCCATGCGGGAACTGGCGACAACGGGCGCGCTACCGGAGCCGCAATTCGCGGCCCTGGTAGACGCGCTCGCCGCCGACCCGGACGGGCGGGGGCGGCTCACCGAACTGCTGCGCGAAGACCACCCGCTCTACGACCAGCGGGGCGCGGCGGCGACCGTGCGCATGCGCGGCTGGGTCCTGCACGCCCTCGCGCGCGCGGGCGTGTCGGACGGCTCGCTCATCTACGTGCTCGAAGAACTCGACTCCGGCAGCCACGCCTACCTGGTCGCGGCCGCCGCGTTCGCGCTGCGTTCTTACCCGACCCCGACCCCGGCGCTCGCCCCTTTCGTCATGCGCGCGCTCACGAACATCCGCTACCACGACGAGCCCGTGACCTTCGAGGGCTACGGCGAGTACGCGCTCTCGTCCGACTGCACGAGCCCCGTCCGCGAGCTGCTCGCGACGCTGGCCTGGCTCGGCCCGCTCGCGCGCGGAGTCCTGCCGGAGGTCGAGGCGCTGCGCGCCGAGCACGGCCTCCCGAAGAAGCTCCTGCCCGAAGTGGGGCGTGCGGCTGAGGCGATAGGGCGCGTCGGCCGGGCGGACGGGCGCGACGCCGACGATTGCTGCGCGCTGCCGGGGGGGCTTGGCGACAAGTTCTCGTGGGCGCTCGGCTCCCGCCGCGGCTGCGGGCCCGTCGAGGCGACCGTCTTCGAGGATCAGGACGGCGCGTCCGCCACCTTCGGGGATCTCTTCGCGGGGCGACCCTCGGTCGTCGTCTTCTTCTACACGCGCTGCGACAACCCGCTCAAGTGCTCGCTCACGGTCACGAAACTCGCGCGCTTCCAGAAGCTTCTTGAGGAGCGCGGACTCGCCGGGCAGATAAACACGGCGGCGATCACGTACGACCCGGCGTTCGACCTCCCCGGCCGCCTGCGCGCCTACGGGCGGGACCGCGGCCTGCGTTTCGACGCGCGCCACCGGATGCTGAGGGCGACCGAGGGCGCGGCCGCGCTCCGCAAGCACTTCAAACTCGGGGTCAACTTTATCGAGTCGCTGGTGAACAGGCACCGCATAGAGGCCTACGTGCTCGACGCCAAAGGGCACATCGCCACGTCCTTCGAGCGGTTACAGTGGGACGAACGGCAGGTCCTGGAGCGCGCGGTCGAGGTGTTGGGCGAGGCGGGTGAGGCGGCGGCCCCCGAGCCCCTTCGAGAAGCGGCGGCTCCCCCGGCGCACCGCAAGACGCCCTCGCCGGTGTTGGGCACGCTGGCGTCTTTGGGCGTGGCCTTCTTCCCTAAATGCCCCGTCTGCTGGGCGGGGTACCTGAGCCTGTTCGGCGTCGCCGGTCTACAGCAAATCCCGTACTCGCCGTGGCTCCAGCCGTTGCTCATCGCGGTGATGCTGATTAACCTCACGAGCGTGTGGCTCAGGGGGCGCTCGACCGGGCGGATGAGTGCGTTTTATCTGGTGAGCGCGGGCGGTCTCGCGATCCTTCTCTCGAAGGCGGGGCCGGGGTGGGAGAGCGCCGCCGCCCCGGGTGTCGCTTTCACGCTGGCCGGCTCGTTGCTGAGCGCGCTCAACGTCAGGAAGGTTCGCGCCGCCGCGCGCGGCTGACCCGCACGCGCACACGCGACACCCCTCCGCCGGTCAAGTTTCTTTTACGTTCCCACGCCGGCCCACCTGTCAGACTTCAATCGCGGCGCGTCACCAGGCGCGCGACCAGCGCGGGCCTTTGTCCTCGCCGTCGCGCAGGCGCGCGTCCACGCCCGCGCGCAGTTCGAGCAGGCGGCCCATGAGCCAGAGCAGGTCGGAGAGGCGGTTGAGGTATGGGACGACTTGCGGGTTGATTTCCACGCCGGTCTCCGCGAGGCGGACGACGGCGCGCTCGGCGCGTCGGCAGACGGTGCGCGCCACGTCGTAGGCGGCGGCCGCCGCGTGGTCGCCCGGCAGAGACCAGTCGGAGAGGATGCCGTCGGTCGCCTCGACGCGCGTGACGTGGGCGGTCAACGCCTCGACCATCTCGGGCGTGACGTAGGTCGTCTTAGACTCCTGCCCCCCGGCCGGGCTCGCGATGGCGCCCGCGACCGTGAACAGCTCGCGCTGGATGGACTTCGTCAGCTCGCGCACCTCGGCGTCGTCGCAGACGGAGCGCGCGAACCCCATCGCCGCGCCCAACTCGTCCACCGTCCCGTACGCCTCGACGCGCAAATCCGCCTTCGACACGCGCCCGCCGCCGATGAGCCCCGTGTCGCCCTTGTCGCCGTGTTTCGTCGCGATACTCACTTGATTTCCAGAACCGGGCTGCACAGGAGGCGCTGGTTGACGACACCCTTGTAGTCGGGGATGAGGATGCGGCGCGCGCCTTCGCCCTCGTGGCGCGTCTCGACGCCCTCGGCCGGGGCGACGCCGACGCAGAAGCGGGCGCGTCGGACGGGCCGCGGCATCTCGGCGCCGGGCGCCATCGTCCGGTAGGGGCGGCGCGCGACGAGGTAGTCGAGCGTCAGCTCCAGCTCCTTCGAGGCGCTCGCGCCCGGCTCAAGGAGCAGCGCGCCGGGGTAGACGACTTCGGCCGGGCTCGGCTCCGTGGGCGCCTCCCAGCCGCGCTGGCTGATCTCGACCACGCCGTCGGCGCGCGGCTCTACGTAGACCGCGCCGTCGGGGCCGGGGTTGTGCGTGTCGCCCTGGTTGAAGACCAGCAGCGGGCTGCCCGTGCGGTTCGTCAGAGTGTACTCGACGCGCAGGCGCTTCTGACCGCCGCGCTCGACGACCGACAGGCGCGGGGCGAAGTCGACCCCCTGCATCCGGGCGGCGTCCGTCTGCTGCGGCGCCGAAGGGGTTGCGCCCGCGGCGCTCGTGCCGGCCGAGCCGGCGTGCGCGTCTTTGTTCACTGCGCTCACCTCCCTGCTGTTCGGACTGGCGTTGGAGACGGGCTGCGGCGCACAGGCGACGGCCGCGGCGGCCAGGCTGATGGCGAGCGAGGCGAGCGGCCGCCGTGATGTCAGTAACATCTTCATGCCCCACATACTACTAAAAACTCGGACGACAAAAAAACTTCGCCGCACGTCCGCGCGTCCTCCCGTCTCGGGCGGACGGCGCCGGGCGTGCGGCGAACGAGTTGTTTGCGCGCGGGCGTCAACCATCGCCGCGCCGCACGCGTCGCGCCTTCTTACCGCTCAGCGGTACGACTGTCTCGGCGGCATGCGCAGCTCATCGCGCAGTCCGTTCTCGGTGAGCGCGCGCGGGTTGGCGGTGTTCGGCGCGGTGTTCGGGTCGCCGTCGAAGTCGTGGGGCGTGCCGGAGTTGTCGAGGCCGACGGCCTGGCGCTCGCGGTTGTTGACGCCGGGGCGGATGACGACGCCCGAGGCGTCGGTGACGGGGCCGTCGGGGCCGGGGCCCGTGTAGGTGCCCTGTTGCGAGTGGCCGTAGACGTGGTTGTAAGCGTGCGACATCTCGTGATAGAGCACGACGACCGGGGCGTTGAAGCGCGCGCTCTGGAACTGCGTGTTGTAGCGGATGGCGGAGTCGTCGCCGCCGGTGGGCCGGCCCGAGGCGTCGAGGTACTTGTTGGCCTCGGAGGTCTGCGCGAAGCCGTTGTTCTCGTCGGGCAGCTCGCGGATTGTGACGGTGTGGCCGTCGTTGAAGAGGCCGCCGACGAGCGGCAGGCCGGCCATCGAGCTGCGCGTCTGGTCGTAGCGGCGGTCGAATGCCTCAAGCATCTGCCGGCCGGTGGGCGACGAGCGCAGCATCTCCAAATCGGCCTCGACGCGCTCGACGAACTCGGGCGTCCCTTCGATGCGGACGCCGCGGCTGCCGGGCGTGCCGACGAGGGCGACCGTGATGCGCGTCGAGCGCTGGTTCTTCGTGACCTCGTCCTCCTCCTGCGCGTAGAACATGTCGGAGTCGGTCGAGGCGGCCGGGTTGGTGTCGGCCGCAGAGGTGCCGAACAGACGGTCGCGGCCCTGGCCGGCGTACATTGTGTCGTCGCCCGCGCCGCCCTCGACGGTGTCGTCGCCGACGCCGCCCGAGAGCGTGTCGGCGCCGTCGTGGCCGACGAGCGTGTCGTTGCCGCGGCTGCCTTCGAGGTAGTCGTCGCCGGTGTTGCCTTCGAGCCGGTCGTCGCCCGCGCCGCCGTAGACCACGTCGTTTCCGGCCATGCCGGAGAGCGTGTCGTTGCCGTCGTTGCCGTTCATGTAGTCGCGGCCGTCGCCGCCGGAGATCGTGTCATTTCCGGCGCCGCCCTCGACGCGGTCGTTGCCCGCGCCGGCCGTGATGCGGTCGTCGCCCGCGCCGCCCTCGACGACGAAGTCGATGGCGAGGTTCGAGGCGATGTCGATCCGGTCGTTGCCGTCCCCTGCGCGAATCTTGAGGCGCTGCGCGTCGGCGCCGGTGAAGCGGTGCTCCTCGCCGTTCACATTGACGACCACGTCGGCGGTCTTCGGGTCGCGCGTGACGGTCATCTGGTCGTCGCCCGCGCCGGCGTCGATGACGATGAACTCCGACTTCGGGGGGTCGCCGGGGAGGTCGCCGGGCACGGTCTCGCGCGTGACGCGCGCCTCCTTGCCGGCGGTGAGCACGGCGACGACCGTGTTCGGGTCGTTGCCGGCCGGGTTGCCACCCGTCGCGCCGTCGCCGAAGCCGGCGCTCGTGGCCCACTGCCGCGGGACGGGCGTGTTCTGTCCCGCGACGACCTGCGCCGTGACGTGCCCGATGGCGGCGGCGCTCGCCTGCGGGGTGCTGTTGTTGGCGCCGCCGGCGATGTTCCGCACCGTCTGCTGAACGACCTCGACCCCGCTGGCGACGATGTCCCGCGCCCGACTCAGAGCCGCCCCGATTCCTTCCAGTCCCATCGCTTCCGCCCCTCCGCTGCCGCCAAAGTTTGAGCCTTCCGCACAAATTATCGGCGTCCGGCCGCAAAAGTTTCCTGGGCGGTCGTCAATTCTTCACATCGCCGCGTAGCGTTGTTGTCGCCGCAGGAGCAGGAGGAAGACGGGGCCGCCGGCGAGCGCCGTGATGGCCCCGACGGGCAGCTCGCCCGCGCCGAGCGCCGTGCGCGCGACCGCGTCGGCCAGCATCAGGAAGGCCGCGCCGAGGACGAACGAGCACGGCATCACCACCCGCACGTCCTCGCCGAAGAGGAGGCGTACGGCGTGCGGGACGATGAGGCCGACGAACCCGATGGTGCCGCCGACCGCGACCGTCACGCCGACGATCAGAGACGCAGAGACGTAGACGAGGCGCTCGCTGCGCTTCACGTTGACGCCGAGGCTCTGCGCCGTCTCCTCGTCCACCGCGAGCAGGTGCAGGTCGCGCGCCAGAAGGAGCAGCACGACCCAGCCCGGCACGAGGAAGATGAGCATCCTCCAGACGAGGTCGAAGCCGACCACGTCGAGGCTCCCGATGGTCCAGCGGAGGATTTGCAGCGCGCGCGAGTAGTCCGCGAAGTACTGTATGACGACGACGCCGGCGGCCGCCACGGTGTTGACGACGACGCCCGCCAGCAGCAGCGCGCCCGGCAGCACGGTCGCGCCCGTCCGCGCGAGCCGGTAGACGACCACGACGCTCAGACACGCGCCCGCGAACGCCGCGACGAAGACGAGGGGCAGCCCCGCCACGCGCGCGCCCATCCCGAACGCGATGGCCACGCTCGCGCCCAGAGCGCCGCCGCCCGAGACGCCGAGCGTCAGCGGCTCGGCCAAAGGGTTGCGGAACATCGCCTGCAAAGCCGCGCCCACCAGCCCGAGCGACGCGCCGACCACGCCCGCCATCACGACGCGCGGCAGCCGCAGCCCGAAGAAGATGAGCCGCGCTCGCTCGTCCGTCCACAGCGCCGCGAAGTCGAGCCGCTGGTAGCCGACCCACAGCGCCAGAAGCGTCGAGGCGACGAGCACGAGCGACAGCCACAGCAGCGCGCGGCGGAGCCGGGCCCCGGCGGCCACCGACGTTTGATTTGTGATTTCCGATTTCCGATTCAAAGTTAACTCGCCCGCGGCGCGGGCCGGCGGACGCGCGGCGCGGGCGGCGACGCCATTCTAATCCTCACAGCTCCGACCAGACGAACGTGTGGCCGAACGCCCGGCGCGCGCGGACGTGCTCGTCGCCGTAGATGTCCGCGAGCACTTCGTCGCGGAGCACGTCCGCGGGCGTCCCTTCGGCGGCGACTTCGCCGCGCCGGACGGCGTGGACGCGGTCGAAGGCCGGGTCCAAGAGCATCAGGTCGTGCGTGACGACGAGCGCGGTCATCCCCTGCTCGTCGCGCAGCCGCCGCAGGTGGCGTATCAGCCCGGCGCGGTGCTTGAGGTCGAGCGCCGCCGAGGGCTCGTCGAGCAGAAGGCACTCGGGCTCCTGCGCGAGCGCGCGAGCGAGCGCCACGAGTTGACGCTCGCCGCCCGAGAGTTCGGTGACGGGGCGCGCTTCGAGGTGCGCGGCGTCCACGGCCGCGAGCGCCGCGCGCGCCGCCTCCACGTCGCGCGGCGTCTCGAAGCGGAAGCGCGTGGCGTGCGGGCTGCGGCCCGTCAGCACGACTTCGAGCGCGGTGAAAGGGAAGACGGTCGAGACGCTCTGCGGCACGTAGGCGACGCGGCGCGCGCGCACGCGGGCCTCGATACGCGCGAGCGGCACGCCGTCGAGCGTGACCTCGCCGGCCGTCGGCTTGAGCAGACCCGCGAGCAGGCGTATGAGCGTCGACTTCCCCGACCCGTTCGCGCCGACGAGCGCGGAGAGCCGGCCGCGCTCGACGACGAGCGACGCGCCGCGCACGACCTCCGGCTGGCCGCCACCGTAGGCGAAGCGCAAGCCGCGTCCTTCGATGAGTGCGGCGGTTATCACCTCGGTCGTCACCTCTCCTCGAACGCCTCCGGGTGGATGAGTCGCGCGAACTTGCGCGCCGATTCGCCGACGAGCTGCGACGGGTGGAGCACGGTCTCGTCGCGCAGGGCGTGGACGCGCCCCTCGCGCACGGCGCGGAGCGTCGGCAGCTCGCGCCAGACGGCGAGCGTGTCTTCGCCGAAGCTGCCCGACTCCTTGTGCATCATCAGGTCGAGCACCACGTCCGGGTCGAGCGCGACGACGGCCTCCTTCTGCATCTTGCCCCAGCCCCCGGTCGTCGGCGGGGAGACGGGCTCGCCGCCGGCGACGCGTATGAGCTGCGCGATGAAGCTCTCGCCGCCCGCCGTGTAGAGGTCGCGCAGGGTGCCGGGCACGCGGTCGACGACGCAGAGCACGCGGCGGCGGGGCAGGCGCTCGGTCGTGAGACGGACGGTCTCGACGCTCGCGCGCGTCTGTTCGAGCAGGCGTTCGGCGGCCGCCTCGTCGCCGGTCGCGCGTCCGACGAGCGTGATGGCCGTGTAGGCGTCTTCGAGCGTCTGGCTCGGGACGGAGAGCGTCTTGATGCCGGCGGCCTCGACCTTGTCCTTGACGAACTGCGCCTGCGCGTCGGAGAAGATGACGAGGTCGGGGCGCAGGGACGCTATCTGCTCCATGTTCGGGTTGTTCCAGCCGCCGACGCGCGGGAGCCCCGACGCCTCGGGCGGGTACGAGCAGTAGTCCGAGACGGCCACGACGCGCTCGAAGGCGCCGACGCCGTGGAGTATCTCGGTCGTGCTCGGCGTGAGCGAGATGATGCGCGCCGGCTTCCCCTGCGACGCCGGCACGACCGGCCCCACGTCGCACCCGCCCGCGAGCAGCGCCGCGACCACGAGCAGCAGCGCCGCCGGGAGGGCGGCCGTCTTAATCGTCCCGCTTTTCTTCATGACGTTCCGCCCCTCCCGGCTCCCGCTGGTCGTAAGGACAGTGGCGGCAGCCGCTCCCGCAGCAGTAGCCGCGCCGCAGGTGGTAGCGCTCTGTGAAGACGACGTAACCGCCTTCGCGGTAGAAGTCCTCGCCCTCGACGAGCGCCGGCCTGTCCTTCAAAGTCTCCACGCGCGCCTCTTTAAAAGTGGAGCGCGGCCCCGGCGCGCCCCTGCCGGCCGGGCGTGCGGAAGCCGTTCTCGTAGTAGTCCTGTCCGAAGACGTTCTCGACCTTGCCGAACAGACGCAGCCGGCGCGACTCGGAGAGCGGGAAAGTGTAGCCCGCCGTCAGGTCGCCGCGCCGCATCCCGCCGAAGCGGTAGGCGCGGTTGGTGAACGTCGCGGGGTCGAAGATCGGCGCGAGGTAGTCGCTCGACGCAACAAGGTCGAAGTTGAACGCGACGCGCGAGCCGACGCGCCCCGTCGCGACGAGCGTGAACTGGTGGTCGGCGACGGCGAAGGCGCGCAGGACGCCCGCGACCACCGGCCGCCGCTGGTCGCTGTTCGTGTGCGTGTACGAGGCGAAGAGGTCGAAGCGGCGCGAGGGCGCGAACTCGCCGCTCAGCTCGACGCCGCGCGAGAGCCCGCCGCCGGTGTTGAGGAAGCCGCCGAAGCGCCCGAACGGGTCGGACGGCGTGTCGCCGAAGCCGACCACCTCTTGCAGGCGCGTGTAGAAGTAGGTCGCCGAAAGCCGCACGCGGTTCGAGGCGAGCGTCTGGTCGATGCCGGCGTCGAACGCGATCGAGCGCTCGGGCGCGAGCCGCGGGTCGCCGAGCGCGCTGTAGCCGAAGAAGCTGCTGTAGAAGGTGCCGAAGCGCTCGTAGAGCGAGGGCTTGCGGTAGCCGTTGCCGACGTGCCCGCGCAGCTTGGTGCCGGACGAGCGGAAGAGGTAGGCGACCGAGCCATCGCCGGTGTAGGCGTTGGGCGGCGAGACGGACGCGAGGCCGGCGTAGGGCGCGCCGGCCTGCGGCGTGAACGCCGGCGAGCCGAGCCGGAACGTCTGCGCGCGGAAGGCGGCGGAGAGTTGGAGGCGGTCGTCGAGGAAGCGCAACTGATCCTGTACGAAGAAGCTGTGGCTGCGCTCCGACACGTCGGCCGAGGAGTCGCCGGCGGGCGCAACGTCCGCGAAGCGCGTGAAGAAGTTCTCGCGCTCGAACTCGTAGCCCACGTCGAAGAGGTTGTGGCGGCCGAGCCGGAAGTCCGCGCGCGCGGTGAGCGTGTGGACGGAGCCGTCGAAGTCGTTGACGGTCGAGCCCCGCGGCTCGAAGAAGAAGTCGGCCGGGTCGCCGGGCACGGCCGGCCCCTCGCGGAACGAGTTGCGCGTGACGAGGCCGTGGTAGCTGACCGTGTAGCCGAACGCTTCGGACGGGCGCTGCGCGAAGGCGAGCGCGCCGGAGAAGAAGCGGCCGGCGCGCGAGAAGTCCGCGTCGTTGGCCGCCGGGAGGAAGGTCGCACCATCGAGGTTCAGTTGGGCGAGAGGCGTACCGCTTTCGTAGCGGCGGAGTTCTTCGCGCGAGACGGGGCGCGCTTCTACGACGCCGGACGGGGGAAGCGCGCCGACGGCCTGCGGGTCTTCGTTGAGCTGCGCGAACGCGTCGGAGGCGTAGACGCGCGCCGAAAGAGTAGCGGTCGGCGTCAGGCGCAGGAGCGCGCGCCCCTGCGCGTTGGTCGCGCGCGCGGCGTCGTCGCCGTCAACGCCCCCGGACGAGTTGAGGTGCGAGACGCCGGCGCTGAAGGCGAGGCGGTCGGCCTCGCCGGCCGAGCCGGAGAACTGCGCGCGTCCGCGCGCGAAGCCCGAGCCGCCGCCCTCCGCGAAGAGCTGTCCGCGGAACGGGCCGCCGCCCTCCTCCGTGACGAGGTTGACGACGCCGCCCACGGCGTTCGTCCCGTAGAGAGAGGAGCCCGAGCCGCGCAGGACTTCGACGCGCGACGGCGCCGTGACGTTGAAGTCGGAGAGGAAACTGGTCGCGTCGCCCTGCGGCGTCGCGGGGTCTCGGAAGCGCTGGCCGTCGATGAGGACGGAGGTGTCCTGGTTGCGCAGCCCCCGCGTCTTGATCGAGACGAGCGAGCCGGGGCCGCCGAGCCGCTGCACGCGGAGCCCCGGCACGGTGCTCAGCGCGTCGGCGACGGTCGCCTCGTCGCGCTCGTCCATCTCGCGCGCGGTGACGGCGGTGACGGCCTTCGAGACTTCGTCGGCGGTCTGCGGCGCGTCGGCCGCGGTGACGACCACCTCGGTCGAGACGCCCGCGACTTCGAGCCGCACGTCGAGCGTCGCCCCGGCGTCGCTCGCTAGCCGGACGACCCGCGCGTCGGCGGCGGCGAAGCCCGGGGCCTCCGCCTCGACGATGTACTCGCCGGGCGCGAGCCGCTCGAAGCGGTAAGCGCCCGCGCCGTCGGTCACGGTCGAGAGCCGTACTTGCGTGCGCGCGCGCTCGCGGAGCGTGACGGTCGCGCCGGCGACCGAGTCGCCACGCGCGTCCGTGACGCGCCCCGACAGGGTCGCGCCCCGCTGCCGCGCGCTCGCGTGTGCGGGCGCTAACAGGGTCGAAAGAAGCAGCGCGCAGGCGACGACTGTCGCGCGGATGAAAATCTCTCTTCTCATTTTAAAAACACCTCTCGCGGCTGACGGGCCGGGCGGCCGCGCGCGCCGCGAGAGAGGGAGCGGGCGTTCGAGAGTCTTCCACGGCCCGGCCGCGCCGGAAGCGGCGCGACGCCTGAAATGAAAAAGCCCTCGGTCTTCCGATTCGGAAGACCGAGGGCTGGCCGGTTGAAACTCACGCGAAACGGGCGGCGGAAGTCGGCGGCCGAAAAGAGCCGCGCCTCGCCGGCGTTTCACGCCCGACGCCACTCGCCCTTTCCCGGAGCGTAAGCGGTCGCCTCCGTCGAGATAAGTTGCAGGTTACGAGTTCAAAGTTTCAAGTCGGACTGCATGTCTTTAACTTGAGACTTTGAACCTGTAACTTGCAACTACTTCCAGCAGGCAAGGTTTCCTGACTTCCGGCTCGGACGCGCCGCTCTCAACTGCCTTCCCCGACCCGCGGGTCGAGTGGCCTCCGTCTGGCGGAGAGGAGTGCGGCACGAATCGCCGGTGCACAGTGGCGGGAACCGCGCGGGCTTTGCACCCGACTTCCCTTTGAACCTGCGACGGTCGGCCGGGCGGCGGGCCTTGAGGCCCCGCGTCCCGGTCGAATCAGCGATGAAAACTCAAAGTTCCAAAGAGCAAGCGCCTCGGGCTCGCGCCCCGCGGGCGGCCCGGCGCAGGGGCACAACCTATCACCGCGTCGGGGCAGCGTCAAGGGAAGGCGGAAGCAAAAGGGCGGGCGGCAAAAGTGAAGAGGGGCGGGGGAGAGGATAAAAGTTTTGCGCGAGGGCGCGCCCGAGACTTTTACCTTTTTACTGTCGCCTCTGGCCTTCCTGCTCCGGCCGCCAGACCGTGCCGTCTTCGTAGAGGACGCCGATGACGACGACCTCTTCGGCGAGGCCCACGCGCTCCTTGCGGTCGAGCGCGTCGGCGCTGATGGTTCGAGTGGGCGGCGCGGGGATGAAGAAGGCGAACTCCTTCTTCTTGCCGGGGCCGATCTTCTCACCGCCGGCGAACCGGCGGCGGCCGAGTTCCTGCCCGGTCGCGGCGTCGGTGAAGACGTAGTCCCACTCGACGGCCTTGACGGGGCGCGCGCCGTCGTTGCGCAGCGTGAACTTGTAAAGGAAGCCGTAGCGCGCGGGCTTCGCGGCGCGCAGGCGTTCGATGTTGGCCGAATCGGCGCGCGCCTCGCGCTCGGCCTTGCCGGCCTCGATCTGGTTGCCGCCTGACCTGGCTTCGAGGACGCGCCGCTCGTTGCGCGCGCGGGCGCGCATCTGGTCGAAGTTCTCGTTGGGGCCGCCGAAGGGGTCTGCCTCCCAGTTGATGCGCTCCTTGCTCCAACTGTGTTTGACGACGGCGAGGCCGGGGCCGCCCTCCTGCGCGGGCGGCGGCGTGTTCGGGGTCTGCGCGGCGGCGGGCGCGAGCGCGCAGGCGAGCAAAAGCGGCGCGGCGAAAACTCTCATCGCTCACCCTCCTGACAGAAGCGACGGCCGTGTGGCCTCCGTGCGTGTTACCGGAGTCGGGCGGGCCGCAATCATACAACTTTCCGGGCGGGAGAAAAACGCAGGGCGCGGCGAAGAAGGGGGCGGCGGTCGAAGTCCGTTGACTTAGACCGCCGCCCCCTTCTTCGTGGCGGCCGCGCCGGGCCGGCGCGCCGTTTAGAAGACGTAGCGGAGGCCGACGATGACGCGGCGGTTGCCGCCGTCGGTGCCCCACTGGTTGAGGAAGTTGGCCGAACTGATGCGGCCTTCGGGGACGCCGAAGTCGCGCGAGTTGGTGGCGTTGAAGAAGTCGGCCCTGATTTGCAGGCGGTGCCCCTCGCTGATGCGCGTGCTCTTCAGGATGCCGATGTCTACGTTGGTGATGCCGTCGGAGCGCAGGATGTTGCGGCCCGCGTTGCCGACGCGCTGGCCCGGGGCGAGGCCGCGGAAGAGGCTGCGCCCGCCCGCCGCCACAACCTCCTCGACGCTCATCCCGTGGACGGGGAGCGTCGTGTTCAGGTTCGGCCGGATGGAGTTGCCGACGAGGCTGGAGATGCTGGCGAGCGCGCCGGTCGGGTCTGAGCCCAGTAGCGGCGAGAAGGGCGAGCCGCTCTGGAGCGAGAAGAAGGAGTTGAGCTGCCAGCCGCCGAGGAGGTGGCCGGCGAAGCCGCGCTGCTCGCGGAACCAGGGCAGCTCGTAGACGAAGTTGCCGGTCAGGCGGTGCGGCCGGTCGAAGCTGGAGCGGCCCCGGTCGGAGCGCCGGTCGTAGGAGTCCTGCGCGACGGCGACCTCGGCCGACGAGACGTTGAAAATTTCGGACTGCGTGTCGATGAACGCGCTCCAGGTGTAGTGCAGGCCGGCGCTGAAGCCGCGCGAGAGGCGCTTATCGAGGCTGGCCTGCATCGAGTGGTAGATGGACTGCCCCGAGTTGGTTCGCAGGCGCGTCGGCCCCTGTCTGGGGGTGACGCGGCAGAAGTTGTTGGCCGCGCTCGCGCCCGTGCAGCCCGGGATGGTCGGGTTCGAGTCCACCGACTCGAAGAGGCCGTTGCCCTTCGTCCCGACGTAGCCGACGCGCAGCACGAGGTCGCGCGTGAACTCGCGCTGCACTTCGAGGCTGAAGGCGTCGTAGTAGGGCGCGTGGAAGTTCTCGTCGACGATGGTCTTGTTAACGGTGTCCGGGTTGAACGGCGGGCCGGCGAGCGTCCCGAAGGCGTTGGGGATGACCGTCGCGGGGCGCGGCAGCCCCGTCGCCGGGTCGAGGTTGTTGATGTTGGGCGCCTGGATGGTCGGCAGCGACGAGATGGCCGCGACGAACGGGAACGAGCTCCAGATGTTGAGCGCGATGTTGGTGAACACGTAGTCGTTCGTGCGGGCGTAGCCGCCGCGGATGACCGTGCGGTCGTCGCCGGTCAGGAAGCCGAGGAAGCCGCCCTCGTGGCGCGGGTTCCAGTTGAACCCGACGCGCGGCTGGAAGTTGTTGTTGTCGCGCCCCGGGATGGGGCCGACGCGGAAGCGCGCGTCGCCGCCCGCGGCGGCCAGCACGGCCTCGTTGAAGTCCACGAGGTCGCCGATGGGCTGCCCCGGATTCTCGTAGCGCAGGCCCAGTGTTAGCGTGAAGTTGGGCCGCAGCTTCCACTCGTCCTGCGCGAAGAAGAAGAAGTCGTGCCAGTCGAGGTGGAGGACGCGCGCCGTGCCCGGCAGGTCCTTGTTGATGTTGAAGCGGGTGGCCTGATCCTTAATCAGGAAGTCGAGCGAGGCGTATTCGAGCAGCCCGCGCGTGGTCGGCTTGAAGAGCTGGTGGAGCTGGTTGCGGCGGACGTCGCCGCCGAACTTGATGGAGTGGTCGCCCGCCGAGAAGGAGACCGAGTCCTGGAGCTGGTAGGTGTTGCGGATCGAGTCCTGCGGGAGGTTGACGCCGAGGCCGATGGCCGTGCGCGTCGGGGAGGCGTTAAAGCCGATGAGGCCCAGCTCGACGACCTCCATCGAGGGGATGTCCTGCGACTCGGGGTTGAGCGCCACGCTGGCCGACGAGTTGCGGAGGAAGGCCGCGCGCGCCTCGTTGACGACGCGCGGCGAGAGCACGCTGTTGAGCGAGATGTTGACGCCCTGCGTGCGCGACGGGACGGTCGAGGAGAAGCCGGGCGGCGTGATCTGCGAGACGGTGCCGCCGACGCGGTCGGAGTCCTGGTAGATGTAGCGGCCGTAGACGTTGTGGCCGTCGCTGATGCGGTGGTCGATGCGGATCGAGGTCTGCCAGTCGTTGAAGAGCGAGGGCTGCGACCCCGTCAGCGAGCCGAGCGGGACGGACTTGATCGTCCCGTCGCGCGCGACGAACCGGGCGCTCGCGCCGATGGGGGTCTGCGCCGCGGGGAGGAAGCGCAGCAGCGCCGCCACCTGCGGGCGGTCGCCGTACTCGGCGGCGAGGAGCGCCTTGCCCTCCGCGGTCGGCGCGCCGTGCAGCGCGGTGCCGACGCCGAGCTGGCGGTCGAACCAGCGCTGGATGGAGAAGAAGAAGAAGGTGCGGTCGCGCCCCGAGATGACGGAGCGGCCGCCCTCGCCGAAGCGCGGGAGGTGGAGCGGGCCGCCGACGGTGCCGCCCACCTGGTTCTCGATGCGGAAGGGAGCGCCGCGGCGCGAGGGGTCGGCCGCCGCAGGGTTGCAGAAACCCGCGGTCTTCTGCGTGTTGCTGCACGCGTTCAGGGCGTTGTCGTTGTGGAACCAGAAGCCCGAGCCGTGGTAGTCGTTCGTCCCCGCCTTGGTGATGGCGTTGAAGACGGCGCTGGAGTTGCGCCCGTACTCGGCGCTGAACTGGTTGGTGACGAGGCGCACCTCCTGGATGAGGTCTGGGTTGTTGAGCGGGATGGCCGCGCCCGCCACGCCGAAGTCGTTGTTGTCCTGCCCGTCGATCATGAAGTTGTTCGAGCGGACGCGGCCGCCGTTGGCCGAGAAGTTGATGCCGGTGGCGAACTGCGACTGCCCCGAGTTCAACTGCCCGACGCCCGCCGCCGAGAGCGCGACGTTGTAGACGTTGCGGTTGGTGGCGAGGGGGAGTTCCGCGAGCCGCCGCTCGTCGAAGCGCGTCGAGACCTCGGCGTTCGCGGTGTTGAGGAGCGACGCGTTCTCCGTGACGTTGACGACGGCCTCGACGCCGACCGGGCGCATCGTCACGTCCACGACCGCGTCCTGGTTGAGCAGGAGTTGGACGCCCGTCTGCACGTACCTGGAGAAGCCGGCCGCCTCCGCCGTGATCTCGTAGCCACCGACCGGCATCCCCGTGAAGCGGTAGCGCCCGTCGGCGTCGGTCTGCGCGGTGCGCGAGATGTTGGTCTGGGTGTTGCGCGCGACGGCCGTCGCGCCCGGGATGGAGGCGCCCTTCTCGTCCACCACGGTGCCGGAGATGGTGCCCGTCGTCTGCGCCGCGGCGCGCGGCGCCAGCGCCGTCAGCAGCAGCGCCGCCGCCGCCAGTAGCGGCAACAATGTCGTAGCTCTCTTCTTCATCGTCTTCCCTCCTGAGGTCTCGAAGTTTCGCGGCCGGGGAACCGCCCGGGGGGGCGCGCCGAGCCGCCGTCGTCGAAGATTAGGCCGTGACGGTGGATGAAGGTCGGGGCGCGGGCCGCGTCGAAGCCGCCCCGAACCCGCCGGATGAAAGACGTGTTATAAAAGTGCTGAACCGGACGGCTGCCGCGCGCGAATCCGTTCCCCAAGTCCGGGTCGGCGGCGGCGGTTTGCGAAAGCTCGTGAGAGGCCCGCCCAGTGTTCGTTTGAAGGGTGCAAGAGAAGTTACTGCCGAGGACGAAAGTCCCGCAGAGCAACAGTCGTGCCCGCGCGCGGCCTCGCGTGCGGCGCGAATTTTCCGGCCTAATGCTCGCGCCGCGCCGCGGCCTTCTTCATTTTTTCGGATGTGAGACTGATTTTCTGAAATTCCGCGCGCCGCCGCGCACGCACCCGATGCCGCACAAGCCTCCCGTCTACGACCGCGCCGCCCCCTGCTACGACCGCTGGATGCGCCCCCTGGAGCGCGCGGGGCTCGCGCGTCTGCGCGCCGCCGCGCTGGCCGAAGTGCCGCGGGGCGTGCGTCTCATAGAAGTCGGCGCGGGCACGGGCGCGAACTTCCCGTTCTACCCCGCCGGCGCGCGCGCGGCGTGCGCCGAGCCGAGCCGCGAGATGCTCCTGCGCGCGGGCGAGAGGCGCGAGAGGCCGCCGGGCGTCGCGCTCGTGCAGGCTTACGCCGAGCGGCTGCCGTTCGCGGACGCGGCGTTCGACGCGGGACTGGCCACGCTCGTCTTCTGCTCGGTGCGAGAGCCGGCGCGCGCGCTGGCGGAGCTGCGGCGGGTCGTGCGCGCGGGCGGGCGCGTCGTGCTGCTTGAACACGTCCGCCCGGCGGGCGCGCTCGGCTACGTCTTCGACGCGCTGAGCCTCCTGACCGTCCGGCTCTTTGAAGACCACTTCAACCGCCGCACCGCCGACGAGGCGCGACGCGCCGGACTCGAAGTCCTGAGCGTCAGGAACTACCTGCTCGGCGGCGTCCAGCTCATCGTCTGCCGCGTCTGAAGTCCCGATTTGAAATCTGAAATCCGAATTCTGAAATTGCTCTTTACCCCGACGCTGAATTAAAAAGTTAACCGATGACGGAGCTTCAGAAAGAGTCAGGGCCGCGCCCGCGCGTGGGGTGCCAGGGATGGAACTACGACGACTGGGTGACGCCGAAGGGCTCCGCGCGCCCGGTCTTCTACCCTACGGGGACGCGCGCCGAGCACATGCTCGACCTTTACGCGCGCGCCTTCGACACGGTCGAGGTGGACTCGACCTTCTACGCCGCGGCTTCCGACACGACCTACGACGGGTGGGCCGCGCGGACGCCCGACGGCTTCACCTTCGCGCTCAAGCTGCCGCGCGAGATAACGCACGAGCAGGCACTGCGCGGCGCGGGGGCCGAGCGAGCGCTCGCCGAGTTCTGCCGGGGCGCGCGCCGGCTCGGGGACAAGCTCGCGGCCGTGCTCGTCCAACTCCCGCCGCAGTTCGAGGCCACGCGCGAGAATTTGCGCGCCCTCTCGGAGTTCCTGCCCCTGCTGCCCGAAGACATACGCTTCGCCGTCGAGTTCCGCGACCCCTTCTGGTTCGAGGAGGAGCTGCTCGTGCCGCTCTCTCTACAGGCGCACGTCTCGCTCGCGCTCGTCGAAGGCCCGTGGGTGACGCGCGAGCGCGTGTGGCGCGCGGCCGCCCCGCTGCTCGACACCACCGACTTCGTATACGTCCGCTGGATGGGCGCGCGCGACCTCACGCGCTTCGACGAAGTCGTCCGGCCGCGCGACGCGGGACTCGACCGCTGGGCCGCGGCCGTCGAACGCCTGCGCGAGCGCGGCCGCGCCGTCTACGCGTACTTCAGCAACTTCTACGAGGGCCACGCCCCTGCGAGCGCCAACAAGCTCAAGCGCCTGCTCGGCGAGCCGTTCGTCCCGCCCGAAGACCTCGAAGACCAGCCGTCGCTCTTTTAAAAAGCAGTAGGCGGTAGACAGTAGAAAAGCGCTCACAACCGAGGCGTCGGGGCATCAACGTCAACGCGGTGACGCGGGGCGCTACTGACTACTGTCTACTGCCTACTTGTGTTATCCTTCCGACGCTAAATTGCCCCTGAACAAACAGTCTCTTTAGACCATCTCTGCCGGAAGAGGGAGGAAATATTTTCATGCGCCTTGTGAACGTAGCGAGAGGGATTTTGTCGGCGGCCGCGCTGGCCGCGGGGCTGGCGGGCTGCCAGTCTGCGACCGAGACGAGCAACACGACGGCGGCGACCAACGCCAACGGCAACTCGACGGTTAACATCAACAGCAACACGAACGCGAACATGACGACCTCGACCGTGCAGACCAACACGGGGCAGACCATCGAGGCGCGCGAGCCCGACAAGTACACCGCGACGATGGTCGCCACGCTCGCCACCGCGGGGCAGCAGCAGCAGACCGCGCGGGCCGAGTTCAAAGTCGCGCGCAACGGCGCCGACCGCCGCTACTCGGTCGTGCTGCCCGCCGTCGGCGAGTTGGTCTTCCTCGACAAGGCCGACAAGCGCTACGTCATCATGCACGGCCGCAAGCAGTACGCCGAACTCACGCAGGAGATGACCGGCGTCAACATGGATCAGGTGCGCTCGATGACGCCGGGCCAGCTCGTCGCCTTCGTCTCGCGCCAGCAGGGCGTCACGCAGGTCGGCGAGGAGACCTTCAACGGGCGCCCCGCCATCAAGTACCGCGCCGCCGGCCGCACGCAGACGCAGACGACCGCCGGCCAGGTGCAGGGCGAGAGCTTCATCTACGTCGACAAGGAGACGGGGCTGCCGCTTCGCATCGAGGGCTTCGGCCAGTCGACGGGCAACGTGCAGGGCGTCTCTGGGGGCAACGTCGTCATCGAGACGCGCGACCTCAAGACCGAAGCCAACCCGGCCGACTTCGAGATACCGCAGGGCTACAAGGCGCTCTCGCCCGAGGAGGTCAGGCAGTACGGCGCGCAGCTCGCGCAGGGCGTGCAGATGCTGATGTCCTTCATCAACTCGCAGGCGGCGGCGGGCGGCGCGCCCGCGGCCTCGCCTTCGGCCACGCCCGGCCGCTAAGGGGGGACGGATGAAGTTCATTCTCGCCCTCCTGCTCGGCGTCGTGCTGGGCGGCGCGGGGGCCTACTTCCTCTTCGTCGGCACGCCGAAGACCGGCACGGTCAAGGGTGAGCCGGTGCGCGCGCCCGACCCCGGGGGGCCTCCGCCGGGCACGGCCGTCGTCGAGCTGGACGAGCAGTTCTTCGGCGCGCTGCTCGACTCCATCTTCCGCGACCTGAACAAGCCGACCTTCCCGCCGGCGGCGGCCGAGGGCTGCCAGAATCAGGTCGTGGTCGAGCCGAACGCGGGCGACATCAAGACCGGCGTGCTGATGAGGGACGGGCGCGTCGTCGTGCCCCTAGCCTTCAGCGGCACGTACAACCTGATGGGCTGTCAGAACATGCGCGGCACGGCCGAGGCCAACATCGACTTCCGCTTCGCCGCCGAGGAGCAGACGCTCTACGGCCAGCTCAACGTCGTGGGCGTCAGCCTCGAAGGGATGCCGCCCCTCGTGAGCGGCCTTGCGACGGCCTTCGTGCAGGGCGCCATCAACCAGCGTGTCAACCCGCTCGTGCTCATGCGCGGCCAGCAGCTCACGCTCGCCATCCCCGTCCAGGCCGCCGGCGGCGCCCTCCGCGCACAGGCCCGCGAGGTGCGCCAGGAGGCCAAAGACGGCAAGCTCCGCCTCTACGTCACCTACGACTTCAAAGGCACGAAGGGCGGCACGTAAGAGCTAAAACACCTACAACCCGAAGGGCGGAGTTCGAGGCAAAAACCTCCGAACTCCGCCCTTCGTCTTCCCGGCGTGGATCGCCGGGGCCGCCGCACAGCCTCCCGCCCGAAAGACGTGCCTGCGCTAATCGCTAACTAAAATGCCCACGTGAGTCCCCTGTGTTATATTCCCGCCGTTCTTTGATAAGGCAACGGGTCGGATGCGTCGCGAAAGCTCACCCTCAACCTCGGAGAGATGAGCATCGCCGTTGAGCAAGGAAGGTTCCTACTCACGGCGAATCAATCACGCACAGACATCTTATGGGCAATTGCCTATAAAGGCAAGCCCGAAATTCTATTGGCGAGCCTGTCGGGAGGAATCTCCTGATGGGCACGTACCCGCGTCTCAGGCAAGAGCGCCTGCCCGAAAAGCTGCGGGCAATCAGGGACGCGCTCGGCGTCTCCCAGACCGAGATGCTGAGGCGTCTGGGTGCCGAAGACCTTATCGAGTACAACAGGATTTCAGAGTTCGAGACGGGAAAGCGTGAGCCGCCGCTGAGGATTCTTCTACTGTACGCCCGCGTCGCCAACGTCTGGATGGACGTGCTCGTTGACGACGACCTAGACCTCCCCGACAAACTGCCGACCGAAAAGAAGCACGAAGGCATAAAGCGCCGCATCCGCTGAGAGCCAGCTCACCGACAGCTATACCGAACAGCCCACGCGGGACTACTCTTCGACGGGCTCCAAACCGCTGATGGCGGGGCCGTTGAGGACGTGGCCGTCGGTGGGGTCGAAGCGGGAGCCGTGGCAGGGGCAGTCACATCAGGCAGGGTTAGCTACGCATCTGCTTTCTCATGGCATCCTTCTTCGCCTTCTCTTCTTTTAATCGCTTCTTCTCCGCCTCTTTCTTCTTAAAATACTCTGCGCACTCGGTGGTCTTTGCTTCTTTGGGAAATACAATGTCAGCCTTCCCACGCTTGGACACGTAATCGACCAATTTCACCCAATCGATTTGGTTGTCGTCGTCGAGGAAGATGTTGCTGAACTCTTTGACCATGCCATTGACCTTACCATCGTAGGCGCGCTTGTATTCTTCGTCACGCGCACGCGCCTCTTCGTCAATCGGCTTGATGATCTCGCGGTACATCTCCGCATCGTCGGAGATGAAACTCCAGAAGTCTTGGCCGGCGTATTTGTAGAAAATTTTGTCGGGGTCTGTGTTCTGTTTGAGCGGGCTCCCGTCCTTCCCGTAGATGCAGCCGTTGACGGCGACGACCTCCCGCGTCTCCCCGTGCTCAAGGAAGTATTCTCGCGCCGCTTTGAAGTTGTCCTTCATCCTATTCTGCTGGTCGCTGTTGCCCCAGTTGATGCCAACTATGTAATAAACGCCGTCCCGCACGAACTCTAAATCCACGCTCGGGAATTCTGACTTAAAGCCGCCGTACAACTTCGACGAGACATAAATGGCGAATGCTTCCAGCTTGTTGCCGAACATCGTCTCCTCTTGTGCGATGAGGAAGGCGTCAACGGTGCTGCGCACTAACTCGTCCGGCGAAGCTATGTTTTTGGCCTTGAGCAGGTAAGGGTTTTTACTGCCGAGGACGTGCCGCAGGGTCATGACGCAGCGCAGGTACATCAGGCGCTCATAGTAGAAAGGTGTGACGACGTTCTCGGCCAGGAATTTGTAATAATCTTTGTACTGCCTCCTGCTTGTCATATCAGCTTTCTCTGTACAGGTTCGGTCACGGCCTCATCAATATTCTCTAATGCGAGCTTGTGATATTCGTCCTTCAGTTCGACGCCGATGAAGCGGCGGCCGAGCCCGTACGCGGCGACGCACGCGGTGCCGCTCCCGGCGAACGGGTCGAGCACGACATCGTCCTCGTCGGTGAAAAGCTTGATGAACCACGCGGGCAACTCCTTCGGGAACGCGGCGCTGTGGTTCTTATTGCCGCACTCGGTCGCGAGGTGCAGGACGTTCGTGGGGTAGGCCATCTCCCGGCCTACCCAGTTGGCGATGTTCTTACCGAAGCCGCTGCCGACCTGTGAGTTGAATCTCCTGCTGTCGTTCTCGCTCAGCTTCTTCAGCCGCGTCGTGGCCCAGTCCCCTATGGGGACCATCACGGCGTCCTGATTCATCTTGAACTTCTTATTTTTGGTGAAGTGCAGGCACCGCTCCCAGGCATCACGGAAGCGGTTCGGCCACTTGCCCGGGGCGCAATTCCTCTTGTGCCACAAGTATTCTTCTGTCCAGAGCCAGCCCCGCTTTTTCAGCGCGAGGATCAATTCGAGGACGTAGGTGTGCCGCTCGCCGTCGACCACCTTCTCTTTGATGTTGAGTACGAACGAGCCGTCGTCCGTTAAGACCCGTTTCAGCTCGTCGGAGATAGGCAGAAACCACTCCACATATTCATCTGGATGGACGCCGCCGTAAGTCTTCTTGCGGCTGTCGGCGTAAGGCGGGGACGTGACGATTAAATTAACCGAGGCTTCCGACAGCTTCGGCAGCACCTTCAGAGAGTCGCCGTGCTGTATGGTGTCTATGAATTCGTTGGTGGCCATCTAATTGTTGGGTTTTCCGCGCCGAAAATATCGCGCCGGCCGCTTAGTACTCACTATAAGTCTATCACGCGCCCGGACCGGCGAGTCGGCCCCCAAATATGCCACGCGGCCCTCCAATTCGCATATGGCATCTACCCCTCGGCCGGCTCCAAACCGCTGATGGCGGGGCCGTTGAGGACGTGGCCGTCGGTGGGGTCGAAGCGGGAGCCGTGGCAGGGGCAGTCCCAGCTCTTCTCTTTGTCGTTGAAGGCGACGACGCAGCCGAGGTGGGTGCAGACGGCGGAGTGTTCGTGGAGCGCGCCCGCGTCGTCGCGGAAGAGGGCCACTTTCGACAGACCACGGCGCATGATGGCGCCCGTGCCCGGCGCGACCTCGTCGGCCGAAGAGACCTCGCCGCCCGTCAGGTAGTCGGCGTACTGCGCGGCGACGTTCAGGTTCTCTTTCGCGTACTCGCCGCCAGCGCGCAGGGAGAGGCGCGACGGGTCGTAGACGGTCTCCCAGGCGTTCTGGCGGCCAAGGATCAGGTCGCGGATGAGCATGCCGGCGATGGTGCCGTGCGTCATGCCGTTGCCGGAGTCGCCCGTCGCGATGTAGACGTTCGACGCGTCGCCGGGGTTGCGGCCGATGAAGCCGAGGCCGTCCACGGGCTCCATCACCTGACCCGACCAGCGGTACTCGAACGACTCGACCTGCGGGAAACGCTCGCGCGTCCACTCCTCCAGACGCCGGAAGCGCTCGTCGAAGTCTTCGGCCTGACCCGTCTTGTGATCCTCGCCGCCGACGATGAGCACGTCGTGCGAAGCTGCGCCCGCCTCGCCCTTCAACGTCTGCAAGCGAACGTAGTGGTAAGGGTCTTCGGTGTCCCACAGGAGCATTCGGGGGACGGAGCCGGCGGGCAGGCGCGCGCCGACGACGTACGTGCGGTACGGGGCCTGCTTGGTGTGGATGGTGACGGTGTCGTTGACCGGCGTGTTGGTGGCGACCACGACCGCGCCCGAGGTGACGACGTGCCCGCCCGACGTTGTGACGCGCGCCGTCTCGCCGTCGCCCTCTATCTTGTCGGCGTGGGTCTGCGTGTAGAGACGGCCGCCGAGCCGCGTGAAGGCGCGGGCGAGGCCGTCCATGTACTTGAGTATGTGGAACTGCCCCTGGTACGGGAAGTGTAACGCCGCGCCGAAGTCGTAGCCGTCGTAGGGGAGGCGCTCGACGTACTTGACCTCGGTCAGCCCGCAGCGGTGCGCGGCGCGAAGCTCGTGCCCCAACTCCTCCGTGGACTGACCCGGGGCGACGAAGAGGTAGCCGTCGAGGCGCTCGAAGTCGCACTCTATCGCTTCGCGCTCGATGATCTCCTCTATCTGGTCTACGGCCGCCGTGTGGCTCTCGGCGGCGAGCCGCGCGCCGCGCTCTCCGTGCAAACGCTCAAGCTCGTAGTAGCGGTCGTCGAGCGCGTTGACGAGGTGCGCGGTCGTGCGCGCCGTCTCGCCGCCCGCCACGGGCCCGTCGTCGAGCACGACGACCTTGCGCCCCTCGCGCGCCAGCAGGTACCCGACCGTCAGTCCCGCTATCCCCGCGCCGACGACGCACACGTCGGCGCTCGCTTCGCCTGCGAGCGGCTCGAAAGCCGCCACGTCGCCCGTCGCCATCCACACCGAAGTCGTCTGCCCGGAATCGCTCTTCATCTCTCCAAATCCCCCGTTCTAAAAATACGCGCGGCGCGCGCCTAGCGGACTCTGGCGTTGTCGCCCCCGACGGGCGCGCGCGGCGCGGGCTCGTCCCACGAAAGCCTGACCTCGCCGCCGCCCCGCCTGACCCACATGCCGACGCGCGCCCGCTCGTACTGTTCGCTGTTGACGGCGACATCGAACCGGCGGCCCCCTCCGTCTTCGACCAGCAGACTCGGGAGCGCCGCCGTACCTATCATCGACTCGCGCAGCGTCAGAGACTTGTCCACGACCCTCCCGACAAAGTCCCGCCGGACGAGCGGCGGCCCCTTCAGGCGCGGGTACGCGTAGATGAAACCGAAGGCGAAGATGACGAGCGCCAGCATGACCAGGCCGGGCCGGCTCACGCGCTCACGCGCGTAGTCTTCGCCGCGCCCCGCCCGCCGGAATCGCCTCACACACTTCAAAGCGCCATCTCTCTTCGTGTCGGAAAGTTTGGTTAGAAATTAGCACCGAGCAGCGCCGCGCGCAACATCCTTTCGCGCGCGGCGGATTTGTTGTGCGGCCGAAAAAAGCGGACGAGTACGAAAGGCGCTTCGGGCGCCGAAGCCGTGTCGAAAGCACAGAACCGCCGCGCGTCCACGGTAGAGTGGACGCGCGGCGGCTCTCTCGCCTGTCTATCCCGCGCCGGGCTAGGTGGTCGCGCTGCGGCCTTTAATCATGCGGTAGGCCGCCAGCAGGATGATCGCGCCGATGACGGCAAACACCATGCTCATGATCGTGCCGGGTTCATTGTCGCCGCGGTAGAACATCGAGCGTCCGATGAAGCCCCCGATGACCGAGCCCGCGATGCCGAGCAGGATCGTGACGATGGCGCCGCCCGGGTCGCGCCCCGGCATGATGGCCTTCGCAATGATCCCCGCGATAAGTCCGAAGACTATCCAACCAATAATCGCTAACATCTCTTTCTCCTCCGACCGACGGGATTTTTCTTACGCGCCCGAATCCCCGGCCGCCGCGGGCCGTACCGTTTCTGTATTCGTCCGAGCGACATCGGGGAAGAAATGCAAGCGGCGAGCCGCGTCGCGCGGAGGCGGCCGAAGGCGAGGATTTTCAGGTGGTTTATCTGAAGCGCCGACCCGGCAAGCATCGCCGTCCGGCGCGGAAACGATACACCCGTCAGGGGATAGTTCAAAGTTGCAAGTTCAAAGTTCAAAGTTAAGAACTCTGGTCTTCAACTTTGAACTTTGAACTTGCAACTTTGAACTTCCTATTTGAACTTCCTACCCGCGCTTGCGTGCGGCCTTCGACGACGCCGCGCGCTTCTTCGCGGCGCTCTTTTTGGCGGCGCCTTTCTTCGACGCGACCTTCTTCGGCAGACGCTTCGGCGCGGGGCGCTCGGCGTGGGCGGCGCGCAGGTAGGCGTCGAGGTCTAGGCCGAACAGCTCCTTGACCTTCGTGGAGATGGTCGGGAGCACGACCTCCGCGAAGCCCGAGAGTTCGGCGACGACGTGCTCACCGGTGGTGACGGTCTTGCGACGGCCGCGCGGGCTCGGCTCCTCGCGCTCGTCGAAGGCGCGCGCGATGCCGAAGCCGACGAGGATGCCGATTGAGACCGCGCCCGCGCCCCAGACCAGCGGGTTGCGCTCGAACTCCGTGCGCCAGTCGAGCACCTCGCCGACGCCCTCCCTGACGCTCTCGACCGTCTCGCGCACCTCCTCGTACTGGTGCGTGACCACGGACTTGATCTCGGCCACGGTCTCGCTGATCGAGTCGCGCGCCTCTTCCATCTGCCGCTTGAGCGCGGCCTTGCCCTCCGGCTCTTCGCTCCCCGGCTCGTCCGCACTGCGTTTGCTCATCAGGCCGCCCTCCGCCGTCTTACTTGTTGGAAAATCTTTGTCGGGAGTATAGCAAGTTTCGCGCGGCACGCGCGGGCGCGGGCGCCGGGCGCGGAAACCCCTTTACAGCCCGCCGGCGCGGCAAGTATCTTACAGACAAAATTTCCCCTCAAAATTTTTGCCACGCCGTCGCGCCCCCGCGCGGCCCGGCCGCTTGAAGTGTGAGGAGGAAAGCGTTATGGAGAGTAGAGCTAAAATACTCGGGCACCCGGCGCACCAGATGTTGATACCGTTCCCGTTCGGCCTGCTCGCGACGGCGGTCATCTTCGACGTGATATACCTGTTCACCGACACGCCCTCGACGGCCGACACGCTCTCGACCGTGGCCTTCTGGATGACGGCGTCGGGTCTGGTCGGCGGGCTCATCGCCTCGCCGTTCGGGCTCATAGACTACCTCGCGATCCCCGCGGGGACGCGCGCCAAGTCCGTGGGCTTGCTCCACGGCGTCGGCAACCTCTTCGTGATGGCGCTGTTCGCCCTGAGCCTCTGGATACGTTACGGCTCGCCCGGCCCCGCGCACAGGCCGACGACCGCCGCGCTCGCCGCCTCCGTCGCCGGCTTCCTGCTCGCGGGCGTGACGGGCTGGCTCGGCGGCGAACTTGTAGACCGCCTCGGCGTCGGCGTGGACGACGGCGCGCACCTCGACGCGCCCAACTCGCTCGTCACAAACGACGCGCGAGGCGACGCGCGCGGCAGCGTGCTGTGAGAAGCCTTTGGCCGTCGGCCGTCGGCCGTTAGCCGATTCCATCGGCGGAAGAGGCAAGTTGATTTGAAGCGGCATTCTTTGCCGTCTAAAAGCTAAAGGCCGACGGCTGATAGCCTGCGAACGGAGTGAGCAAATGGGTAACCCGGCGAAGGGAAGTGAGGTCGTCGTCGTCACGGGCGCGTCGGCCGGTGTGGGGCGCGCGACCGTGCGAGAGTTCGCGCGTCGCGGCGCGCGCGTCGCGCTCATCGCGCGCGGGCGCGACGGGCTCGAAGCCGCGCGGCGTGAGGTCGAGCACGCGGGCGGGCGCGCGCTCGTCCTGCCGCTCGACGTGTCGGACGCCGACGCCGTAGAGCGCGCGGCCGAAAGGGTGGAGCGCGAGCTGGGGCCGATTGACGTGTGGGTCAACAACGCGATGGTCTCGGTCTTCTCGCCCGTGCGCGAGATGCGGCCCGAGGAGTACAGGCGCGTGACCGAGGTGACGTATCTCGGCTACGTCCACGGCACGCTCGCGGCTTTGAAGCGGATGCTGCCGCGCGACCGCGGCTGTATCGTGCAGGTCGGCTCGGCGCTGGCCTACCGGGGCATCCCCTTACAGTCGGCCTACTGCGCGGCCAAGCACGCGATACAGGGCTTCATGGACTCGCTCCACGCCGAGCTGCTCCACGAGGGCTCGAACGTGCGCGTGACGATGGTGCAACTGCCGGCGATGAACACGCCGCAGTTCTCGTGGGTCAAGTCGCGCCTGCCGCGCGAGCCGCAGCCGGTGCCCCCGATCTACCAGCCGGAGGTCGGCGCGCGCGCCGTCTACTGGGCGGCGCACAACGAGCGGCGCGAGCTGTACGTCGGCTGGCCGACGATCAAGGCCGTCGTCGGCGACAAGGTCGCGCCCGGCCTCGCCGACTGGTACCTGTCGAAGGCCGGCTACGACGCGCAGCAGACGGGCGAGTCGGTCGCGCCCGACAGGCGCGACAACCTCTGGGAGCCGGTGCCCGGCGACCACGGCGCGCGCGGGCGCTTCGACGAACAGGCGTCGGGGTCGAGCCAGCAGCTCTGGGCGACGACGCACCGCGGGCTGTTCGCGCTCGCGGGCGTCGGCGCGCTCCTGGGCGCGGCCGCCGCGAAGCTCCTGCTCAACGCGCGCGAGCGGCGCTTCGCGGACACGCAGCTCGAACGCTTCCGCGAGAGCGGCGTGATGTGATTATTTGGGGAGTAGACAGTAGTCAGTGGCCGGTAGCGCTCCGCGTCGCGGTCACTGACGTTGGGACGCCGACCATTCGTCTGACGAAAGATTTTCTACTGTCTACTGTCTACCGACTTCTGACTACTGTTTGAGGAGGTGGGGATGGCGACTAAGAAGGGGAGAAGCGGCGGCGGCGTGCTCGACACGTTGCGCAGGGTCGTGGGCGGGGTCGTGGACACGGCGGCGAGCGTCGTCGGTCAGGCGGGGGAGACCGCCGTGGGGGTGGCGAACACCGCGCTTGAGACGGCGGCGGGCGCGGTCTCGGCCGTCAGCTCGACGGCGAGCGAGGCGGTGCGCGAGGCGTCGGCCGAGCGCGCCCTCGACACGGCCGCGCGCGAGAACACGAAGCTCGCCCGCACGGAGGCGGAGGCGGCGAAGGACGTGGGCGCGGCGGCCACGGACTCCGCACTCGACTCGGTGACGGGCGCGGCGTCGAGCGCGGCGTCGGTCGTCTCCGAGGCCGTCACAGACCCCGGCTCGCTCCCGACGACGCTCGCCGCGCGCGTCACCGCGAGCGAGGCCCTCGACGCGGAGAGCCAGACCCCGAAGTCTTCCGGCCGCGTCGCGCGTCAGGCTTCCGAGTCGGCGGGCAAGGTCGCACGCCAGGCTTCGCGCTCCGCCGACGAGGTCACGCGCCGGGCCTCCGACGCCGCCGGCAAGACCGCAGGGCGGGCGACGAAATCCGCGGGCGAAGCGGCGCGCCGGACTTCGGACTCCGCAAGCGGTGCGGCCCGACAGGCGACCAGGTCTACGAGCGGCGCGGCGCGTCAGGCGACGAAGTCTGCGGGCGGGGCCACGCGACAAACGTCGAAGTCGGCGAGTCGCACGGCGCGTCAGGCGTCGGAGCCGGCCGGCAAGGCCGCGCGTAAGGCGTCGAAGTCAGCGGGCAAAACCGCGGGCCGGGCGACGAAGGCCGTGAGCGGCGCCGCGTCGCGCGCAACTTCGGCCGCCTCGCGCGCGGCCTCCGCCGCGTCGAAGGGCGGCGGCAGGAGTTCGGGCAAAGGCGGCGGCAAGGGCGCGGGGCAGGGCGCGTCGAAGGGCGCGCAGAAGAGTCCCGCCGGACGGTCTTCTGCGGGCCGCGCTTCGGGCGGGAAGCGCCGCAGTTAAAGTCTCGTCGCGCCCGAAGCGCGCGGCGCGGGAGGAACTTTTGGGCAGACTTAGCCGCGCGCTGTTCGCCGTGTGTGTCGCCGCGTTGCTCTGCGCCCACGCGCGTCCGTCGCGCGTCCCCGCGGCCATGACCGTAGCGGTCGCGGCCGAAGGGCAGAGCCAGCTCCCGACGTTGAAAGCCTCGAACGTCATCGAAGAGGTGCGGCGGCGCAAGGCGTCCCGCCCCGCGCTCTCCGCCTCCGGGCTCGCGCGCTACGCCAACGAGCTTGTCGCGCGGCGCGGGTTCGACTACGACTTCGACGCCTGCGAACTACCCACGCCCGACGGCCTCAAGGGACGCGGCCCGCGGCCCGACGGGACCCGGACGCGGATAACGTTAGAACACCGGATGACACGCACCGACGGCCGCGACGTGACTTTCAAGCTCGTCGGCGACGACCGCGGCGGGATGTGCGCCGAGTGCTTCCAGACCGTCCCGGCGCTGCGGGTGACGAAGGGCGAGATGATGGTCGTCGCGGACGGCGTGACCTACGCGCTGAAGCGCCCGGCCCCGTTCAAGCTCGCCGAGGCGGATTTGGTCGCCGACGACCTGAAGACGGTGCTGCGGACGTGGCAGCTCCCCTACCAGACCATCCCCGCCGGCGTCTCGCCCGACGGGCGGAGTCTCTACCTGAGCTTCTACGAAGACGCGGGGCTCGACGAGCTGGTGCTTGAAATCACGGAGGAGGGTCGTCCGCGCTTCCGCGCGGCGGGCGCGAAGGGCGGCGAGTGGGTCACGGGGCCGCCGAAAGAGTCGCTCGACGACTACCTGAGCGTCATGCGCTTCCGCGCCGGCGGCCGCACGCACCTCGTCCGCTTCAGCGACCCCTGCACCTGAGTTATGCTGAAGAGGACTTTCAAGCTCGCGCTCGCAACGCTCCTTCTGCTCCCGACCGCGATGTCACAGAAAGGCTCGACCGAACCGGCGCGGCCCCGCTCGCGCGACATCGGCCTGCGCGTCGGCGTGCTGCCGGCGGGCCGGCTCGACGCCATCACGGACGTGGAGGGCGTGCGCGTCGGCCACGCCACGCTCGTCAAAGGCGAGGACGTGCGGACGGGCGTGACGGCCGTCGTGCCGCACGGCGGGAACCTCTTCCGCGAGAAGGTGCCGGCGGCCGTCTTCGTCGGTAACGGCTTCGGCAAGCTCGCGGGCTCGACGCAGGTCGAGGAACTCGGCGAGCTTGAGACGCCCATCCTTCTGACCAACACGCTGAACGTCCCGCGCGCGGCCGACGCGCTCGTCGAGTGGATGCTCGCGCTCCCCGGCAACGAGGACGTGCGCAGCGTCAACCCGCTCGTCGCCGAGACAAACGACGGGCATTTGAACGACATCCGCGGACGCCACGTCGGGCGCGACGAGGTCTTCGCGGCGCTCAAATCTGCGAAGGGCGGCGAGGTCGAAGAGGGGTCGGTTGGCGCGGGCACGGGCACGGTCGCCTTCGGCTTCAAGGGCGGCATCGGCACGGCCTCTCGCGTCGTGCCGGCGAAGCACGGCGGCTACACCGTCGGCGTGCTCGTCCAGACAAACTACGGCGGCGTGCTCACGATGAACGGCGCGCCGGTCGGCCGAGAGCTGGGGCGCTACTACCTCAAAGACGACCTTGAGCCCGCACGTAAGTCTGAACGGAAAGGACAGTCGGACACTTCGCCGAACGCCGACCGCGCCGACGGCTCGGTTATTATCGTCGTCGCGACGGACGCGCCGCTCGACGCGCGCAACCTGCGGCGGCTCGCCGCACGCGCCATGCTCGGACTCGCGCGCACCGGCTCGCCCTCGACCAACGGCAGCGGCGATTACGTCATCGCCTTCAGCACCGCGCCGCAGAACCGGGTCAGGCACGGCGACACGGCGCTCCGCCGCGTCGAGCTACTTCCCAACGACGCGATGTCTCCGCTCTTCCTCGCCTGCGTCGAGGCCACCGAGGAGGCCGTCTACAACTCTCTGCTCCGCGCGACGACCGTCACCGGCCGCGCCGGCGCGCGCGTCGAGGCGCTGCCGATCGAGAGAACAATCGAGATTCTGAAGAAGTATAACGCGCTACGGGGAGGACGTTGATGGAGGACGAGTCGGGGGCGCGGAGGCACGGGGCGGGCGGGACGAGCGGAGGCGTCGGGGAGTTTTTGCTCGGCGTCGGGATGAGCGTCGCGGGCGCGTACCTTTTGACGCAGCGCGTGACGGTGACGAGCGGCTACTGGACGCTGTGGGGCTACAACGCCTTCGGCCTGAGCCTGCTGCCGCTGCTCTTCGGCGTCGGGCTGCTCTTCTTCAACGGCCGTTCGATAGCCGGCTGGCTGCTCACCTTCGCGGGCGTCGTCATCATCCTCGTCGGCATCATCGCCAACCTCGGCATCTACTTCCAACCGACGAGCCTCTTCAACACGCTCGTCATGCTCGTCCTCCTCGCCGGGGGCATCGGCCTCGTCGCGCGCTCGCTTCGCGCGCACGGCTAGGGCGGGACGCTCGAACAAGTACTGATGAAAAGAGGCTCCATGACTTTCAACGCGAAAAGAGAACTCGCGGCGGTCGCCGCCGCCGCGCTGCTGCTCGCCGTCACGACGGCCTTCGCCGCGCCTCAGGAGACGCCGCCGAAGGAGGCGCCGCCGATACGCAACTTCCTGCGGGTCAACAAGGAGTTCTGCACGGGCGGCCAGCCGCGCCTCGAACACCTCGCGAAGTTGAAGGAGGAGGGCGTCAGGGCCGTCATCAACCTGCGCCAGCCGGGCGAGCACCGCGCGGAGGAGGAGCGCGCGGAGGCCGAGCGTCTGGGCCTCCGCTACTTCAACATCCCCGTCGCGTTCGGCGAGCCGAAGGAGGAGCAGGCCGCCGAGTTTCTAAAACTGACGGACGACGCGGCGAACCGCCCCGCCTTCGTCCACTGCACGGGCGCCATCCGCGTCGGCGCCTTCTGGATGATACGCCGCGTGCTGCGCGACGGCTGGCCCGTCGAAGACGCCGAGAAGGAGGCCGAGAAAATCGGCCTGCGCGAAGCCCCGCATCTCAACGAGTTCGCGCGCGCCTACATCGAGAAGCATCGGAAGAAGTAGACAGTGGTCAGTAGTTGAAACAAGGCGGCGC
>DASWNR010000147.1:0-18038 GCA_036399155.1 Pyrinomonadaceae bacterium
GCGCGCTTCACGCTCGACGCCATGCCGGGCAAGCAGATGTCCATCGACGCCGACATGCGCTCGGGGCTCATCACGCAGGAGCAGGCGCGCGCGTCGCGCACGGCGCTCCAGAAGGAGTCGCAGCTCTACGGCGCGATGGACGGCGCGATGAAGTTCGTCAAGGGCGACTCCATCGCCACCATCGTCATCGCGATGGTGAACATCGCCGGGGGACTGGCGACGGGCGTGCTGGTGCGCGGGATGACGTTCGCGCAGGCCGGCCACAAGTACACCATCATGACCATCGGCGACGGCCTCGCGGCCATCATCTCGTCGATGCTCATCACGGTCTCGGCCGGCATCGTCGTCACGCGCGTCTCGACCGACGAGGAGACCTCGAACGTCGGCTCTGACATCGGCCGGCAGCTCTTGCGCAACCCGCGGCCGATCATGATCGGCGCGGGTCTGCTCGTCCTGATGGGCCTTTTGCCGGGCATGCCTTACGTCCCGCTGCTTCTGGTCGGCGTGGCGCTCGGCGGCGTCGGCTACGCGCTGCAACGCTCGCAGGCGGCGGCGGCGAAGGAGGAGGCTGAGCGGCAGGCAAAGGCCGGGGCCGTCACCGGGCAGGACGACTTGCAGCCGACGTTCGCCGTCCCGCTCGCCGTCGTCGTCAGCGGCGAGCTGACCAAACTCATCGACAAGAGCACGCCCGGCGGCGCGCGCTTCCGCGCGGAGCTGCCCAAGCTGCGCTCGGCGCTCTACTACGACCTCGGCGTCCTCCTGCCGAGCTGCTACGTGAGCGGCGACGCGCCCCTCAAACCCTTCCAGTACTTCATCGCCATCAAGGAGGTGCCGGTCGTCTACGGCTCCATCCGCCCCGACTGCGTCTACGTCAACGACTCGGCCGAGCACATACGCGTCTTCGGGCTAGAGGGCGAGGACGTGCGCAACCCGGCCGACCTCAAGCCCGGCGCGTGGATTCCCGTGGCGCAGCGCCCCATCGCGGAGCTGGCTGGCTTGAAAGTCTGGGAGCCGGCCGAGGTCATCACGCTCCACCTCTCGATGGTGATGCGGAAGTACGCGCACGAGTTCGTCGGCATACAGGAGTCGCAGGCGCTTTTGGACTTCGCCGCGCGCGGCGCGCCCAAGCTCGTCGAGGAGGTCGTGCCGAAGGTCGTCACCATCCACCAGATGACCGACGTGTTGCAGCGGCTCGTGCAGGAGGGCATCTCGATCCGCGACGTGAAGTCGGTCCTCGACGCCCTCAGCGAGTGGGGGCGCATCGAGAAAGACCCGGTGATGCTGACCGAGTACGTGCGCTCTTCGATGAAGCGCTACATCTCGTTCCGCTACACGGGCGGGCGCGACACGCTCTTCGTCTACCTGCTCGACCCCGAGATAGAGGACGTGATACGCGGGGCCATACGGCGCACCTCGACGGGCTCTTTCCTCTCGCTCGACCCGCACATCTCGCACGACATCCTCGGCGCCATCCGGCGCGAGATAGCCGACCTGCCGGCGAGCGCGCAGAAGCCGGTCGTCATCACGGACATGGAGCTGCGCCGCTTCGTCCGCCGAATGGTTGAGCTTGAGTTCCCGACGCTCTCGGTGCTCTCCTACCAGGAACTCGCGCCCGAGCTGAACGTCCAGCCCGTCGGCCGCATCTCCATGCGCCCGGCCGCGCCGCCCGCTGCCAACTTCCTCCCCGAAGCGGCGCCGACCGCGATGGTCAAGAACTTCTGACGCCCGCCCCCGCCGTGGGGCCGCTTCGTCGGCGAGGCTTTTAGGGATGTCCGGGCCAGTCGCGTCTTCAGATAAACGCGTGCCGCTCGCGCCGCTGCTGCTGGCGTGCGCGCTGCTCTGCGCGGCGTGGGCCCCCGCGTGCGGGCGGAACCCGCCCCCGATGAAGATCGTGAAAGAGACTCAACACGCGAACGGGCTGGTCGTCGGCGTGCCCGAGGGCTTCGAGGCGAAGGCCAACGACTACGGCTTCGATGTCGAGCCGTCGGGGAATCGGAACCGCGCAGTCCGCTACCCCGTCGTCGCCTCCGTCTCGCTAATCATGGGCGGCACGACGCCGGACGAGTCTGTCTTCCAGAGAAAGACAATAGGCGGGAGGGGGATTCGCCACCGCGTCACGAAGCTGGAGGGAGGCTCCGGCGGCGAAGTCTACACGCTCAGCGTCTACGAACTCGTGCGGGGCGGTCACATCAGGTACATGCAGGTCATCTAGTCCGAGATGGGCGAGCCCGACTTCGCGCTCTGCTGGACGCTCGTCGGCTCCACCAGATACCAACAACCCCAGAACAACTGAGACGTCAATCAGGTCGGAACCGCCCGCGGTAGCGGGCGGGCCTTCGATAAGCGGCGAGGCCGTGTCATGAAGGCTCGCTACCGCGGGCGGTTCTGACCGCCGGGGCGGAGGAGTTCGGGCGGGAGGCGCGCGTAGCCTTCCGCGCCGCGCTCGTGCCGCTCGGCGAGCCATCCCATCGGAAAGCCCGCGCTCGCGGCCAGCGCGCAGAGCGAGAGGCCGGGGAGCCACGCGTAGAGCTTCGGGTGGTGGTTCGGGTCGTGCTCGATGAAGTGTTCGAGCCGCGCGAGCGTCTCGTCGACCGTGCGCGCGAACTCTTCGGCGGCGGCCGCTTCGGCCTCTTCTTCGTCCCCCGGCGTTGTCTCCGACGGCTCGGCCGCGACGCGGCGCGCGACCGCCGAGAGCAGCGCGCAGACGGCCTCGTGCTCGCTCACGCGCCAGGCGGCGTCGAGCGGGTCCGGGAACTGCCGCTCCCACCAGCCGCGGTCGGACTCGGCGCGCGCCGCGTCGAGCGCCGCGACGGCCGCGCGCGCCGGGTGGTTTTTCTGCTCGGCGAGCGCGCGCGCGACGAGCGCGTAGCCTTCGGCGAGGTGGAAGTGCGCGCGCGAGGAGCGGAAGGCGCGCGCGCCGCGCAGCGCGCCTTCGCGGATGTTCGGGGCCGTGAGCGCGAGCGTGTGGAAGGCTTCGCGCTCGCGCGCGGCGATGGCGAAGTGGAGCGCGAGGACGAGCTGGTCGGGGCTCGGGTCGAAGCCCGGATGGCGGAGCGCGAAGCCGCGCGCGAGCGCCGCGGCGGCCTCCCCCCACAGGCGTCGCACCGTCTCGGCGTCGCCGTAGAGCGACCACTCGAATGAGGCCGCGCGCCAGCACGCGTTGGCGAGCGGCTGGATCGCCGCCGCGTCGTGCGACGCCTGCCGCCGGTAGACGGCCGCCATGCGCCGCTCGTGATTCAGAGAGCGCAGGTCGTAATCGCCCGGCGTTGAGTCGGCGGAAGAGGGCATGGGACGAGCCGTTAGCTGTTAGCCGTCGGCTGTTAGCTTTTTGTCTTTAGCTGACAGCCGACGGCTAATAGCCAAAAGCTAAGCTGGCATCGGCGGTCGCACCGGGCAGGAGGCGTGTGACGGCGAAGGTGTCTGGCTGCGCCTCGCCCTCGCTGACGGTGCCGCCGACGAGCGCGGCGTGGAAGCGCCCTTCGGCCAGAGCATCTTCGAGCATCTCGCCGAGCAGGTTGTGGTCGGCCTGCGCCGAGTCCTTGAGCCGCTCGATGAGCGCGCGCATCCAGCCCTCGGAGAGCGGCGGCTGGCCGAAGACCCACTCCAGCTCCGAGCCGTTGACCTGCGCCTGTACGGCGGCGAAGTGCGGCGGGTTGAGCGTCCGCCCGTCGAAGCCGATGAGCGAGTAGACGGCGTCGAAGCCGTAGATGAGCAGCGGCGACAGGTGGACGGGGAAAGACTCCGCGCCCGCCGCGCCCTTCATCACGCCGCCGAGGCTCCCGAGCCACATCAACTGGTCGAGCTTGAGAGGCACGCCGTCCTTCGTCACGAGCGCGCGGCCGTCGGCGTCAACCATCACGCCGCCGAGCGCCTCGACGAGTCGCGGAATCTCAAGCCGCGCGGCGCGCCCGGGCAGCGCGGGCGGGAGCAGCGCGAGCAGCTCGTCGAGCGTCTCAGCCCCGCCCGGCGTGCCCGACAGCGCGCGCAGCAGCGCGAGCAGGGGCGCTTCGACGCCATCGCCCGCGGCGAACGCTCCCGACGCCTGCGCGCCGGCTCCCTGCATGGTCGTCAGCAGCTCACGCGTCACGCGTTCGACGGCGGCGAGCGTCCGCATCAGCTCCATCATCTCCGTGGCGACGAGCGCGCGCCCGGTCAGGGGGAACGGGGAGCGACTGACTTCGGCCGGGCGGAAAGCGCCGGCCTGTAGGTCGCGCAGAACTTCGAGCGGGTGTGGCGCGGGCAGCTCCGGCCCCGGCCTGTGCGGCGCGTCGAAACCGCCCGGCGCGGGCCGCCCGCCGCCTTGACTACTCCCGTCGCCCCCGTTGCCGTAAAGCATGCGCGCGAGCAGCGCCTCGGCCTGCGCGACGACGCGCCCGCCCGCCTGCTCCGCCCTTCGGAAATACTTGTCGAGCAGCGTCGCCGCCAGCAGTTCGCCGACCGCCTCGCCGTGGACGCGCGGCGGGACGTTCGACGCGGCCGCGCCGCCCGCCTCCGACACGCGCCCCAGAGAGCGCGCCACGCGCGCGAGCGCGTGCTCGACGAACTTGACGGCGTGCTCGCCGCCGTTGTTCGACGCGCCGCGCCGTTCGAGCGCGGTGACGAGGTCGGAGCCGAGCAGTCTGGAAGCGCCGTCGAGAGCCTGACGCAGCTCGCGCGGGATGTGCTCGCCGCCCGCGCCCCCGCGCAGATATGCGACGAGCGGCTCGACGTTCAGGCGGCCGTGGTCGTTCGCCCCCGGCACGCGCCCGTCGAGCGGCCCGCGCCCGTGCGAGCCGTCGAAGCCGTTCCCGCGGCCCGGGTTGTCGTTTGAAGGGAGACGAAAGTTGTTGCGGCCGTGGTCGTCGTCGGAGCGGCCTTGGCCGTGCGTGCGGTTGCCGTGGTCGGAGTGTCCGTGGCCGCGTGATTCGTTCGTACGGCCGCGGCCGCCGCCTTCGGAGGAGGGAACGCGCGAGGGGCCCGTGTCGCGTCCGTCGGGCCGGCCGCCGTCCTGATTCTTCTTCGCCTGACCGGGCGGAACGTGTTCCTCGCCGCGCGCGCCGCGCGCCCGGCCGTCGGCCTCACCCGGACGGTTGAGGAGTTGTTGAACCCTCTGCTTGCCCTCGTTGAGAACGTCCTGCACGCGGGGGTGCTTGTCGTTTCCGTTGCCGCGCCTTTGCCCGGGCCGGTTCGCCACGTCGCCCGTGCGCGTAGCGTTCGGCCCGTCGGGCGTCTCGCCACGGTTGTCGGGGGCGCCGTGCGGGCCGCCGGTCGCGGGCGTGTCGGCCGGGCCGAGGCCCGGGCGGGCCGGCGTGGTGTTTTTGACGTTGTCCAGACCCATCGCCACGACTCCGCGCGAGGTTGGTTGCGGGCGGAAAAATTTAGAAGCTCGGAAACGCGCCGCCCCGACCGTCAGCCCTTCGCGCCCGCCACGCGCGCGACGATGGCGGTCGGGTAGTTGCCGATCTCGTGATACTTCATCTCGGCCAGCGAGGGGAAGTAGCGCGCGGCGGCCAGTCCCAGCGGCGAGCCCAGCCCGCCGGCCTTCAAGTTATCCCACTTCGACGCGTAGCTTCGTGCGAACGCGACGGCCTCCGGCCCGACCAGCCCGCGGCCCCGGGCACGCGCCATCCCCTCGCGGTAGGCGTGCCCCATCGCCACAGTCACCGTGCCCTCGCCGCCGTTGTAGGCCGCCAGGACGAACTTCCAGAACTCGACGCCGTTCGGCTGGCCGTAGCGCGAGAAGGCCGACGCGCCCAGACGCTGCGCCTTGAGGTGAAGCAGACGCGCCGCGCCCGGTATCGCCTTGCCGGGGTCGAGCCGTTCGTCGGAGGCGCTGCCCGCGACGCCCACGCGCAGGCCGACTTCGCGCGCAGCCTCGCGGCCGAACTGCGCTATGCCGGCGTAGCCCCAGCGGTTGATGACGTCCGTGTCGAAGTTCGACTCCTGCGCGAGCAGGCTCTTGAGTATTGCCGGCGAGAGCCCCGGGCACCACTCGACGGAGCGCGCTATCACGTCGTCGAAGCGGTGGGTGCCGCCGCCCGTGAGGCGCGCGGAGCCGGCCGGCGTGTGCGTGGCGCGCTCGAAGGCGGTGGCGAACTGCCGCGGCCCCGAGACTTCGCCGCCGAGTACGTTCGCGCCGAGGAAGTCGCTCACCTCGTTCAAGGTCGGGTGGACGAGCAGCGCGCTGATCTGGTTCCACTCGTCTAAAAGCGCCTGGTGTTCGTGCGTGAGCGGCACGCCCTTCATGTCGGGGTGGCGCGCGTAGAAGATGAGGTCGGTCAACTGCCAGGGGTCTGTGACGCCCTCCTGAATCGCCTGCACGAGCGTCTTCAACTCCTCGAACGTGCGCTCGCGCAGGAAAGCCTCGTCGGACGGCGGCGCGACGGCCGTCTGCCGCTCACGCCGCGCGAGCGCCGCCGAGTCGTTCGACAGGCGCTCGCCGAAGCCCGCGCCGCCGCCGCGCCGCCTCGCCGCCTCTTCGGCGCGCTTCGGCTCGATTGGAGCTAAAGGCTGGTTGCCGACTCTGTCCGCCCCGGCCATCTTCAGACCTCCCCGATGTCAGGACCCAAATCTTTAGACGTTCGTGTTGAGAATCGTCTTCACGCCGCCCGTCACCTGATCGACGACCTTACTCAAGACCTCGACGTGCTGCGTCACCTGGTAGAGCCGCGCCTGTAGCCCGAGCAGCTCGCTCGTCGAGAGGTCTTTGTTCGAGCGCATGATGGACTCGACGTTGTTCCACTCCGTCTCTATCTGCCCGAAGCGCCCGCGCAGGTCGGTGCCCGAAGGGCCGGCCGCGCCCTGCTTGGCCATCACGTCGCGGAGCATCCCGAGCCGCGTGCGCGAGTCGAGCAACTCGGGGAGCAGGGCGTTGACGCTCGGCGAGCCGGGCGGCAGGCGGCTGACGCGCTCCATCAGGTCTACGCGCATCTGCTCGATCTTCGCGCCGGAGACGGGCGCGGGGGCCGCCGCGTCTGGAGGCGCGGACGGCGGCGCGCCGCCCCCCTCCTGCTGCCGCAGGACGTTCTCGAACGATTGACCGCCGCCGCCCTGTTGCTGTTGCAGACGTTGCCCCTCCAACTGCTGCGACAAATTGCCCTGCACGATTCCCGAAACCGGGTCTGCCATAATCGCCTCCCTCCGAAAAACCCTTCAAACCTTCCGCCGCGTCCGCCGCGTCGTCGCCGACAAATCTCACCAAAATCTTGCGCCCGGACGCTCGGGCGAAAATATCCGTTCATCCCGGTTATCGCGGATTCGCGGAAAAAGTTTCCGGCGCGCGCCGAATTTTTTTGCGAAGGATATTTTAAGGGGGAGGGGCGGGGAACGTCGAACTTTCAGGCCGGGAGCTGCGACAGCAGAGCGCGCGCGCGGACGAGCGCGGCGGCGTCGGCCGCCTGCTGCGGGCGGGGCCCCAGTTCGAGTGCGGCGAGCAGGCGGCGGCGCGCGCCCTCCCGGTCGCCGAGCCGCATGGCGGCCTCGCCGCGGTTGACCATCGCCGTCACGTCGCCGGGGTCTGCGGCGAGCGCGGCCTCAAGGTGTTCGGCGGCGCGCTCGGGCTCGTCCTTCCGCAGCCACAGCGCGCCGAGCGCCGACTGGAAGTAGGCGGTCGCGGGCGCAAGCACCGCGAGCCCCTCGAAGATGGTCAGGGCCTCTTCGTGCCGCCCCTGCTCGGCCAGCGCGTAGCCGATGTCTGCGACCAGACGCATCTCCTCGGGCGTCCACCCGCCGGCCGCGCCCAGGCTCGCGCGCCCCTGCAACCAGTCTTCGAGTAAACGGTTTGCCGACATACGCCTGAATTTTCGCCCGGAAGCGGCTTCAAAATAGCACGGACGCGCCTCCCGACGCTAAGACGTTTTTCTCCCGTCGGGGCTACCCCGTACAACAGGTGAATTCACAACCCTTCCGCCGCGAAGCTCCGTTTCCGCCGAAGGAAACATAAATCTCGCGCCGCCGATAATTGTTTGGTAGTGTGTCGCCGGACAATGATGGAAAACACGCCCCCTGACGGTCGCGTTTCCGCCACCGCACGTAAAGTTTCCGAAGGCTGAGAATAATGCTGAACATCAGGCCCACCCCGCCGCCACCGACAGAGACGCGAAGCGAGCGCCGGGAACCCTTGCGAACGCCTCCGCCCGCCCGTCCGGAGCGTTCCGACGTCGGGGGCGCGAGCGCGGTCGGCGAGCGCAATTTCGCCGCCGGCCTGCTGAGGTTCGCCGTCGAAAAGCTGGCGGACGCCATGCAGGCGGTGACCGCCCCGCAGCCTCTGCTCTCGTGTCACGAAATCACCCGAGTCATTCGGGAGAACGCGCCCATCCTCGTTTTCAGCCCCGCCGAGCGGGACTTTCCCGCCGCCCCACTGGAATACATCGAGAATGCGGAGCTGCGCGAGCACAGGAGGCTTCTGCCAGACCGGGAGATGGAAGAGTCTGGCGAGATCGACCCGAGCCGGCTCGCCCGGCTCGACGACGACCATTACTATTTCCTGAACCTCGACAACGGCGACAACCGCCGTCTCGGCCAGACGCCCGACGCCGACGGCCGAAGCGGCGCCCCCATCCATTACCAACTCGACCAGGGGCCGCCGTTAAAGGTCACTTACCACGTCTTCTACGCCTACAACGACGGGCCGAGCGTCCAGAATCATGACGGCGATTGGGAGCGCATTACGGTCGAGTTTAGGGAAGCGGGGCAGGGCGGCGAGCGACGTTATGAGCCGGCCCACGTCCACTTCAGCGCGCACCACGGCGGCAGCTCCGTCACCTGGGAGGACGCGCAAAAGGATGAGAACGGGAGGCTGCTGGTCTACGTGGCGAAAGGCTCCCACGCCAACTACTCCGCCCCCGGCAATCAGCCCACCATCTACAACGCCGACCCCGATTTCAACCCCCTGCAGCGCATTCCCGCGCCCGAAGACGTTTTCGGTCAAGGCTTTGAGAACCTGACCGACGACGAGACCGCCACCGACCGCAACGGCGACGGTCGGATAGACGCGGGCGACGGGGCGGTCATATTCGACACCGCGCAATCACCCTTAACGGATGTCACGGCCCAAGCCTGGTATCCGGAGGACGGGGAAGGCTTTTACTGGGGCGTGAGGCGGGAGATCGGTGATCTGAGCGGCCCGCAGGGGCCGTCCGAAGAAAAAGGTCATGTCAAATAGTCCCCGGCAGGAAACATTTCCGGGCGGCCGCCGATAATTCAGGCGAATAAGGTCAGGAGGGTGGCCGAGGCCCCCGGCGAAAGGAGAGCGCAGGCTATGTTCGGACTGGGAAAGGTTTTCAGCGGGTTCTTTGAAAGCATCGGGATGGGCTGGATGGGGAACGTCCTCTCGCTCGCCACCAATTTCATGACGGGAAATTGGATGGGCGTGGCCCAGGACATCTTCAAGCTCGTCTCCGAGTTCAGCAACGATTCGTCATGGCAGAATCGGGTTGACCGCGAGCCCCCGCTCGGCCGATTCGGCAGGAGCTCCTGCTTCGGCGACAACCGCCTTTCGGAGTACCGCACGGACGAGTTGAGCAACCAGGTCAGGGACGACGACCCGGACGGCGACCGCAGCTACACCAGAGCTATTTACACGATGCAGGAGACGGCGCATAATAACAGCGTCGCCACCTTCAACCTACGCTACGCGCATTCGAGGGAGCCCGTCTAGGGCGTAAGAAATCTCCCGGCGCGAAAGGCGGGGCGGCGGCAGAGGTCAGGACGATGCGAGGCAAGACGACACAGGACGGTCACGCGGGCGTCGAAGGCGGACAGGGTTCGCCGCGCCAGAAGCTCGGCGTTGACGAGCAGGAATTTCAGGCGATGGGCGAGGTCGGGGCCATGTACTACAGGCACGGCAACCTCGAAAAGGCTCGGACGATCTTCGAGGGGCTGGTCGAGATGGACCCTTCGAGCGCCGCCGCCTACTCGGCCCTCGGCGCACTCCTGACCCGCACCGAGCAGTTTGAAGAGGCGCTCAGACATCTTGACCGCGCGGTCGAACTCGACCCCGAAGAGATCGCGCCATACGTCAACCGCGCCGAGATTTTTGTGAGGCAGGGGCGGGCCGAAGACGCGGTGACGAACCTGAAGAAGGCCATCGCGCTCGATCCACTTGAGAACGACCCGGCGGCGAACCGCGCGCGGGCAATGGCGCTCGGTATCGCCCAAGCGCTTAAATCCCACGGCGTGGCCGGGGGGTAGTCATAAACGCAGGGAGAGGAGACTAGACACATGCCAGGCCCAATTCCACCGAGACCGAAGCTGGAGCATCTCAACCCGAAAGACGAGAACTTCGAGAACGATCAGTTCGAGCAGCAGCGGATCATGGCGAACTACAACCTCCTGGTCCAGGCCAAGTTCGACGAGCTGAAGCAGGAGAACGAGATGAAGTCGAACCTGCTGAAGAAGCAGGACGAGGCCATCAGCGGCATCATCCGCAACATCCGCCCGTAAGGGGCGGCCCGCGACGGCAGAAATCATGCATCCTGCGCGCGAGCGCGAGGCATCTCAGCGGTGCCGCGTTCGCGCGCGGGCTTTTGTCTTTGGGGGTGGGATTATGCGCTACGGGCTGTTTACACTGGCGGCCGGGGCCTTGCTGCTCGTCGCGGCGGCGGACGCCTCGGCGCAGTCGGCCGCCTACATCAACCTGATGCGGACGCAGAATCAGCAGATGATGAACCGCGTCCGCGTCTACTCGTCCGTGCGCTCCGGGGCGCGCATCACGCGGTACGGCGGCGGCAAGAAGTCGGCCGGCGGAGGCTCCGGTTCGGCGGGTACGACCAGACCCGCGCCACCCACGTCGGGCGGCTCCGGTTCGCCGCGGGCCGGCACCACCACCTTTCGCCCGGTCGCCCCCAGCATCATGCCGCAACAGATGGCGAGCGAGATCGCACGCACTCCGGCCGAACGTCCGAAGTTGGAAAAGATGTTCGGCGACCTGCTCGAAAATTACCGGGAGCGTCTGCGGCGCGGCGGCGCGCCCTCGAATGACGTGGCGCGCGCGGCCAGTTACCTCATCGCCTCCAGCCACACCGTCTACTTCGACGCGGAGCCTCTGAGCCAGTCGCAGTTCAACGCCCTGCGCGCACACATGGAGGAGGTGTTCGCCGCCGATGACAAGTTCCGGCGGGCGTCTGACCGCGAGCGGCAGCAGATGTTTGAGACCTTCGGCATCATGGGGGCGTGGACGGACGTCGGCTTCGGCCTGGTCAAACAAGCCGGCGACCGCGAGGCGATGCGGCAGTGGCGCGAGATGGCGCGGGCCAATCTGGAAAACATGCTGGGCGCTCCGCCGGAGAAGTTGAAGTTTACGCTGAACGGCGTGGAGTATCGTTGAGCGGCGGGATCGGAAATCTAACGGGCAGGTTCGCGGCGCTGCCCCTGTGCGCGTTGCTGGCTGCCGGCGCGGCCGCTGAGGTCTGGGCGCAGGGGTACCGCGTGAGGGTCTACAACCCCGGCGTCTACGACCGCACGCGCCGCTCGATGAGCAATCGCGCGGCCGCTCGCGCTGCTACGCGCGCCGCGCTGAAGAAGAAGAAGCGCCGGGTCGCCGGGGCGTCTAACACCCCCCTACGGCGAAACATCAACTAGCCGGGCCGCGTCCCGGTGCGTCAGACGCCCCCCTGGCCCCCCGCGCCGTGTTCGTGACGCGAGGCGACGCGCTCCAACAATTCTGCGCCCCAACCGAGACTCGCCGCGGCGAGTCTTTTCATTTCGCGCGCGAACTCCTCGCCGTCCGCCGCCTCGAAATAGCTGCGGCTGAGCAGCAGGCTCCGCGTCTCTTCGCGGTAGACGAGCGCGCCGCCGCCGGCGCCGGCCGCGCCCGCCTCTTCGAAGAAGGTTTGGAGCACGCCCGGGCGCGGCGCTTTGCGGAAGCGGTACACGAGCGCGCCGCACGAGAGCGAGCCGCGCGCCGCGTCGTACTCGAAGAAAAGCTCCGCCGCCCCGAGCATCAGACCGGCCACGCCGCCGCCGCCGAAGAAGGCCGTGCCTCTTTCGGCGCCGGCGAGCGAGCGCAGCATCGCCTCGGCCTCGTCCCTCGTCACGCGCCCCCTCCGGCCGCGCGCGAGCACGCTCGTCGCGTAGGCGTAGACGGCGAATGGCAGTTTGGATTCACGCGTGTACAAGTCTTCGGCCTCCGTCTGAGAGGCGTTAACGTCTTGCGAGGTGAAGGGGCGGCCGCTCGGTCAAATCAGTCGAAGTCGCCGCGCCGCGCCTGCTCGAAGGGCACGCGGCGCGGCAGGTACGTCTGCTCGAAGCCGTGCGCGTTGTCGCCTTCGCCGAAGCGGTGGACGACCGCGCCGCGCCCCGGGTGGACGAGCGGGGTGGCGACGGGGCCGAGGCCGAGGAGTGCGGCGACGGGGTCGCGCCGGTTGACGTAGTGGACGTAGCGCGGCCCGTCCGGGTAGGAGCCGGCTGCGCCGCCGAACGTCTCGACCTCGACGCGCGAGAGGAGCCGTTCGGCCTCGCGGCGCGAGAGCCCGTCCTCTAAGCGCAGGCGCTGGTAAACGTCCCGTAGCGCGCGGCTCGTGATGAGCGCGCCCTGGCTGTGCGCCATCAGGTGGACGGTGCGGCGCGAAGTTATCTCGTCGTAGACGGTGTCGGCCAGCGTGTCCACGGCCGGGTTGCGCCCGATGTCGAAGATGTCGCCGGCGCTCTGGATGACATCGACGACGCCGCCCTGCGTGGCGTTGTGGATGCCGACGACGCGCGCGCCGGTGTGGTCGGCTATCTGTTGCAGGCTGCGGAACTGGCCGTCCTTCGTGGTGCTGATGCCGTTGACGTAGACGATGGTTTCGCCCGTCGTCCGGCCGTCGGTCGGGAGCACGGCCGGCACCCGCGAGAGCGGCGTCGAGGGCGCGTAGGTGCGCCCGCCCGCGCCGACGAAGCGGCCGTCGAACTCCCTGTCCGAGCCGCGCGACGCCAGCCTCGTCAGCGCGTCCGCCAGCACGAAGACGGGCGGGCGTATGATGCCGGCGCGCGAGGCGTAACCCTCGACGAGGGACGCCGCCCCCTCGAAGAGTTGCGCCGCGTCGTCGCCCGCCGCGTTCACGCGTCCGAGCGCGCCGCCGGCGAGGCGGCCCATGTCTTCAAGCGGGTCGAGCAGGTTCTCTACAAAGTCGCCGACGGGTCCAAGCATGACTCACCTCTTTAACTTCAACCGGAAATTCTCACAGCAGCCCGCTGCCTTCGAGCGCGTCGTAGGCCGTCCCGAGCCCGTTGTTGTAGGACTGTAGGCCGTCGTTCTCGGGCGTCGAGGGGTTGGTGTCGCGCAGGTTCCCGACCTCGAACGCCGCGCGCAGGATTTCGTCAACGTCGTTGCGGCTCTTGAGCTTCGAGCCGTTGCCCCAGCCGAACAGTCCCGTCTCTTCGGTCAACTGGCCGACGAGGTAGTCCGAGATGGCCTCCTGCGCGCCCTCGACTCCCTTCTCGGCGATGAGGTCGCCGACGTGGTCGCCGACGGCCGAGCCGAGCGCGCTGCCGAAGATGTCCTTGAGCTTGCCGCCGACCGGCACCAGCTCGAAGACGAAGCCGACGAAATTCTTGACCGCCTCCCTGCGCTTGTCCTCCTCCTTGACGGCGAGCTGGAAGCCGTTGGCGACCGTGCCGGCGAAGAGCCCCAGCTCGTTCGGGCGGTTCTCCGCGCGGTACTGGCGCGCGAGCCCCGTGCCCGTCGTGATGAGCGACTCCTTGAGCGTGCAGTCGGCGTTGTAGAGCGTGTTCTGGAAGAACTGCGAGAGCGTGACGACGCCTTCGAGGCTCTCGGACGTGTCGATGAGGCTGTCGGTGAAGAAGCGCGCGTCGCTCTGGTAGAGGCGCACGAGAGCGTCGGCGACGCCGCGCCCTTCGGCGAAGCCGCCCCCGGCGGCGACGGTCGTGAAGAGCTTCAGCTTGAGGTCGCTCTCCGGCATCCTCGCCGCGCCGTTCAGGAGCGCGGCCAGAGGGCTCTCGCCTCGCACGGCGCGCCCGGGGTCTTCGCCGATCAAATCCCGCGGCGTGTTGATGGCGCCGAGCAGCGCTCCGAGGTTGACGCGCCCGCCCGCCACCTGCCCCGCGTCGAGCCGGCCGAGGAGGTCTGCGAGCACCGCGGGGTCGCCGGCCGCCGCGCGCGCCGCGCCGGCGAGGAATTGCAGGTCGTTCGAGGTCTCGGCGTCGGCGGCGTGCCCGACGGCGGCGTTGGCGTAGTCGCGCATCAGCCGCGTCGAGCCGCTCTGCGCGACGAGGTTGCCGGTGTACTCGTTGTGGGGCCAGTCGCCGAAGTTGCCGGGGCGGTTGACGTAGTCGGCCTCGGCCCGCACCCAGCGCCCCGCGAAGTCCGCGCCGAGCAACCCCCGGTCGTAAGCCTCGCCGAGCGCGCGCGCGACCGTTCGGCCGTCCGAGGCCGAGACGCGCTCGTCGCCGCCGTAGGGGACGGGCTCGCTCCCGGCGGCGCGCAGGATGCGGACGGCCGCCTCCGAGTCGCCTTCGGTGAGCCGGCGGACGAGTTCGGCGTCGAAGGACGCGTCGCCCGTGCGCAACTGCCGCGCCAGCTCGGTCGCCCCGCCCTGCGCGTAGCCGAGGCCGTAAGCCTCCCAGACGGCGTCGAGCGCCTGCCGCACGTCGGGCGTCTGCCGCCGCGCCGCGGCCGTCGTGCCCCCCGCGCCGTCGGCGGCGAAGAGCGCGAACCGGACGGCGCCGGCTAAGAAGCTCTGCTCGCCCGCGCGGCTCGTCGCGCCCTGCGTGAAGTCGGCGTCGGCCGTCCGCACTGGCTCGACGCGCTCCTCGGTCACGTTCAAGTTGGGGTCGGCCCCGCCCGCGTCCCTTACGTACATGAATTTTCCCCTCGGCTGGCTAATATCGGTCATCCAGGTTATCGGCGGGAGGCGGAAAAGGTTTCTCGGGATAAAAACAGTTCAAAGTTGCAAGTTCAAAGTTCAAAGTTGAAGACAGGGAATTGTCTTAACTTGGAACCTTGAACTTGCAACTTTGAACTGTCTTCAGGACAGTCCGCCGAGCGTGCGGATCATGAACTCGAAAGCCTTGTAGGATTCCTTGAAGTAGTAGATGTAGCGGTCTTTGAAGAGCGGGAGCGAGACGAGGACGACGGCGAGCCCGACGGCCATCTTGACGGGCAGGCTCAGGAAGAAGACGTTTATCTGCGGCGCGACGCGGTTGACGAGGCCGAAGAGGAGGTCGGTCAAAAGCAGCGCCACCATCGCCGGCGCGGCCAACTGCACGCCGACGCCGATGACGCCGCCCGTCAGTTTCGTGATGAACTCGGCGGCGGGCGTCCAGCCGGCTTGCAGGTGGGGGAAGCCCGTGGCCGGTATCACCTCGAAGCTTCTGAGCAGCGCGCCGATGAAGAAGTGGTGCGCGCCGATGGCGAGGAAGATGACGATGGCGAGCTGGAGCTTGAACTGCCCCAGCTCGGAGACGCGCGTCTGGAGCTGCGGCGCGAACAGCTCGGCGAGCGTCGAGCCGCGCTGGAAGTCTATGACGCGCCCGGCGACCTGCACGGCCTCGAAGACGAGCGAGGCGACGAAGCCGAGCGTGAAGCCGACGAACGCCTCCTTGGCCAAAAGCCCGATGAACCCGACGGGGCCGAAGCCCAGTGCCTCGCCCTTCAGCCCGGCGGCGAGCGACGGGTAGACGATGACGACGAAGGCCGTCGCGGTCGCCACCTTGACCCGCGCCGGCACCGCCGCCCCGCCGAAGAACGGCACGACGACGAGGAACGCCAGCAGACGCGCGAACGCCAGTCCCACCAGCACGAGAAAAGCCTGCGGGCTCTGCCCGAACTCGAAGACCTCGAAGACCGTCTCAAGCAGGCGTATGAATTCGTCCATCGTCTACCGTCTACTCTTCACACTTTCAGCATCGTGTCGAAGACGCGGCCGGCGAATTCGCGCAGGGTGTCGAGCATCCAGTTGGCCGTGATGATGAGCACGAGGATGGTGGCGATGATCTTCGGGACGAAGGTGAGCGTCTGCTCCTGCACCTGCGTCAGCGCCTGTAGGAGGCTGATGACGAGGCCGACGACGAGGCTCGCCAGCAGCGGCGGCAGCGAGAGCACAAGGATCAGGAACAGGGCGTCGCCCGCGAGCGAGACGTAAATGTTCATGACTCAGACCTCCCTCACGTGTAGCCGAGCACGAGGTTGCGGATGAGGATGACCCAGCCGTCTATGAGCACGAAGAGCAGCAGCTTGAAGGGCAGCGAGATCATCGCCGGCGAGAGCATGAACATGCCCATCGCCTGGAGGATGTTCGACACCACCATGTCGATGACGAGGAACGGGATGAAGAGGAGGAAGCCGATCTGGAACGCCTCGGTCAACTGGCTGGTGACGAACGAGGGGATGACGACGCGGAACTCGGTCGGCAGAATCTCCGCCGGGTTGTTGCCGTTGCGCACGGCCATCCGCTGCGCGAGGTTGTAGAACATCTTGCGGTCGGCCTCGTGCGCGTGCCGCTCTAAGAACTGCCGCAGCGGCTCGCGCCCGCGCCGCGCCGCCTCGAAAATCTCCTTCACCGAGACTTCGGAGAAGATGGCCTCGGTGTCGCCGACCTGACCCGCCTCGGCGTACATCTTCTCGACGACGGGCGACATGATGAAGATGGTCAGGATGAGCGAGATGCCCGTGATGACTTGATTCGGCGGCACCTGCTGCGTCCCCAAAGCGTTGCGGAGGATGGAGAGGACGACCGAGATTTTGACGAACGACGTGAGCATGATGAGCGCGAACGGCGCGAGCGCCAGCGCGCCGAGCACGATCACCATCACGACGGGGTTGGCCGTCCCCGCCCCGCCGCCGCCCGAAGGGCGCGCCGCCTCGCGCGCCTGCGCCGCCGCGCGCACCGCCTCGCCCTGCTGCGCCAGCACGTCCGGCGCGAGGGAGAGCAGCGAGAGCGCGAAGAGTCCGAGGAGCGCGAGCAGAACGACGCACGCGCGCCGGCGGCGCGAACGCCAAAGCGAGCGAAGCCTCATCTCATTCCCCCTTCTTGTTCATGAGCCGCGCGAGGCGGTCGGCGAAGGCGCGCCGCGCGGCCTCGACGGAAAGGCTCGGCGTCGCCCGACGCCGCTCAAGCTCTTCCGCCGCCTCGACGGCGCTCGCCGCGTCAAGCTCGCTGACGAGGTGGACGCCCGCCTCCGAAGCGCCTATCAGGAGCCAGCGCCCCGCCACCTCAACGACGTAGAGGCTCTTGCGCGGGTCGAGCCCGACGCGGTCTACGACCCTCACCATGCTGTTGGCCGAGCGCACCGTGGTCAGGCGCGGCAGCGCGAAGCGGAAGACGAGGTAGGCGAGCCCGCAGACGAGGCCGAGCGCCAGCATCGTCTCCAAAAGCATCGTGACAAAGTTCATCCCACGCCTCCCGCGCCACGCCTCAACCGGCCAAGCGCGTGACGCGCACGCCGAGCCGCCCCTCGATGTCCACCAGTTCGCCCGTCGCCACGCTTCGGCCGTCGGCCACAAGCTCGACGGGGTCGGTCGCGCGGCAGTCCAAATCCAGAATCTGCCCGGCGCGCAGGCGCGTCAGCTCTTCCAGACTGATGCGGCGCGCGGGCAGCTCCACGCGCACCGTCAGCAGGAGGTTGTCCAGCAGCCCCGACTCCGCGGCCGCCTCTTCGCCCAACTCGCTCTCGTCTTCCATCCGCAGCCTCCCCGCTTCCGTCCCTCGCGCCTCCGACACCCCGACCTCTCCGACGAGCAGACGCAGAGTGTCCGCGCGCCCCCCGTCGCCTTCATCCCCCGCCGCGGCAGCGGCGCGCGCGCCGCGCAGGAGCACGTTGTCGCCCGCGCCCCCGCGCGCGCGCAGAGTGCCGCCCGCGACCGCCGCGCCGCCGACCCGGTCGCCCCGTCCACCCCAATTACCAAAGACGCGCTCGACCACGACCACGTCGCCCGGCTCTAACCCGGCGAGGTCGGCCGCGCCGACCTCGGTCTCGCCGACGATCACGGAGAGCCGCGCGCCCGCGCAGAACTTTCCGTAACGCGCGAGCCCGGCCGCGCCTTCGTCGCCGCGCGCGAGCAGGGGCGAGCGCATCTCGTCGAGCGCGGCCAGAACTTCGGGGCCGTAGACGAGTCGGAC
>DASWNR010000148.1:0-19721 GCA_036399155.1 Pyrinomonadaceae bacterium
TCCTTCGGGTCGAGCGCCGCGGCGAGCCCCTTCTCGCCCGTCTCGGCGACGACGGCGCGCAAGCCCTCGCGCTCGAGGTTGTAGCGCAGCCCCTCGGCGATGTCCGGCTCGTCCTCGACGATGAGCACTGGCCTGTTCATAAGTTCTAAGCCGCAAGTTCAAAGTTTCAAGTTGCCTGAATCTTATCACCCGGCACTCGTCACTTGTCACTGCTCTTAAAACACCTTCCTCGTTCGGCGGCGTCGCCGGCTGTACAATGTGCGAATGGCGAGCGGCGGGACGGGCGCGGGAGAAGAGTTGAGGGTCGGGCTGATCGGCTTCGGGCTGGCGGGCGCGGTGTTTCACGCGCCGCTCATCGCTGCGACGCGCGGGATGCGGCTGGCGGCCGTCGTCACGTCGAACCCGGAACGCGCGGGGCAGGCGCGACGCGTATACACGGGCGCACTCGTCCTCGAAACGCCGGAACAGCTCTGGGAGCGTTCGCGCGAGCTAGACCTAGTCGTCGTCGCCTCGCCCAACCGCACGCACGCGCAGCTGGCGTCGGCGGCGCTCGACGCGGGGCTGGCCGTCGTCGTCGACAAGCCGCTCGCCGCGTCGGCGGCCGAAGGGCGCGCGCTGGTCGAGGCGGCGCGGCGGCGCGGGCTGCTGCTGACCGTCTTTCAGAACCGGCGTTGGGACGGCGACTTCCTGACGCTGCGGCTGCTGATTGAGCGCGGCGCGCTCGGGCGCGTGCTGCGCTTCGAGTCGCGCTTCGAGCGTTGGAGGCCGCACGCGAAACCCGGCTGGCGGCAGAGCGGCGCGCCGGAGGACGCGGGCGGGCTGCTCTTCGACCTCGGGAGTCATTTGATAGACCAGGCGCTTCAGCTCTTCGGGCCGGCGCGTCGCGTCTACGCCGAACTCGGCAGACCCTACCCCGGCGTCGAGACTGACAACGACACTTTCATCGCGCTCGAACACTTGGCCGGCGTCCGTTCGCACCTGTGGATGAGCACCGCCGCCGCGCAACCCGGCCCGCGATTTCGCGCGCTCGGGACCGAAGCCGCTTACACGAAGTTCGGGCTCGACGTTCAGGAGGAGGCGTTGAAGGAGGGCGGCCGCCCCGGCTCACAGGGTTGGGGCGAGGAGCCGGAGCGTCTCTGGGGTCTGCTCGGCGCGGGCGACGACCTGCGCCCTCTGCGGACGGAGCCGGGCTGTTACCATCGTTTCTATCAGCATCTCGCGGCCGCGATGCGCGAAGGCGCCCCGCCGCCTGTTGACCCCGCCGAGTCCGTCGCCGTGCTCGAAGTCGTCGAGGCCGCGCGGCGCTCGCACGACGAAGGCCGCACCGTCACGCCTTAGCGGGCGGGCCCGGACGGGGTGCGTCGCGGGCTGGCTCGACTCTGGAATGTTTCGATAAAAAAATCATGTCAGGGTGGCGGCCCGGCCGCCGCGGCGGGCGAAGCACTCTCATGTCGCGTCGGTCCCGACGCCGCCGCCCGGCGGCGTCACACGGTAAAACTTCAAAGCGGGCGAACTCCACTCGCACCCGGAGAAGACGATGACGAAAATTAAAGGGCTGACCGTCCTGGTCTTTACCGCCGTGGTGTTTCTGATCGCGCACGCGCAGCAGCCGCAGGGGCCGCCCCAGCGGAGGGCCGGCGGGGACAAGCTCAACGACGCCCCACAGGAAGATTACCCCCTGATGTCGCTGGAGGAGCAGAAGGCCGCGATGAGGCGCATCGAGGAGATGCGCCGGAAGAGGCGAAACAATAAATTACGCGAGAAGACGCCGCCCGCGGAGTGGATACAGATGCCATACCACGGGCTCCTGCTCGACGCCAACCTCGACGTCATCGAGCGGACGCCCGAGAACATCTCGAAAATACAGGAGTCCATTTTCGCGGCCGTGCGGAAGTCCGCGCGCGTCGATTCACTCAAGAAGCGCGGGAGCGAACTCGGCGTCCTGTTCAAAGACAAGAAGCTCGGGGGGCAGGAAAAACTCGTCGCACGCGACGCCGCCTTAGAGACTCTGCTGGCCGAGTCTGACGCGGCGACGCGCGCACGCTACGAGTGGCGCGTCCGTCTGCTCGGGGGCGGCCCCGCGTCGGGCGGCGGGCGGGCGGTCATCTCCGCCGCGCTCGCCAAGCGTCTGCGCGACCTCCGGGCGGTGGCCGACACGCCCGCGGCGCCGGAGGCGAGGTCGGAGTACGTGGAAACCTGTCGCGCGCAGGGCGTGCCCATCCCGCCGGACTGGCCCGACGCGAGGTGGATCAGCCAGGGGCCGCTCGGGCTGGTCTTCATCTCGGCGCAGTACGAAGCCGAAGTCTTCGCCTACAAAGACCCGGCCGTCCCCGGCGTGTGTTACGCGCTGCCGAGGCGGGAGGGCACTTCCGTCGCGCTGCTCGGCATCATCTGTCAGAGCGCGACCACCGGCTACGCGTGCTTCTGGGACAACAAGGAGGCCGACGGCACGACGCCCATCACCGGCCCCGACGTGAGGCTCGACATCGACAACATCGGCAACGGCAGAACGCTGGGCGAGAACTGCACGATGTGTCACCGCGGCGACAACGTCTTTAACATCCACCCGCAGACGGTGCTCCAACTGAGGCGCGCGGGCGCGCCGGGCGGCCCCTACGAGACACGCAGCGCGATGCGCTACACGCCCATCGGTCAGCCCGAGTGGGTCAACCCGCCGCCGCTCATTATGCCGGCCGAGCCGGACGATCAGGGCTCTTGTGTGACGTGTCACACACTGCCGCAGACCGCGCCGCCGCCCGGATTCCCCGGACGGCCGTACTGCACCTCGGTGTTGGAGATGGCGGCCACTTTGACCATGCCGCCCCGCGGCGCTCCCGCCAGTTGGCCGGGCCGCGACGAGCCGGTCAACCCGTTGTACCAAGCCCACATAGAATTTCTGGCGGGTTGCCCTTAGACGTTACTCAGCGGCGGAGGGCGGCGGCGAGGGCTTCAAACGAAGGCTCAAGCTCGTCGAAGCGCTCGGGGCGGTGGAGGAGTTCGGAGAGCGAGGCGGGCACCTCGACCGCGCGGCCGATCAGGGGCTCGACCGTCGTCTCGAACTTCGCGGGGTGCGCCGTGGAGACGACTACCCAGTGCGGCGACTCGATGCGCGAGCGTGCGAGGACGGCGGTCGCCGTGTGCGGGTCCCAGACCTCGGGCGGCTCGCGTGCGGCCGCCTCGCGAATCGTGCGCCCTATCTCCTCGTCCGTGATCGAGAAGGCGCGCGCGATGCCCCGCAGCTCATCAAAGTCGGGGTGGAGGTCTAAGAGCCTTTCGACGTTCGAGGGGTTGCCCACGTCCATCGCGTTCGCGAGCGTCGCGACGGTCGGGCGCGCGGCCCAGTCGCCCGAGGCGAAGTAATCGGGCACGGCGCGGTTGTCGTTGGCGGCGAGCGCGACCTCGCGGACGGGCAGCCCCATCCTTCGCGCCCAGAAGGCTGCCACGGCGTTGCCGAGGTTGCCCGTCGGGATGACGAAGCCCGCGCTCTCGCCGCGCCGACGCATGTACCAGAGGCTCGCGGCGGCGTAGTAGACGGTCTGCGGCAGGAGGCGGCCGAGGTTGATGCTGTTGGCCGAAAGAAGCCCCTGCGACTCGGCCCAGGCGCGTTCGCCGAAGGCGGTCTTGACGACGCGTTGACAGTCGTCGAAGTCGCCTCGCACGGCGAAGGCGCGGACGTTGTCGCCCCGGCAGGTCAACTGCCGCCGCTGTCGCGGCGAGACTTTGCCGAGCGGGAAGAGGATGACGACGCGCGTGTCGGGGCGTCCGTGGAAGGCCGCGGCGACCGCGCCGCCCGTGTCGCCCGAGGTGGCGACGAGCACCGTGCGCCTTCCGGGCAGGCGCGAGACGCACGCGGCGAGGAAGCGCGCGCCCACGTCCTTGAAGGCTGCGGTCGGCCCGTGAAAGAGTTCGAGCACGGCCGTCGTCTCGTCCAGTCGGCGCAGGGGGAGTGGGAAGTTGAAAGCCTCTTCGCAAATCTCCGAGAGGTGAGAGTCGAGCGTGTCGCCCTCGAAGAAAGGCGCGAGCAGCCGCGCGCCGATGTCGCGCCACGACTCAAGCCCGTCGAAATCCTCCGCCGCGAACCCGGGAAAATTCTCGGGCACGTAGAGCCCTCCGTCGGGCGCGAGGCTGGCGAGCATCGCGTCCGAGAGGCCGAGCGTCGGGCGGCGCGAGCGCGTGCTGCGGAAACGCATCATTCCGTGTCCAAGATTCTCGCGCCGGCGTCGCTGACGGGCGAGACCCACGAGTCGGCTTCCGCGCCGCCGTGCGTCCGGAAGGCGCGGAGCATCGAGCGTCGGACGCGCTCGGCCGCGTCCGTAGAGGCGACCCAGGCGAAGACGGTCGGGCCGGAGCCGGAGATTGACGCGCCGAGCGCGCCCTCGGCGAGCGCGGCGGCCTTCATCTCGGCGAAGGCGGGGATGAGCGGCGCGCGCTGCGGCTCGACGACGTGGTCGCGTAGCGTCTCCCGAATCAGTTCTAGGTCGCCGGTGTAGCAGCCCGCGACGAAGCCTGCGAGGCTCGCCGTCTGCCTGACGAGGTCGGCGAGCGGGACTTCCGTGCGGAGCAGACGGCGCGCGCCGCGCGTGTCTACGCGCACGTGCGGGTGTACGAGCACGGTCAGAATCTCACGGGGCACGGGGAGCCGCACGAAGCGGAAAGGGCTCAGAGAGGTGACGAGCGTGAGGCCGCCGAGCAGGCAGGGCGCGACGTTGTCGGGGTGTATCGCGCCGCTGGCCGCCTGTTCGCCGAGCAGCGCGTAGGGCATCAACTCTTCGGCCGAGAGCGGGCGTTCGAGCAGCGCGTTGGCCGCGACGAGCGAGGCGACCGCGGACGCCGCGGAGCCGCCGAGCCCAGAGCCGAGCGCGATTCCCTTGACGATGGAGACGCGGAAGCCGAAGTCGAGTTTGCGTTCTTCGAGCAGGGCGATGAGCCCGACGGTGGCGGTGTTGCGCGCCGGGTCTGAGGGTATCCCGGGGCCGAAGGGTGCGCCGCCGGCGTCGCTGATTTCGCCGATGGTGACGGAAGGCTCGCGCGTCTTCGTCACGGTCACGCGGTCGCCGGTCGCCTCGACCGCGAAGCCGAGGATGTCGAAGCCGACCGCGACGTTGGCGACGGTCGCGGGCGCGAAGGCCGTCGCGCTCGTCGCGCCTGTCGCATCGTTCTTGAGAGTGCCGCCCCCGCTCATTACGTAGCCCCCGGAAACGTCGCGACGCCGCACACGCGCAGGTCTATGCCGCGCTCCGCCCGCGGACGGGCAAGCGCGCGCCGTCGGTCTCGATGAAGCCGCGCACCTCGCGCACCACGTAGAGGTGGTGGAAGTCCTGCGCGACCATCTCCATGTGAAAGTCCGGACTGTGTCGGCTCTCGAAGATGTAGATGCCGCGGTCGCCCATGTGGACGCGGTGCGGCTTCTTGCGGCGGCGTTTCAAACTGCCCCCTCCCCCACGCACGAATAAACTTTGTCGGATGAGTCGAGGTTAGACGCGGGGCGCGCGGGGCGTCAAGGAACGCCCCGCGCGCACGCGTTAGTAAAAGAGGCTAGAAGCCCAGTTTGCCGACGCCCGCGCCGGCCGTGACTATCGCCTTCACGTTCGCAGGCGTGTCGAGCGTGTAGGGGTAGTAGGCGCTCGGCTCGGAGACGGAGCCGGCCGTCTGCGGCGCGCCCGAGTTGACGAAGACGTTGTTGCGCTGGACGATGCGGCCGGGGTCGCTGTCGCCCGTCACGGTGACGGTCGGGCTCGGGACGTTCTCGAAGTAGTTGCCCTCGACGAGCACGCCCGCGTTCATCGTGGAGGCCACGCCGTAGCCGCTGTTGTTGAAGTAGTAGTTGTTGAAGACGTGGACGGGCTCGGCGAAGCGCACGCGCGGGTGCCGCTGGACGGTGCCGTCGAACCAGTTGTGGTGGTAGGTCACGCGCAGGTGTCCGAGGTCTTGCGCGGCGTTGCCGTCGTCGTGGCTCAAAAGCATCGTCTTGTCGTGGTCGTGGAAGTGGTTCCACGAGACGGTGACGTAGTCGGCCCCGCGCTTCACGTCGAGCAGCCCGTCGTATCCGAACGCGAACTCGCAGTGGTCGATCCAGACGTGGTGCGAGGACTCCTGAATGTTGACGGAGTCGTCGCCGGCGTTGATGAACTTCATGTTGCGGATGATGATGTTCTTCACGCCGTTAGTCATGTTGAGCCCGCCGCCGCTGACGCCGGAGTTCGAGCCCAGGCCGATGATGGTCTTGTCAGAGTTGACCCTGTGCATCGCCGCCGGCACCGTTATCATGCCGTTCACCTGTACGACGTAGGGGCCGACCCTGTTGATGTAGTCGAGGAACTGCGTCGAGGTCGAGACCGTCACCACGGGGCCGCCCGCGCCGCCCGTCGTCCCGTTCTGGCCGAGCGCGTTGACCGAGGCGTAGCCGACGGGCCCCTCGCCGGGGTCGGGTGTCGGGACGGGCGTCGGAGTCGGCGCGGGCGTCGGCGTGGGCGTCGGTGTCGGGGTCGGAGTAGGCGTCGGGGTCGGCGGCGGGCCGCCGAGCGTGGTGACGACGAAGTCGTCGAACTCCGCTGTGGCGTTGAAGGTCGCGCCGCCGATGTTGCCCGAGGCGAACTGCGTGTCGGTCGCGGTGAGTTGGAGCGCGCCGTTGACGTATGCGCTCAGGGAACTCCCGTTCGCCTCGATGCGGAGCGTGTACCAGGTGCCGGTCGTCACCGTGAAAGTTTTAGAGGCGAGCGTCGTCGAAGACCCGGAGACGAGCTTCTTCAGCTCGATGCGGTTGCTGCTGCGCAGCGTGAGGTAGTAGTAGCTCGTGTTGCTCTGCGCGCGCGCCAACAGCGCCACGAAGCGGTCGGTGCCGTTAAAGCTGAGCGGCTTGACGCGCGCCTGCACGGCGTAGTTCGTCCAGGAGGACGAGCCGGCGCGCGAGCGCGCGTCGCTGCTCGTCGAAGACTGCTTGTAGACCCTCGTCCCGTCTGTGACGACCGACCACGTCCCGCCGGACTTCGTCCAACCGGTCGAGTTGCCGTCCTCGAAGTCGTCGCCAAAGAGCGTCTGCGTCTGCGCGGAGGCGGCGAGGCTCAGGGCGAGCGCCGCGAAGGTGCCGGCCAGGAGCAGTGCCCCGGCCGCCAGATAGCTTCTCCGTCCTCGAACGTGTGTGCTCCGCATAATCCCCTCCAGAGGTGTACGTTGACTGAAGCGGGCGGCGGCCTTCGTCCGCGAAAGTCGGCGCGCGGGAAGGCCGCCGGCCAGAAAAAATTCCGGCTTCAATTTCGCCCTTTAAGATGAAAGACACGAAAGGCGCGCGAAGGCGTCGGTACAGGGCGTAAGGCGGAATTGGCTTGACCTGTGAATCAGACCGAAATATGAAGCGTGAGCCGGCGGAGCAGGGGATACTCGGCCGGCACGAGTCGGTGCCGACGGATAAATGTACGTTTTAATTCAAAAACGTGATGGTTTAGCGAGTAAGGAGTTAATTGGGGCGACCAACTTATGCCACATGATATTTCCCCGCGTCAAGAGAATTTTTCCTGACCAATGAGTAGGCGATTTCTCAGAGGTATAACCACTCGGCGAGCCGATACGGAAAACGCCCCGGCGTCGAATAGAATGGAAGCGCTTGAGAGCGAGGCGTGTGGGAGGAGTCTATGAGGCTTGCCATCTTCGACATCGACGGGACGTTGACCGAGACGAACGAGGTCGATTCGGTCTGCTTCGTGCGGGCCATGGCCGACGCGCACGCCGTCGGCCGTGTGAACACGAACTGGGGCGAGTACGCGCACACGACCGACTCGTACATCACGCGCGAGGTCTTGCGTGAGCACTTCGGCCGCGCGCCCGAGGAAGCCGAGCGGGCTGAGTTTATAAGTAGCTTCGTGAGCCTCCTGGAAGAGAGCCGTTCGCGGGACGCCGCGCTCTTCGGCGAGGTGGCGGGGGCTTCGGCCGCGCTCGCGCGTCTGCGAGTCGAGCCGGGCTGGGCCGTGGCGATTGCCACCGGCTGCTGGCGCGGGTCGGGGCTGTTGAAACTGTCGGCGGCGGGGTTGGAGACGGGCGGCGTGCCGGCCGCGTTCGCGGAGGACGGCGTGTCGAGGGAGGAGATTCTGCTGGCGGCGCTGGCGCGCGCGCGGGAGTCTTACGGCCGTGAGAGTTTTGACGCGGTGGTCAGTCTGGGCGACGGGCTCTGGGACGTGGGCGCCGCAAGAAACCTCGGCTTCGCGTTCGTGGGGGTAGGCGGCGGCGAGCGCGCGGCGGCGTTGCGCGAGGCCGGGGTGAGCCACGTCATGGAAGATTTCAAGGACTACGGGCGCCTGCTCCGCTGTCTGGACGAGGCGAAAGTCCCCGCCGCGCCTGTCGAAAATCCACGGCCGGCGCGCGAAAGTTGACATCAAACAGAAAGGGCTTGACTCTGTAGCCGTCTACAGACCTTAGACTCCCCCCGAAGGCTGTTAAAAAGCCCAGAGCAATTTATTCGGAGGACAGTCATGAAAATCTTAAGACCGCGCGCGACGCTTCGACGCCTCTTTATCGCCGCGCTGTTTGTCATCACTGCGGCCGCGCACGAGGCGGCGGCGCAACAACACCAACACGACCACCCTCAACCGACGCCCGCGGCGACGCCCGCGCCCAAACCCACGGCTTCGCCGACCCCGCCGCCCGCGCCCGCGCAGACACATTCGCACGCACAGACGCCGACGCCCACGCCGACGCCCGCGCACGGAGCGGGACACGACGCGCACGTGCCTGCGGGCAAGGAGCGACAAGGGGAAGGCCACGAGGCGCACGGCGCGGGCGGCGCATCTACTCATACGTCGGACAACCGCGACGCGTCGGGGACTGCGTGGCAGCCGGCCTCGACGCCCGCCTCAATGCTCCATTGGCGTTCGGGCGAGTGGACGCTCATGCTCCACGGCGAGGCGAAGCTCGGCGTCAACGCTCAGGGCGGGCCGCGCGGCGTGACGAAGTTCGAGTCGCAGAACTGGGTCATGCCGATGGCTTCGCGTCGCGTGGGGCGCGGGACGCTTGAGCTGCGCGGCATGTTCAGCGCGGAGCCTCTGACCTACTCGGGCGCGGGCTCGCCGCAGCTCTTCCAGACGGGCGAGGTCTACAAGGGGCGCCCAATCGTTGACGCGCAGCACCCGCACGACCTCCTGATGGAGCTTTCGGCGCGCTACACGCTGCCGGTCGGAGAGCGCGGCTCATGGTTCGCGTACTTCGGCTATCCCGGCGAGCCGGCGCTCGGCCCCGTCGCCTTCATGCACCGCGCCTCCGCCTCCGAGAACCCCTCGGCCCCGCTCTCGCACCACCTGCAAGACTCGACGCACATCGCCTTCGGCGTCTTCACCACGGGCTTCACCTACCGCTGGCTGAAGGTCGAGGGCTCTGTCTTTAACGGGCGCGAGCCCGACGAGGACAGGTACGACTTCGAGGCCGGCCCCTGGAACTCGCGCTCGGCGCGGGTCTCGGTCGCGCCCAACCGCAACTGGGTCTTCCAGTATTCCTACGGCTTCCTGAAAGACCCCGAGCTGCTGCACGAGGGCGACACGCGCCGGCAGACCGCCTCCGTCCAGTACAACCGCCCGCTCGGGCGCGGCAACTGGGCCACGTCGTTCATCTGGGGCCGCAACCGCGAGCAGCACGGGGACAAGAGCTTCACGCTCAACGGCTACGTGCTCGAATCGACGCTCAACTTTCTCGACAAAAACTACCTCTACACGCGGCTTGAGCTGGCCGACAGGCGTGACATCCTGAGCGAAGAAGACCTCCGCCGTCTCGGCTTCGGCGAGCACGCGCACCCGCAGTTCCGCGTCGGGGCCTACACCTTCGGCTACGTGCGCGACATTTTCGAGGGCGACGCTTTCAAGCTCGGCCTCGGCGGCGACACGACCTTCTACTCGAAGCCGGGGCCGCTCGACGCCGTCTACGGCGGAAACCCGGTTTCGTTCAAAGCCTTCATGCGCCTGCGTCTCGGCGGCGGCGCGGGTCACGGCGGGACGTGAGGCGGAAAAATTCCGCTTGACCCTGTAGGCGGCTACAGACTTTATACTGAACTCATCCGACGGACGGGAGGCTTCAACGTGATGCGTGAGACGAGGCGTGGCGTGAGGGTCGTGAACGAGGACGAGGGGCGGCGGATGCTGAAGATAGGCGAGGTCTCGAAGCGCAGCGGCGTCGGCATCGAGGCGCTCCGGTTCTACGAGAACACGAACATGGACACGCTCGTCGCGCTCGGCACGGGCGCGGCGCGCGCGGACTCGGGCGGCGTGCAGGTGGTGGACGTGACGGTGAAGGGCGGCTACCAGCCCGCCGCGATTCTGGCCGAGGCGGGTCGCACGCTGCGGCTCAACTTCACCCGGCGCGAGGCGACGCCGTGCGGCGAGGAGGTCGTGCTCCCCGAGTTCGGGAAGCGCGCGCACCTGCCCGAGGGCAGCCCCGTCGCCGTCGAGGTCACGCCGGCCGGGCCGGGCGTCTACGAGTTCACGTGCGGGATGAATATGTACAAGGGCAAGATCATCGTCCGCTGACCGCCTCGAATTAGGTAGACTGAACCGCCCCGTGCGTCATGCTTCGGACAGACGGCACGCGGGGCGGCGCTTATATTAGTCGGAGTGCTCCCCCTTTAATTTCGGAGGTTTAAGGCGATGAAGGAAGTGAACGCGCCGAGGGGTGGCGAGAGTCTAAAGGTGGTGTGCGCGTGGTGCGGCGGTGTCATCCGCGCGGAAGCCGCGAAGCCGTCGAAGGGCATGTGCCAGACCTGCTTCGCGCGCATGATGAGCGAGTACAGCAGGTCTCACAGGCCGCGCGCCGGACTGCGCGACGCGAGCGACCGCTGAGGGCGCGTCCCCCGCGGGACGATTTCAAGCCTAACGGAAAAGGGAGGGGCTTCGGTGGACGACCGAAGCCCCTCCCTTTTCGGCTTAAACAAAAGTCAGACTCACCTGCCGGCCTGCGCCCACGCGCGCGTCAGATTCACTGTGCTCTGCCTCCGCGCGAAGTCGCCGAGCTGCGCCAGCTCAAGCGCGTAGACGCGCTTCAGGAACCTCGACGCCACGAACCGCTCGACCGCCCCGACAAGACCTCTGCGCGAGGTCAGCTCCGTCCTGAAGGTGACGCGCGCGCCGCGGCCCTCCGGCTCGACGACGAAGGTCGTCACCGGCCCGCCCTTGTCGAGCGCCGTCTCGACCAGCACGCGGCCGGGCTCGGGCTCGGTGACGGCGGCGCGCGCCTCGCGCGTCTTGCCGAAGGCGCGCATCCGGAAGCGTATGACCGTGCCGTCGCCGAAGCCTCCGCGCTCGACCGAGAGCGAGGTGAAGTACTTGCGCGGCAGGATGTGCGGGTGGCCGTCGCGGTAGTCGGCCAGAATCGCGTAGACCGTCTCGGCCGGGGCCTCCGCCAATGCCGACGCCGTGACCGTGTAAACTTTTTGCATAAGAGCCTCCGCGTGGGTGTTTCCCCACACACGTAACGCGGGAAACACGGCCGGGCGGGATCAGGCCGGCGCCAAAAACTATTCCACCAGACTGAGTTTGAAGGGACGGCCGGCGATGACGGACGAACAACTGTTGAAAGAGCCGGGCGAGGCGACGCGCGGGGGCAAAATCACAGACGACCGCGAGGCCGACTTATGCCTTGACAGCCTAGGCTTCCGTCCGTATGATGCCTACCCGTTCTAGGTATCGCGGCGCGTGGGAGATTTCGATGACGAAAAACAAGGCAGACCTTCTGCAAGGCACGCTCGACATGCTCATCCTGAAGGCGCTCTCGCTGGGGCCGCTCCACGGCTACGGCGTCATCCAGCGCATACGGCAGTTGTCCGAGGAGATGCTACAGGTCGAGCAGGGCTCGCTCTACCCCGCGCTCTACCGCATCGAGCAGAAGGGCTGGGTGACCTCGCGCTGGGAGACGAACGAGACGGGGCGGCAGGCGAAGTTCTACACGCTGACCGCCGCGGGCCGGAAGCAGCTCGGCGTCGAGGAGGCGAGCTGGGATCGCCTGTCGCTGGCCATCGCGAAGGTGCGGCAGGCCGGCTGAGGAGTTTTCGGTTGTCGAAGTGGCTCAACATCGCGAGGGCGCGGCTGCGCGGGCTCCTGGGGCGCGAGCGGGTGATCGGCGACATCGACAGGGAGCTGCGCTCGCACGTCGAGATGGCGACCGAGGAGAACGTCCGCGCGGGGATGACGCCGGCCGAGGCGCGCCGCGAGGCGCTCAGGAGCTTCGGCAACGTCTGCGCGGTCAGGGACGCGGCGTACGAGGTGAGAGGGGGAGGCATGTTGGAGAGTATTCTGCGCGACGCGAAGTACGGCGTGCGCACGCTGGCGAAGAACAAGGGGTTCACGGCCGTCGCGGTGCTGACGCTGGCGCTCGGCATCGGCGCCAACACGGCCATCTTCACCGTCATCGACGCGGTGCTGCTTCGGCCGCTACCATACCCGGAGGCCGGGCGGATGGTGAAGCTCTACGCGCGCGACGCGGCGGGCGAGGATTTCTCCGTCTCGCCCGCGGACTTTCTCGAAGGCTACTCGCGCGCGGAGGTCTTCGAGCACCTCGCCGCCTACCGCGAGTTCTCCTTCAACATGGCTTCTCAGGAGCGTTCGGAGCGCGTGAGCGGGGCCGTCGTCTCGCCGGAGTTCTTCTCGGTGATGGGCGCCACACCGCGACACGGCCGGCACATCACCCCGGCGCAGGACGCGCCGGGCGGCCCCCGCGTCGTCGTCCTCAGCCACGCGCTCTGGCAGAAGAGGTTCGACGGCGACGCCGGCGTTTTGGGGAAGAGCATCGACCTCGACGGCGAGCCGCGGACGGTGGTCGGGGTGATGCCCGAAGGCTTCCAGTTCCCGCAGGGCGCGGAGGTGTGGGCCTCTGCGCGTTACGCGGTGCCGGAGCACCCCCTGCGCCCGACGCAGGACCCGACGACGAAGCGGGGGTGGCAGTACTTCGAGGTCGTCGGCCGCCTGCGGCCCGGCGTGGGGCTTGAGAAGGCGAACGCCGAGGCGAAGGCCGTCGCCGGAAGGCTCAAACAGCAGTACGGCGAAGACGAGGAGGCCGTCTCGGCCTCGGTCTACACGCTGCACGAGGACGTGGTCGGCGGGACGCGCCCCGCGCTCATGATGCTGATCGGGGCGGTCGCGATACTGCTGCTCATCGCGTGCGCCAACGTCGCCAACATCCTGCTCGCGCGCGGCGCGACGCGGCAGAAGGAGATCGCGCTGCGGCTGGCGCTCGGCGCCGGGCGCGTGCGGCTCGTGAGGCAGTTTTTGACCGAGAGCTTGCTGCTCGCGCTCGCAGGGGGCGGCCTCGGCGTGCTGCTGGCGCTCTGGGCGCTGGCGCCGCTCAAGGCGCTCGTGCCCGGAGAGATGTCGGGCGGGACGCCGCTCACGCTCGACGCGCGCGTGCTGGCCTTTACGGCGCTCGTCTCGCTCGTCTCGGCGCTGGCCTTCGGCCTCTTCCCGGCGCTGAATCTTGCCAGTCAGGACTTGAACGGCGCGCTGAAGGAGGGCGGGCGCGGCGGCTCGAACGGCGCGCGCTCGAACCTCGCGCGCAGGGTGCTCGTCGTCACCGAGATTGCACTGGCGGCGGTGCTGCTGACGGGGGCCGGCCTCCTCATACGCAGCTTCGACCGCCTGCTCGACGTGCCGCTCGGCTTCGACCCCGAGAACGTTTTGACCGCGCAGCTCACGCTGCCGCAGGCGCGCTACCCGGAGAATTCGCAGCGCGCGGCCTTCGTCGGCCGCGTGTTGGAGCGGCTCGGCGGCTCGCCCGAAGTCGAGTCGGCGGCCGCAGTCTCGCGCGTCCCCTTAAACTCCGGCCGGAGCACGCGCAGCGTCGAGGTGCAGGGGCGTACGCCGCAGGAGATTAAAGTCACGCCCGACTACCTCGTCGCGAGCCCCGCCTACTTCCGCAGCATGGGCGTCCCCCTGCTCGCGGGGCGCGACTTCGACGAGCGCGACGCGGCGGGCGCGCAGAGGGTTGTGGTCATCAACGAGGCGGCGGCGCGTTACCTCTGGCCGGGCGAGAACGCTTTGGGGAAGTTGATAAAGACCGACGATGAGTGGAGTCAGGTGGTCGGCGTCGCCGGCAACGTGCGCCAGGTCTCTCTGGCCGCGCAGCCGCCACCGACCGTCTACGTCCCGTACGCGCAAGACCCGTGGCCGTTCATGTCGCTGGTCGTGCGCGCGAGGTCGACGCCGGCGGGCGCGGCGCCGACGCTCATCGGCGCCGTCGGCGAAGTGGACAGGGACGTGCCGCTCTACGGCGTCCGCCCGATGGGCGACGTGTTGTCGAACTCCGTCTCGGCGAGGCGTTGGCGGACGCTCCTGCTGAGCCTGTTCGCGTTCACGGCGCTGGCGCTGGCGTGCCTCGGCATCTACGGCGTGACGGCCTACAGCGTGACGCAGCGGACGCACGAGATAGGCATCAGGATGACGTTGGGTGCGCGCAAGGCCGACGTGCTGAAGATGGTCGTCGGGCAGGGTTTGAAGCTGGCCGTCGTGGGCGTCGCCGCGGGCCTCGTCGTCGCGCTCGCGCTGTCGAGGCTGGCGACCAGCATGCTCTACGGCGTCGAGGCCGCAGACCCCGTCACGCTCGTCGCCGTCGCGGCGATTCTCATCTGCGTGACGGCCGCCGCCTGTCTCATCCCCGCGCGCCGCGCCACGCGCGTAGACCCTCTGGTCGCGCTCAAGTACGAGTGAAGCGTTTTTGACAGTCTGAAATTTCAAATCCGAAAGTTGAAGTTTATCTCGGCGCGTCCGTCGCCCTGAGCACGAAGAGTGTGCGGCGGACGGGGTGCCCGAGGTTGCGCCAGCGCGAGAGCGTGCGCCCGGAGACGACCTCGAAGCCGGCCGACTCGAAGAGAGAGCGCCAGTCGGGCTCGCGTCTGAACGTGCACGGGCCGGTGCGCGCGCGCCACGCGCGGTCGTGCGCGGCGCAGACGGCGCGATCCCAGCCGGTCGCGGGCACGTCTTCGTAGACGACGGCGAGCCCCCCGGCTTTCAGCACGCGCCTCACCTCGCCCAGAAATGCGCGCTGATCCTGCGCGTGGTGCAGCACGTAGCAGAGCAGCACGGCGTCGAACGAAACGTCGTCCGCGGGGAAGCGCGCGCCGTCGAACGAGACGTAATCAATCGGAGCGTCCGCCCGCCTCCTCACGTCAATCCCGGTGACGCGCGCGCCCAGCACTCCCGCAAGGTGGTGCGCGATGAAGCCGCTGCCGCAGCCCACGTCGAGCACGCGCGAGCCGCGCGGCAGCACTCGCGCTATCTCCAAAGCCATGTCGTAAGAGCGGCCGACGAGCCGCCGCCTGCGCTCGCGCCGCCAGCGGCGCTGGACGCCGCCCGCCAGCCCCTCGACCGCGTAGACCAGCGGGTTCATCAAGACCTGAGCGTATGCGAGCAGCACGCGCTCTGGCCGGAACCAGTCCGCGAGTCCGTATGCGCGCGCGTCGCGGTTCGGATAAGAAGTGGCTTCTGACATTGTTCTCGCTCCCGAAAGCTGACCCTCGATTCGCCGCGCGTGAGTGCAAGCCGCGGGCCGAAGCCGTGCGCCGGAAAGTTGCGCGGACTTTCGCGCCGTTTGAAGAGACGGAGGGCGCGCGGGCGGCGACAGTTGAAAAGCGGCCGCCGACGCTTGAAAGAAGTTTGCTGCGGACAGACAATGCCTCCCCATGAATGACGACGGACGGAGCGGCGAACGGACGCGGCGCGGATTCATAAAGGCCGCCGGGCTCGGGGTGGCGGGCGCGGCGCTGGCGGGCGAGGCAGACGCGCTGGCGCGGAGGGGCGCGGCGCCGCGCGAGCTGCTCGTCTACGTGGGGACTTACACGACGGGCGCGAGCGAGGGGATTTACCTCTACAGGCTCGACCTCTCGGACGGCTCGCTCAAACGCACGGGGGCTATCGCCGGCATCAGAGACCCTTCTTACCTGACGCTCGCACCGGGCGGGCGCTTTCTCTACGCGGTCAACGAAATCGAGGACTTCGGCGGCGCGAAGAGCGGCGCGGTCAGCGCCTTCGCCGTCGAGCGGAAGACGGGCGCGCTGCGGCTCCTGAATCAAACCGCGTCGAAGGGCGGCGCGCCGTGCTACGTGACGACCACGGAGTCGGGCCGCTTCGTGCTGGTGGCGAACTACTCGGGCGGCAACGTCGCCGTCCTCCCCGTGCGAGCGGACGGGAGCCTCGGCGAGGCCGTAGACGTGGAGCGTGGGGCGGGCGCGGGCCCGAACCGCGAGCGGCAGGAGGCGCCGCACGCGCACTGCGTCCTGCTCGACCGCGCGAACAAATTCGCCTACTCGTGCGACCTCGGCACGGACAAGGTCATGGCTCACCGCTTCGACGCGGGCGGCGGGGGGCTGACCCCGAACGAGCCGCCGTACTTCTCTACGAAGCCCGGCGCGGGGCCGCGCCACCTCGCCTTTCACCCCCGTGGGCGTTTCCTCTACCTCATGAACGAGCTCGACTCGACCGTCACGGCGCTCGCGCACGACGCGGCGCGCGGGACGCTGCGAGAGTTGCAGACCGTGAGCGCGCTGCCCCGCGACTTCTCAGGCGCGAACACGGGCGCGGACATACACCTCACGCCCGACGGGAAATTTCTCTACAGCTCGAACCGCGGGCACGACAGCATCGCCGGCTTCGCGGTCAACCCACGGACGGGCAGGCTGCGTCCCATCGGGCACACTCCGACCGGCGGCCGGACGCCGCGCAACTTCGTCATCGACCCGTCGGGGCGCTTCCTCCTCGCGGCCAACCAGAAGTCCGACAACATCGTCACCTTCCGACTCGACACGCGCACGGGCGCGCTCCGCCCGACGGGTCAGACGGCGAATGTGCCTTCGCCCGTCTGTCTGAAACTGACCCCGCCCGTTGCCTGAAGGCCGCATCCCCGACCCGCGCGCAGTTTCGTCCGACGTTTTTGGATTGTTCGGCTCGTTCCGAATACGCGCACACCCGCGCGCGTACCGTCTCGTCCCACCCTCACGGCGGCTCGAACCAAAGTTCTCGCATGTCGTCACAAGAGCCGAACTATCCGGAGCCCGCCCCGTAAAGCGTGTGTGACTGCGGCGCACCACACGACAACCACGGCAAGCGCCGCCCGCCGAGCCCGGAACATACGAGCCAGGAACATACCGAAAGGATTTGAATGATGAAGAAGATTACGACCCACATCGCCACCGCCCTCCTCCTCTGCGTCGTCGCCGCGTCGCCCGTTTTCGCGAAGGTGAAGAGCCGCACCATCACCGTCGGGCAGGACTTCGCCGTCGGCGGGACGGTCGTCAAGGCCGGCACCTACCGCTTCAACTTCGACGACGAGAAGAACGAGCTGACCGTCACCGACCGCAAGACCAACGAGGTCGTCGCGCGCTCCGACGCCCGCGCCGAGGCGCGCAAGGACAGCAAGATGGCCATGCAGCTTGAGCTGGTCGACGCCGGCGGCTCGAAGACGCTGGCCAGCGTCTCCTTCGCGGGCGAGAAGCAGTACTACGTCCTCGCGGGCAGCACCGCCGCCCGTTAGCCCTCAGCCGCGGGGCACAACACCCCCGCGCGGCGCCGATACACGCCGAGCACCGTAGACGCGGGGACGCGGCCTGAAGACATAAGTCATCAGGCCGCGTCTCCGCGATCTATTTCTGTAAGGCCGTGCGACCTCGGCTCACTCGCCGCGAGTGCGACGTTTGGAGCGGCAGTTGGCGGCGCCGCAGTTGCAGACCTCCGGGTGATCCGGGTCGCGGTAGTCTATGGTCAGCTCTTCGCCGGGCCGGATGTCGCGCCGCGCGAAGATGGCCACCTTCAGGCCGGGGACGATTCGCATGAAGGCGTTCGGGTCGCAGGAGTGGTTGATGAAGGCCGTCTCGTTCCCGCCGACCGCGCCGTCAACCGCGGTGTCATCGTCGATGCGGATGATCTTGATGGCGACCTCCTGCTGGCGGCGCAGCCGCGCCTCGATCCTGCGGCTGCCCTTGACCAGCTCGCCCGCGTAGGTGGCGATCTTCTTCCGCGCGGGAAAGTGCGCGAGCGCGAAACAGCCTTTTCCGTAGATGTTGCTCTTCTTCACGGTGAGCCGGGGCGACACAGATACTCCCTCCCTCAAACGTCGGACGGACTTCGCGCAGAGCTTGGCGGACGGCGCGTATTATAAACGTTTTCCGACTCCCGCACGTCTGTTCGTACGCGAACCGAGAGAAGTAGACGGTAGAAGAAACAGGTTGAGCGATTCAGCCCCATCACCGAATCGCGCCTTTTAACTACCGTCTACTGTCTAAAATTAGGGTGCGCTGGACATTGGACTGACCTTTCGTGTATTGTGTCCTCAACCGGGCGGTCGGTGAAACCTTCCGCCCAGTGGTTTGCTGGGGTGAGGACAGTGAGCCACATAGAACAGGCGCGAGGCCCCCAAGGCTGACGCGCCTGTTCGCTTTTGGATTCCTTTCGTAAAACCGGCGGTCGGCTCCGGCGCGCGGCGGCGCGGCGCTTCGGGCTTCGGAATGATGGACAGCGACGACCAGAGGGCTATTTCGTCGGTCTGGAAGCTCGGCGGGCTCACACGGCGGGAGCTGGCGCGCCGGGTCTGGGCGGACATGTACGAAGGCGACCTGCTCACGCGCGCCGCCGCGCTCTCTTACTATTTCCTGCTCGCGCTCTTCCCCCTCCTGATTTTTCTGACGGCGATGCTCGGCTACTTCGCGGAAGGCGGGACGGAGCTTCGGCGGAACCTGCTCAACTACCTCGCGAGCATCGCCCCGCGCTCGGCCTCGCAGCTCGTCCGCGCCACGGTCGAGGAGATTACCGAAGGCGCGGGGGGCGGCAAACTCTCCTTCGGGCTGGTGGCGGCGCTCTGGTTCGCCTCGTTCGGGATGGGGGCCGTCGGCGACACGCTCAACTCGGCCTACGGCGTGAGGGAGTCGCGCCCCTTCTGGCGCGTGCGGCTCATCTCGCTCGGGCTGACGGCGGCGCTGGCGGCGCTCATCATCTCGGCGCTGGCGCTCGTGCTCTACGGCGGCGAGATAGGCGAGGGGCTGGCCGGGCGTTACGACCTCGGCGCGGCGTTCGTGGCCGTCTGGAACGTCATCCAGTGGCCCATCGTGCTGGCCTTCGTGCTCTTCGGCTTCGCGCTCATCTACTACCACGCGCCCGACCTGAGACATCAGAAGTGGTACTGGATTACGCCGGGGTCGCTCATCGGCGTCGCGCTGTGGCTCGCCGTCTCGTTCGGCTTCCGCCTCTACCTGAGCTACTTCGACAGCTACAGCGTCACCTACGGGTCGCTCGGGGCGGTCATCATCCTGCTGCTGTGGTTTTACATGACGGGCGCGGCCATCCTCGTCGGCGGCAAGGCCAACGCCGTCATCGAGCACGCGGCCGCGCGCAGGGGCGAGCCCGAGGCCAGGCTGCCCGGCGAGAAGAGCCCCTCCTGAAGCCGGACGTGCGCGCCGCAGCACAGTTCTGTTATACTGCGCCCGCTCTCGGCACACAGCTAGAGTAGGGAAGGGGCTGCCCCGGCCCCGCCGCTGTTTTTCGTTCTTTCCCCGACAGTCACACTACAGTTAAAACAGTTCGGGAATAGTCAGAAGGCAGGAATAAGACGCTTTGAAGATACTACTATACAACCCCGACAACGGCGTGACGCGCAACTTCATGCCGCACCTCTGGATGTTCCTCCTCCAGGCGCTGACCCCGCCCGGCCACGAGGTCATCCTCATCGACGGCAACGCCCGCGCCATGACCGAGGACGAGCTGGTCGCCTACGCCCGC
>DASWNR010000149.1:0-8719 GCA_036399155.1 Pyrinomonadaceae bacterium
CGCGAAATAGTGCCCGTCGGGGATGATGAACCTCTCGCCCTCGACCGGCCCGCGCCGCGTCCCCTTCATCTTGTCCGGACGCCAGAAGACGTTGTACTCGCTCTCAGGCCCCGGCCGGGGCGCGTGCTCGCCCACGAGCGGCGTCTCCAACTCGTCCTTGAGCGGCGCGCCGCGCTCGTCGCCGCTCGTCGAGGGGTCGTCCTCGCCCGGCGGGTTGACGGCCGCGACCTTGTGCTCCGGGAGCGGCTGGCCGTTGATGTACACGTCGGTTCCGCGCAGTTCGAGCACGTCGCCGGGCAGCCCGATGACGCGCTTGACGTAGTTTGTCTTGTAGGGCGTGTTGTCGGGGGCCGTGTCGTTGACCTCCGGGTTGTCGCGGAACCTCGGGTCGCCCTGGAACTTCCCCGGGTACTTGAAGACGATGATGTCGCCGCGCCGTATCTCGCGCTGCGGGAGGAACGGGAGGACGGGCCCCGGCGCGAAGATGAACTTGTTGACCAGCAGGTGGTCGCCGATGTGAATCGTGTTCTGCATCGAGCCGGTCGGCACCTTCACGGCCTGCACGACGAAGGTCATGCCGAAGAGCGCCATCACGGCCGTGACGACCAGCGACTCGAAGTACTCGCGCACGACGCTGTGCGGCGCCGGCTGCCTCACGCGCAGCTCCGGCTTCGCGCCCGCGCCGACGCGGCCGTCGCGCGCCGCCGCCGCGCCGGCCCCCGCGCGCACCCGCCCGTCCTCGGCCTCCGACACGGGCTCGACGACACCCGCTCCGCTCGGCTCTTTGCTCATACGGACTCATCCTAGAGAACCGCTCCGACAATGGTCAAGCGGGGCACACGGCAATCGCGCGGCCGCGGTGCGTGAAATTATTTCTGTTTCACACACGAAACAGCGTTTCACTCACGCGGATTTTGTGTTACAATGCTCGGCATGAAAACGACGGAGAAAAAGCGGGGCGCGAAGGTCGAGCAGTTCACGCCGGCCGAGCAGCGGTCGGCGCGCGCCGGCCGCGTCAAGGTCTTCGAGGCCGAGCCCTACGGCTGGATCGCGCAGTCGGAGTCGGGGGTGGAGCGCGGCTACCACCTCTTCCGCGACCCCGAGACGTGCGCGCTCGCCTGCACCTGCGCCGACTTCATCTTCCGCGGCAACGCAGAGCCCGGTTACGAGTGCAAGCACGTCGCCGCCGTGCTCAAGTTCATCGCGCGGCAGTACCTCAAGTATGAGTACGACCCGCGCCGGCAGATGTCACGCGTCGCCTGAAAATTCCGGAGGTTAAGAGACGATGAGCAGCAAGACTTTCAAGTGCGAAGCCTGCCGCGGCGCGTCCGAGACGCTCCACCTGCGCAACTCGGACGGCAAGTGGGTCTGCGCCCACTGCATCCCCGCGGCCGAACTCGACGCCTGCGAGGGGTTGCGCGAGCGTCTGGGCCTCAGGCCCGCGGCTCGCGCGCCGCGCCGCAAGGCGGCCTGAATCGTTCGACCTCAAACCCTCACCCCTCAAGCCACGGAGGCGCAAGGCGGCCGGTGCCCGACACCCGGCGCTTTGCGCCTTCGTGTTTTTGGCTTAGGCTCGTAAGCGCCATGAGCACTTTCGAGACGAAGGAGCAGGTTTCGGCGGGCGGGGTCGCCTACAGGCGCCGGGGCGAAAGCTTCGAGGTGGCGCTCATCTCGGTAGGCGAGCCGGCGCGCTGGCAACTTCCCAAAGGTCTGGTCGGGCGCGGCGAGTCGCCCGCGGAGGCGGCGCTGCGCGAGGTCGCGGAGGAGACGGGGCTTCGGTGCGAGGTCGTCGCGGAGCTTGAGCGGGTCGAGTACTGGTACTTCTCGAAGGGCGGCGCGCGGCGCGTACGCTTCCACAAGTTCGTACACTTCTACCTGATGCGCTACCTGTCGGGCGACGTGTCCGGGCACGACGACGAGGTGAACGAGGCGCGCTGGGTCGCGTTGGAAGATGCCGAAGGAATGCTCGCCTTCAAGGGCGAGAAGAAGACGCTTCGGGAGGCGCGTGGAATGCTCGCGGAGGGCGCCGGGGGTTGAGACCCCGGGCGCCCGCGCGGCGTGTCTGAGACGGAGGCTTTAGTGGACGACGCGGCTGGCGCTCAGGCGCTGCCAGAGGGATTCCTCGTCCGGGTAGGCGATGCCGTTCTCGGAGCGCATCGCGAGCGCGGTCTGGACGATGAGCTTCAAATCGCGGAAGACGCCGTCGCAATCGACGCAGGCGCTGAGGTGGGTTCTGACGAAGATGCTGTCGTCATCGCCGAGCGAGCCGGCGCTGTATTCACTGAGCAGTTCGATGCTTCTGTCGCAATCCATTGGCCGTTCCTTTGGGGTGGAGTACTTTCCGGCCTCCCGATTTGGGGCGGGAGATTACTTTGATGCGGCTTGCTCCCGAATTAATTGCCTCAGCTTGAGCCTCGCCTTATGTAATTGCGATTTTGAGGTGCCCTCGGCGATGCCGAGCATTCCGGAAATCTCGTAGTGCTCGTACCCCTCAACGTCGTGGAGGACGAAGACCGTGCGGTAGCCGGGCGGGAGCTGCTGGAGCGCCTTCTCCAGCGAGATGCGGTCGATGACGGGCATCGTCCCGGGGTTCTCCGTGCCCTTGACGATCTGGACGGGCGTCTCGCCCTCGTCGGTCAGAAGCTCTGAGCGCGTGCTCTTCTTGCGGAAGTGCATCAAGACCTGGTTGACCGTCATGCGGTGGAGCCAGGTGGTGAAGGCCGACTCGCCGCGGAACATCCCGATCTTGTTAAAGAGCTGGACGAAGACGTCCTGCGTCATGTCCTCGGCCTCGGTGGGGTTGCCCATCATGCGCAGGGTGAGCGCGTAGACGCGCCGGTAGTGCCGGCGGTACAACTCCTCGAACGCCGTCCCGTCGCCCCCTGCCGATTTTTTCGCCAGCTCGAAGTCGGGCTCCTGCGGTCTGTCTACCTCTGCTACAGTCACTTCTTAATCATTCCTTTTTAAAATTTCTTCGATTATCCATCAATTTTTCGCAAATGGGAAACAACGGTGCCGGAGGAAGTGTGGCCTCACTGCGCCAGCGTGTCCCATCGCCCGAGCGCGCGCAGCTTCCGGTAGCGCAGCGCCAGCCGCTCGTCGGGCGCGAGCGGGGCCACCCTTTGGAGCGCCTCGCCGAGCGCCGCGTCGAGCAGTCGGGCCGCCCCGTCGTGGTCGAGCTGCGCGCCGCCCTCGGGCTCGGGAACGACCACGTCGACGATGCCGGCGGCGCTCAGCTCGGGCGCGGTCAGCCGCAGGTACTCGGCGGCGCGCGGCGCCTCGGCCGAGTCCTTGAAGAGGATGGCGGCGCAGCCCTCGGGAGTGATGACCGAGTAGACGGCGTTCTCAAGCATCAGCACCCGGTCGGCGACGCCGATGGCGAGCGCGCCGCCCGAGCCGCCCTCGCCGATGACGACGGCGACGACGGGGACTTTCAGCCGCGACATCTCGAAGAGGTTGCGCGCGATGGCCTCCGCCTGCCCGCGCTCCTCGGCGTCGATGCCGGGGTAGGCGCCCTGCGTGTCGATGAAGGTGACGACGGGGCGGCCGAACTTCTCGGCGAGTTGCATCAGCCGGAGCGCCTTGCGGTAGCCCTCGGGCTTGGTCATGCCGAAGTTGCGGTGGCGGCGCTGCTTGGCGTCGCGCCCCTTCTGCTGGCCGACGACGGCGACCGGCGCGCCGTGGTAGCGCGCGAAGCCGCAGACGATGGCCGGGTCTTCGGCGTACCGACGGTCGCCCTTGACCTCGACGAAGTCCTCGAACATCCGCTCGACGTAGTCGAGCGTGTAGGGGCGTTCGAGATGCCGCGCCAGCTTGACGCGCTCGAACGCTGACATGGAGCCGATCCTGTCTTCCATTCTGCCGAGTTGACCTGAATTTGATTGGGACGACCGGGGAAGGATGTACGTTTATCCCGCCCCCGTCAAGTTCGCGCGAAAAAGGTTAAGAGGCTTGCCCGCTTCCCCTCCGGCTTGGAGGAGGGAGACCGGGCAAGCCTCTCGGGTTCGGTTAAGTTCTCGTCCGCCTACTGGAGGCTGTCGGTGAACGCCTTGAGCAGGCGCGCGCGCGACGGGTGGCGGAGCTTGCGCAGCGCCTTCGCCTCGATCTGTCGGATGCGCTCGCGCGTCACGTCGAAGTTCTTGCCGACCTCTTCGAGCGTGTGCTCCTCGCCCGCCGGCCCCAGCCCGTAGCGGAGCTTGATGACGACCTCCTCGCGCGGGCTCAGGGTCGCCAGCACGGCGTCCGTCACCTGCCGCAGGTTGGTCGTGACGACCGAGTCGGCCGGGCTCACGCGCGACTTGTCCTCGATGAAGTCGCCGAGGTGCGAATCCTCTTCCTCGCCGATGGGCGTCTCCAAAGAGATCGGCTGCTGCGCCAGCTTGAAGACGCTGCGCACCTTCGGCACCGGCATGTCCACCTTCGCCGCGATCTCCTCGGTCGTCGGCTCGCGCCCCAACTCCTGCACGAGCGCGCGGCTGGTGCGGATGAGCTTGTTGATGGTCTCGATCATGTGGACGGGGATGCGGATGGTGCGCGCCTGGTCTGCGATGGCGCGCGTCACGGCCTGCCTAATCCACCACGTCGCGTAGGTCGAGAACTTGTAGCCGCGCCGCCACTCGAACTTGTCCACCGCCTTCATCAGCCCGATGTTGCCTTCCTGAATCAGGTCGAGGAACTGCAACCCGCGGTTGGTGTACTTCTTCGCGATGGAGACGACGAGGCGGAGGTTCGCCTCGGTCAGCTCGCGCTTGGCCTCCTGCGTCTCGGCCTCGCCGGCGACGATGGACTGGTACGTGCGCTTGATCTCGACGAAGGAGATGCTGTGGTCTTCCTCCACCTTCTTCAGACGGCGCTTGGCCGCCGAGAGCTGGCGCTTGTACTCCTTCTCGGCGTCGGGCTTGATGCGCTTGTTCTCAAGCTTGTCGGAGAGCTTCTTGATCTCGCGCTCGGCCTGGCGCACTTCCTTGTGCGCCGACGAGATGGCGTCGATCAGGCGCAGCCGCGCCGACTCCTTCATGTTGAGGTTCTTAATCTCCTGCGAGATTTCCAGGCGCGTGCGCGCGACCTTGCGCTTGAGGCGCAGGAGCTTCTTGGTCGGCTTGCCGCGCGTCAGCTTCTGCTCGGCGGCGAGCTTCTCCCACTCCTTCAGGCCCTCTTTGAAGTGCTTGCGGATGTTCTCGACGCCTTCGAGCGTCCACTGCAAGTACTCGTCGGCCTTGTCCTCGGCCTCGGACACGTCGGCCTGGTCGGAGAAGTTGACGATGTCGCGGATGCTGAGCTTGCCCGACTGCAACTCGTCGCCGATGCGGATGAGTTCCCTGACCGCGATGGGCGAGCGCGAGATGGCCTTGTGCGTCTTAATCTGCCCGCGCTCGATGCGCTGCGAGATGGAGACCTCCTGCTCGCGCGTCAAAAGCGGGACGGTGCCCATCTGGCGCAGGTAGACGCGGACGGGGTCTGCGGACTTCTCGTCCTCGCCGGCCGAGAGGTCGAGGTCGTCGACTTCGTCGAGCGTCCCCTCCTCTTCCACGTCGGTCGCGAGCGAGGCGACCTCGGAGATCAACTCCTCGTCCGACTCGACCGCCCCGATGGTCGCCGCTTCGAGCTTTTGCAGAACGTCGTCGATGTCACGGTCCGAGACCGGGTCGCCCGAGACGACTTCGCCGTAGCCTTCGTAAAACTTTTCGCCGCCCGTTTCCAACAGATCAAGCCCCTGCTTCTTCATCTTCTCGCTCAAATCGTCGCCCCCCGTCTTGACGCTTTAGCCGCGGAAAGCGTCTCATACGTGGCTTCGGACATTTATGTTTCTCTCGCGCGCCGCCGGCCGCCTAACCCCCGTACGCAACTAACCCCTTGATACGGGTGACATTAGATGCAGGCCGCAGTTTGCCAGTTGTACTCACGCGGCCGCCGCCCTGTTGGCTCGAAAGGGAGGTTCAAAACGCGGACACGCCCCTCAGATGCGCTCGACCCCATGCCGGTTGTTAGCCCCGCGTGAATACCGAAGCCGTTAACCGAAGAAATAGCACAATTTACGCTTAGTTTCCAGCCGCCGCCGGGTTTTGGCGATTTTTCCCGAGAAACCGGGGTTTTTGAGGGCGGCTGAGGTACGCGAGCCGACTCGCGGCTAAAACGTTTCCGGCGTCGAGCCAATTTTGTGGTAAAAGTGGTTTGTATCGTTGTTTACCGTCGAGACACGGGTTTCCTAAGAAACGCGATTTTCCCTGAACAATTTAGAGTTTGTGAGTTTGACGATGCTGGTCTGGGCTCTGCTGATCATCTTCTTTTGGGCGGTCGTGCCCGGCCTCATCACGGGCTGGATGCTCGGGGAGCGCGGGCGTAGCTTTCTGCCGGGGCTGCTGCTCGGGGCTGTGTGCGGGCCGCTGGGGATACTCGGGACGCTCGTCTTTATATACTTCTCCGACCGCAGGCGCGCGCGCTACCGGCAGCACGTGCGCGGCCACGCCATCCGCGTCTTTTATGAGATTCCGCTGGTCGGCCGTCTACACGTCTCGACCGTCTGGGCGCTGGCAGGGCTGGCGACCTTCCTCTGCCTCTGGATGGTGGGCGGCATCTCTTACGAGTTCTACAGGGCCGAACTGAGCCCGGCCGCCGAGCCCGAACGGGCCGAGCAGGTCGCGTCGGAGTCTGCGAGGCCGAAGGCGCTGGTCGGGACGGCCCCCGCCGCCGAACAGCAGCCGGCCGACGCGAGGCTCGGCGCGCAGGCGCAGGCGAACACGTCCGCGCAGACGCGCTCGGCGCTGGTCGGCAACCTCTCGAACCAGCCGGGGCAGTCGGCGCATGTCGGGGCGCGCGCCGACAACGTCTCGACGGGCTGGCAGCCGCCGCAGGCCCCACAGGCCGGCCCCACGCCGACGGCGGCGCAGCAGCAGGCGGCGGCCGCTTCCGGCCCGGCCGTGACGACCGCGCCCTCGGGCGCCGCGCCCGCCGCACCGCCCGCGAGGCCGCCCGGGCACGCGCGCGCGCAGGCCGTCGCAGAGGTGACGCGCGACCTCGCTTCGAGGGGTCACAGGGTTCACGCCGCATTGAGCGGCGACTCACAGACGGCGACCCTCTCGCTGACGGGGGCGACGCTGACGCGCGGGGCCGGCAACCAGATTCTCGGCAACGGGCGTCTGCGCGGCGCGCTCAAGGCCGCCGGCGTCCGCATCGTCGTCGTGCTCAACGGCGAGGAGAGCTGGACGTACATCCTCTGACACGCCCGCGCGCGAATCTTCTACACCTCTCCGCAAGAATTTTCAGGCGTCCGCCCGTGTTGAATTCCCTCCCGCGTCTGCCGACCGCCGATATGGTTTAGCGTCATCAACCATTTCGTTAACCGCCGAGTTCGCCGTCGGAACTTCGCTTTCAACGACTGTAAAAAAAAGGCCGAAAACTATCGCGCGCTTTCTGGCCGGCGAGGCCGCGCCGTTGGCACGCCGCTTGTTTAGTCTAATAGCGTCTCGCCAACGAGACTGGTTACGGTGCCGATGCGCCGGCAACCATCAAGTCGGGGCCCGGCTGCGAAGGGGAGAGCGCAGCCGGGCCTCAGCTTTTGTACGCGCGGGGTTTGGGTCTTTCCGAGCGGGTGGGGGATAATGCCGGGCATGAGTGAAGAAGCGCCTCAAGAAAACGATACCGGCCAGACCGTGCTGGTCGTGGACGACATGAGCGACAACATCATCCTGATCAGCCTCTCGCTACAGGACATGGGCTACCGCGTCGTGACGGCGACCAACGGGGCCGACGCGTTCAACGTGGCCAAGCTGGCGCGCCCCGACCTCATCCTGATGGACATCGCCATGCCGCAGCAGGACGGCCTCGCCGCCACGCGCCGCATACGCGAGGAGGCGGAGTTTCAGGACGTGCCCGTCGTCGCGCTCACGGCCTTTGACACCGACGGCTTTCGCCAGGCCGCCTTCGACGCGGGCTTCAACGGCTACCTGACCAAGCCCATCGACTTCGACCGCCTGCGTAACCTGATGTCCAAGCTCCTCGCGCGCGACAGGGGGAACACGACGCGTCTTTGAGCCGCTCCTGCCGACGCCCCGCCCTCGCGCAACCCCCGCACGCCGCACGCGTCTTCACACGCCACACGACCCGCCGCCCTTCTCGTCTCCGCGCCGATAACCCTCTTGACTTTCCGACACCTCGGGTTAGAGTCTGTCCCGCATTTCGGCACTTGATTTAATGTCGCGTCGGGACGCGCGCCGCGTGTGATTTTCCGTGGCGCGCGGGGCGGCATCAGCGGAGGTGTTCGGGTGAAGAGAAGACACTACCTTTTGACGGTCGCGCTGTCGCTGGCGGCGGGGTTCGCAGGGCACGCCCTGTGCGGCGGGCTGCTGACGCCGCGCCCGGCCGAGGCGCGCGCGCCGAGGGCCACGGAGTGGGAGTATTGCGCGGTGGTGAAGGCGCAGGCGGGCGACCTGCGCCGCCAGATTTACTGGATCGCATACTTCAGGGGCGAGGGCGTGAGGAACGAGACTGTCGAGGCGAGCCTCGGCGGCAGTTCTTTTGCGAAGGCCGTCGCGCGGCTCGGCGAAGAGGGTTGGGAGATGGTCGGCGAAGGCCCGCTCGAAGTCGCCCCCGTCGTACGCCCCGGCCCGACCACCGGCGCGCCCACCGCCGTCTTCTTCAAACGCCGTGTCAACTGAAGACGGCGAAAAGAAGCGGCGGGTGACAAGTGGCCGGTGACGAGTCGAAGCGGCCGCTCCTTCTC
>DASWNR010000150.1:0-18545 GCA_036399155.1 Pyrinomonadaceae bacterium
AGATGCTCTCGGTGGTCTGGCAAAAGAGCATCACCGTGGACGAGGTCGTGATGATACCGGCGGCATACTACCACCTCGCCGCCGCCAACTGCCAACTCGTCCACGAGCACCCGCCGCTCGTCAAAATCCTCGCCGGCTTCCCCCTGCTCTTCCTCCAGCCCGACGAGAACGACCCCGCCAAATTCGGCCACGCGCCCGACTCGCCCGCCGGCAAGTGGACGTACTGCGAGCGCTTCTGGGAGGACAACCCCGCGCTCTTCGAGTCCATCTCCTTCTGGGCGCGCGTGCCTATGATCGCGCTCTCGGTGCTGACGGGCGTGCTCCTCTTCGCCTTCGCGCGCGAGCTGTTCGGCGACGTGGCGGCCGTGCTCGCCGTCGCGCTCTACAGCTTCGAGCCGACGCTGCTGGCGCACGGGCGCGTCGTGCAGACCGACGTGGCGGCCTCGTTCGGCTACCTGCTCGTCTTCTACGCGCTGCACAAATATCTCGGCGCGCCGACGCACTGGCGCGCGCTGCTGCTCGGCGCGGCGGGCGGGCTGGCCTGCCTGACGAAGTTCTCGATGCTGATGGTCGGCCCCCTCGTCGGCGTCGTCTTTCTAGCGCGCTGGTGGCGCGCGCCGCGCGTGAAGGGGTCGCGCCGGGTCGTGGCGGCGCACGCGTGCGCGACGGCGCTCGCCGCGCTCGTCGTCATCAACGCCGCCTACTTCTTCGACCACCGGCCGCTCGGCGAAGAGGGCGTGAGGTGGGTACATGAGAAGGCGCCCGACAACCCGGAGGCGTCGCTCGTCGCCGTCGGGGCCGCGTCTTACGTGCTGCCGACCGACTTCGTGCTCGGCGTCTTCTGGCAGCTATGGCACAACCGCGAGGGGCACAACGCCGGCCTGCTCGGCATGTACAGCCCGAGGGGCTGGTGGTACTACTTCCCCGTCGCCTTCTCGCTGAAGGCGACGCTGCCCTTCCTCCTGCTCTCGCTCGCCGCGCTCGGCTGGGGCGCGCACAGACTTTTAAGGAGGCGCGAACGGCGCTTCCTGCTCCCGCTCGCGGCCTTCGCCCTCTACGCGGCCGTCTCGATGGCGGGCGCGCTCAACCTCGGCATACGCTACTTTTTGCCGGGCTACATGTTCCTCTTCGTCCTGGGCGGCGCGCTGCTCGAACGTTTGTGGACTTCAACTCGCAAACGCCGTGCGGGCGCGTTCGTCGCGGCCGCGCTGCTCGCGTGGGTGTGCGTCGAGGCGGCGCGCGCCTACCCCGACCACATGACGTACATGAACCAGCTCGCCCGCTCGAAGCCGCACTGGTGGTACCTGTCCGACTCTAACGTCGAGTGGGGCGACGACACGCGCGCGCTCGCCGAGTACCTGCGCTCGAAGGGCGAGACTAGGGTGCGCGCGATGTTCCTCGCCGGCTTCCTGCCGCTCCACCACTACGGCGTGGACTACCTCGACGCGCTCGACACGCCGCCGGGCGCGACCCGCTACACGGCCGTCGGCGCGAGCTTCCTCAACGGCTCGACCGTCGAGAACCGCGGGCGCGAGGGGCGTCCCGTCACCGAGGAGGAGCGCGTCAACGCCTTCGACGCGTACCGCCGCCGCACGCCCGAGAAAGTCTTCGGCGGCTCCATCTACCTCTTCCGCGAGGACGGCCGCTGAAATTTCAAAGTTGAAATTTCAAATCTCAAACTCTCATGCGCCCCGCCGCGCGCACGCCGCGCTCTGGGCGCTGCTCGCCGCCGCGGGCCTCGCCTTCTACGCGCGGGGCGCGGGCGAGAACCCGCCGGGCTTCTTCATCGACGAGTCTTCGGTCGCCTACAACGCCCACACGGTTTCACAGTCGGGGAGGGACGAGCACGGCGAGGCTTGGCCGCTCTACTTCCGCGCGTTCGGGGATTATAAGAACCCGACTCACGTCTATCTGCTGGCGGCCGTCTTCCGCGCGACGGGGCCGTCCGTTCCCGCCGCGCGTTACCTGAGCGCGACGCTGGGCGTGCTGGCGGCGCTGGCGCTCGGGCTGCTCGGCGCCCGCGTGACGGGGCGGCGCGCGGCCGGTCTGCTCACGGCCCTGACGGCGCTGCTGACGCCGTGGCTGTTCGAGCTGAGCCGCGTGGTCGTCGAGGTCGCGGCCTACCCGCTCGCGGTCGCGCTGCTGCTGCTGGCCGCGCGCCGCGCGACGAGAAAGGACGCGTGGGGTTTCGCCGACGCGGCGCTCGTCGCCCTCTCGCTCGCACTCGTCACGTACACTTACTCGACGGGGAGACTGACCGGGCCGCTGCTCGCGCTCGGGCTGCTGCTGTTCGCCACGACGCGCGCGCGGCTGCGTTCGGTGTTGACGACGTGGGCGCTGTACGGGCTCTCGCTCGTCCCAGTGCTCGTCTACCACCTGCGGCACCCGGAGGCGCTGACCAAACGATTCAGCTACCTGACCTACGTCACGCCCGAGAGCGGCTACGCGGAGGACGCGTGGGAGTTCGTTAGCCACTTCGCCGCCAACCTCAACCCCTGGCGGATGCTCGTCACGGGCGACGTGAATACTTACCAGATAGCGAGCGTCCCCGGCGCGGGGCTCGTGTCCTTCGCGGCCTTCGCGCTCGCGCTCCTCGGGGCGTGGCTCGCGCTGCGCGCGGCGGGGCGGGACGCGTGGTGGCGCTTCGTTTTCTACGGCGTCGCCGCCTCGGTCGTGCCCGCGTCGCTGACGAACGACTACTTCCACATGCTGCGTCTCGCGGCGCTGCCCGTCTTCCTCCTCGCGCTCGTCGCGCCCGCCTTCGCGTGGCTTTTGGAAGGGGGACGTGCGAGGCGCGCGGCGCTCGTCGCGCTCGTCGCGCTCGCGCTCGCGCAGGGCGTGTACTTCCGTCGGCAGTTCGAGCGCTACGCCGCCTCGCCCTGGCGTCAGCACATGTACGACGCAGACTACCCGACGAAGCTCCTGCCGGCTGCGCTGGCGGCGTCGCCGCGCGAGATTCACCTCGCGGACTCGACCTCCGTGCCCGGCTACGTGCAGGCGCTCTGGCACGGCGCGGCGGCCGGACTTCCGCCCTCGACGTTCGTCAGGCTCCGCGCCGAGGAGCCCGCGCCGGCCGGGGCGGTCGTCATCACCACGGAGGACGTGCGCCCGCGCTGCCGCGTGCTGGCAGAGAGCGAGCCCTACACGGTCTGCGCGACCGAAGGGCCGCCGCGCGCGCCCGCGCCGCTGCCCGAAGGCGACTTCCGCGCCGAGCTGCGCGCCGTCGAAGTCCCCGAGCGCGTCGCTGCGAAGGCGCGCGTGAAGATTCGCGTCGCGGTGAGGAACGCAGGACACACGGTCTGGCTCGCGCGCGAGCGCGGACTCTCGCCGTTCCAGTTGAACGCCGCCAACCACTGGCTCGACGCCGAGGGGCGAGTCCTCACGAACGACGACGGGCGCGGCGCGCTCCCGCGCGACCTGCGACCCGGCGACGAGGCCGAAGTCACCTTCGACATCAACGCCCCGCCCCGCCCCGGCGACTACATTCTTGAGATAGACATGCTGCAAGAGGGCGTCTCCTGGTTCGCCCTCAAAGGCTCGAAGACGCTGCGCGTGCCGGTGAGGATTGAGTAGACAGTAGACAGTAGTCAATAGTCAGTAGACGGTAGAAAGCCGAAGGCGGCGCGCCTCAGCCATCAATGAGGCGCGCCGCCTTCGGCTTTCTACCGTCTACTTCGCTTCAACGCTTCCGCGTACACGTCGAGGGTGGCGCGGGCGGTGCGGTGCCATGAGAAGTTCGCGGCGCGCGAGAGGCCGGCTTCCGAGAGGAAGCGGCGGGCCGCCTCGTGGTCGAGGAGTTCGAGGAGCGTGCGCGCGAGCGCGGCCGCGTCGCGCGAATCGAAGAGGCGCGCGGCGCCGGCCGTGACCTCTTCGACCGCCGGCGTGCGCCCGGCGACGACGGGCGCGCCGCAGCTCATCGCTTCGAGCGGCGGCAGCCCGAAGCCCTCGTAGAGGGACGGGTAGACGAAGGCGCGGCACGCCGAGTAGAGCGCGCGCAGTTGCGCGTCGGAGACGTAGCCGGTGAGCGTGACGCGGCCCCGGGCGGGCGACTTTTCAAGCTCCTCGAAGAGCGGCCCCGTCAGCCAGCCGCGCCCGCCGGCGACGACCAGCCGGAGCGGCGCGTCGGGGCGCTCGCGCAGAACCTCCTCGAACGCGCGGACGAGCGTCGAGAGGTTTTTGCGCGGCTCGATGGTGCCGACCGCGAGCAGGAACTCGCCGCCCACCCCGAGCCCGCGCAAAGCCTCTTCGGCCTCCGCGCGCCCCATAGGCTTGAAGCAGTCGCGCGCCGCCTCGTGGACGGCGAAGACCTTCGAGGGCGGGACGCCCAGGTGCTCGCAGACCTCGCGGCGCACGGCCTCCGTGGGCGTGACGACCGCCTCGGCCGCGCGCGCCATCAGCGGCAGACGCCTGCGCGCGCGCCGGACGCCGCGCCGCTCGTGCGTCTCGGGGTGGACGAACTGCGAGAGGTCGTGGACGGTGACGACGCGCGCCGCGCCGCCCCACAAAGGAACGTCGTAGTTCGTCCCGTGAAAGAGGCGCAGCCCCCGCCGCCCCGCGTAGCGCGGCAGCCCCGCAGACCACCAGCGCTTTCCGAGCGCGCCCACGCGCACCCGCGCCTCGCTCAGATTCGGGGGCAGGCTCTCGCGCTCCCCGAGGTTGACGGGCGGGTGAGACGAAGGGTACGCCAGCTCGAACTCGTCCCCGGGCGCGGCCAGCGCCAGCGCCCTCGCCAGCTCGAAAGTGTAGTGGCCGACGCCCGCGCGCGGGATGGTGAGCGGGATGGCGTCGAGACCGATGAGCATAAAGAAGTAGGCGGTAGACGGTAGACGGTAGTCAGCAGGAAAACGAGCACGGCGGGCGTCGGGGTTTCAACCCGCAACGCCCGCCGTGATTTTCTACCGACTGCTGTCTACTGTCTACCGTCCGCCCTCACTGAATCGTGATGCGCGGCGCGGTGTCAGCCGGGCGGCTGGTCGCCGTGCCGATGGTGATGATGACGGGCACGTCGCCCGCGCCCGCGAGCGAGGCCGGCAGCGTGACCGTGATCTGGTCGAAGCCCGGCGTGTTCGACCGGCCGATCTTGACCGGCGACGTGAGCGGGTCGGCCGTGCCCGTGATGTCCGTCGTCCCGATGCGGACGGTGACGCTGGACGGCGAGACTACGCCCCGGACGCCCGTCACGAGGAACATCACCTGCGTCGCAACCGTCTCGGGCTGCGGGGACGTGCAGTTACCCGTCGTGCCCGAGCCGGCCGGCCTCGTCGTCTCTATGGGGAACGGCTCGCCCGGCGCGTTGACGCACGGGTTGGTCACGTTGAGCGCGGCGGCGCGCCCGCCCGGCCCGTTCGTCGAGGTGAAGATGTCGGGCTGCACCGTGGTGAGCAGCACGGACGTGCGGATGAGGGTGCCGTTGTTGAAGACGGCGACCGGCGCGGCCGTCGCCGCGGCGGCGAGCCCCGGCGGCACGACGAAGTTGATCTGGTTGGGGCCGACGAAGAAGAGCCCGGCCGCCGAGCCCGAGACGGTGACGGTGACGCCGGACAGCTCGACGGGGAGCGGCGGGCGGCGCTGTGTCTCGTGCGCGTTGTTGCGGTCGACCTCGACCGTCGCCGGCGCGAGCGCGAGCGTCGAGCGCATGATGCCGAGCATCCCGGGCGCGAGCCCCGAGACCTGCGGGGGCGTCGGCGTCGGGACGACCGCGCGGTCGCTCGCGCCGGTGAAGAACGAGACCGGCGCGGCCGTGGCGGCCGGCGTCGGCGAGGGCGCGGGCGTCTCCGAGTTGGGGTTGACGACGGGGATGAGCTGGTAGTGCGCCTCGGCCAGCCCGTCGGGGTTGCCGCCGCCCTGCTCGTTGCGCAGCGTCAGCGCCATCCGGCGGAAGGTGTCGGCCGGGAACGGCTGGACGGCGCTGAAAGAGCCGGTCAGCAGGTTCGTCACGCGCGAGACGCTCGTCAGGGCGTCCAGCGGCGCGGAGAAGATCTGCACGCGGTTCAACTGGTTGAGCCCCTGCCCCGCGGCCGTCTCGACCGTGCCGTCGGCCCTCAGGTTCAGGTTCGACGCCCAGAGGAGGCGCGTCGAGTCGCCGGTGAACGTCGGGAAGTGCAGCTCCACGTCGAACTGGCCGGAGGGAGCGCGCGCGGAGACCTGCGTCGGGGCGGGGGCCGCCCCCGTCACGTTGGCGATGAAGACGCCGGTCGTCGCCACGATGGAGCCGTTGATGGTGCCGTCGGGGTTGAAGGCGCCGGCGGTCGACTCGAATGCGACGCGCGTGCCGTCGCGGCTGATGCGGCGGCCCTCGCTGAGGATGTTGACGCTCACGCCCTCGCGCCCGAGGGTCGTATCGGGCGGCGTGCGCGTGATCTGCCGCAACGCGCCCTTCGTGCCGGCGACCGGGTCGTAATCGACGACGAAGATTTCGCCGTTGCCCTCGTTGGCGTCCGATTCGGCCGCCCCGACGGTGGTGATGTTGTCGGCGTTCGAGAGGAAGGCGATGCGGCAGCCGGTCGGGGCGTCCGGCGGGCACGAAGAGATGGACGGGCTCTCGTTGAAGGTCAGGCGCGGCAGCAGGCTGCCCGCGATGGGCACGTCGGCCGTGGTCGTGAGCTGGAGGAAGGTGCCCGCCCCGACGCCGCTGTTGCGGTAGAGGAAAAGCTCCTTGTTGCCGTCGGGGTTGTTCGCGCCGGCGATGCCGACGATGCCAGCGCCCGTGCGCGCCTTCGAGATGAAGGCGACGAGCGAGCCGTCGTCGTTGACCGAGGGCGCGTAGTTGTCGAGCGCGAAGGCGGCCGGCAAGAATGTCGTGGCCGCGCGCGGCGCGGCCGTCGTGTCGGTGAAGGTGACGCGCTGCGGCGTGTTCGCCGCCAGGTCGATGTTGGCGACCTCGGTGCCCTGCGAGAGGTTGATGTCCGCCACGTCCGGGATGCGGTAGATGAAAATCTCCGTGTTGCCGTCGGGCTTGACGGTCGTGCCGTTGCCCTTGAGCGCCAGGACGTGGTTAGCGCCGATGAAGTTCTTCGGCGAGACCGAGCCGTCGGCGTCGCTGTAGGCGTTCGAGGCGAAGACGATCCACTTGCCGTCGCGGCTGAGCGAGGGATTGATGTTGACGACGGCCACGTCGATGTTCGTCGGGTCGACCGCGGTCCTGGTCGCGTCCTTGAGCACGCTCGTCGTGTTGGTGATCTGGAAGATGCGGCGCTGCGCGTAGTCGAAGAGGAAAATCTCGTGGTTGCCGTCGGCGTTGTTGCGCGCGTCCGAGCGGTCGGTGGCGATGTCGCCGTTCGACTCGATGACGACGAAGCGGCCGCTGCCGCTGATGTCGCCGGCGAAGGAGTCGCGCGGGAGCGGCAGGGGCGTGGCCCCGGGGGTCGGCGTCGTGGCCGGCGTCGCCGTCGGGGTGGGCGTCGGGGTGCCGGGGATGGTCGTCGTCGTGATCTGGAAGATGGCGGTGTCGGGCGTCGCCGAGGGCGTCTGCGCTCGCGCGGGGGCCGCGGCGGCGCCGAAGACGGCGGCGAGCGCGATGACAAGCGCGCGGGCGCGCGACAGACGGAATACGTGCTTCACGAAAAATCCTCCGGACGGGAGCATATGAGATCGCTGACTGAATAAGCCCAAGGGAGACTTTCGGGCGCAGGCCCTAGCGGGCACCTGCGGTGCGGCCCCGGCGGGACCGCCCCTCAAGGTCGGGCGCGCCGCTGGAGTAAAGAAACCGCATTTTACGCGTAAGCCTCGCACACGCGCAACCACCGGACGATGAACTCGTAACGGCGGACGCCGTTCATCGCTCAGGGTTTCGCGGTCATTGTCCGAACCTGTTCCGGTACTCGGCGGATTCGATGAACGCCTTGACCATCTCGGCGCGGACGGCGTCGCCGCCGAACTCGTCGAGTTTGCCGAGCCAGAAGTTCCAGCCCGCGTAGTTCAGGTCGGCCTCGGGCGCGTCGCTCGGATTCCTTCTCAGGTAGCCGAAATACTGCATCAGGACGTACGCGCGGTTCTTCTCGCGCGCGTCCAGCTCGGCGCTCTCGGCCACCTTGCGGAGCGCGGAGGCGCGGCCGGCGTCGGTGTCGTTGAGCGCCAGCTCGGCCGCCAGCGCGTCGACATGCGCCTGCGAGAGCACGCCGCCGGTGTTCTGGTTGAGACTGGCGACGAACTGCGCCGGCGTCAGGGTGGCCGGGAAGGCCGCGGCGAACCGCGCGCGCTGGACGAAGGCAAGGGCGTATGCCGCCTTGTTCGCTTCGAGCTGCGCCTGCCAGTTGCCCACGTTGACGATGACGTTCTGGCTGATGAGCGGCGTGTCCTGCATGAACTCCTGCCGCGTGACGACGGGCACGACCAGCCCGGTCGAGCTTTCCGTCCGGTCGCCGTAGGCCGCCTTGTACATCCGCTCGACGAGGTAGCCCGTGTTCTGGAACTCTATCGACAGGAAGAAGGCCGCCGAGGCGTTGACGCGCCTGACCTCGCGGCACTGTAGGTCGAGGGCGCACTGCTCGATCTCGTGAGTCCAGAAGGCGAGTCCCGCGGCGTCGGGCTCGCGCCCGAGGAAGTCCAGGTAGTGCTGGCGGACGAAGAACTGCGACTCGTCTATCTGGTTGCCCTTCACGGCGAACACGTCGCCCGTGTTTACGGGGGACAGCCCGACGGTGAAAGCGAGCCCCCGCGGGGTGAAGGTGTAGCCCGACCTGACGAACCGGGTGCTGTAGCTCTGGTTCACCCCGACCGCGAGGAGCGACCAGCGGCCGTCCGCCCCCGTCGAGGTCTGCTGGATGAGCGCGCCGCCGCCGTCGTAGAGCCCGACGAAGACGTTCGGGAGGCCCGCCGCGCCCTCGACGACGCGGCCCGCGACCGAGACCAGCGCGCCCGTCGCCACGACCGTCAGGCCCGTGTGGTTCGCGCTGATGTTGTTGAAGGTGGTGGTCGGGGGGTTGAACGTGTAGCGCGGGTCGTCGGGGCGGACGACGTAGTTGCCGCCCGGCGTCAGCAGCGAGAACTGGAAGTTGCCGCCCACGTCGGTCGTCACCGGCAGGTGCGGGAACGTGTTGACGAGGTTCGGGCCGTCGATGGCGACGCGGGCGCCCGCGACGCCGTTGCCGGCCCAGTCCTGGACGCGCCCCGAGATGCTGTAGCTGATGGTCGGCGTCGTGCCCGACGCGGCCCAGTTGAGCTGGTAGTTGCCGTACTCGCCGTTCCAGCCGTCGACGTTGATGCGGTAGACGGTGCCGGCGGTGACGTTGACGTTGACGCGGCTGGCGGTGGTGCCGCCCGCGTCGTTGTTCTGCGCGTCGGACGCGAGCGCGCCCACCGCGCCGCCGCGGTAGACGCCGAGCGTCGTGTTGTAGGCGCTGCCCGCGGTGTCGAACGTGGCGGTGCCCGTCACGGGCGAAGTCCAGTTGAACCAGACCGACTTGTCGCCGGTGTAGCCGGCCTGCGTGCTCGGCTCGCCCGCTTCGCGCGTGGCGTAGAGGCTCGTGCCGGGGACGCTGCCCGTCGCGCCGGAAATCTCCGCCGCCGAGGCGAAGTTGTCGTTGGCCGGGCGCACGGGGTCGAAGACGGTCGAGTAGCCGATGAGTTCGAGCGCGCGCACGTCGTTCTCGCTGATGGTGCGGCGCAGGCCGCGCGCGATTGACGGATCCATGATGCCGATGTAAGGGCGGCTGGCGAAGAGCTGGTCGTCCTTCCAGTGGCTCGACTGGTTGCCGTCGTCGGTGTCCTCCTCGGGCGGGTTCGGGCCGCCGGTCGAAACCCCAAGCTCCTGCGTGGCGAAGGTGCTGGTGAAGTTGCCGAACATGACCTGCTCGCCGCCCTTCGTCATGATTCGCGGGGCGGAGCCGAAGTTGTCGGCGTTCACCGTCCTCGGTCGGAAGCGGAAGAGGTCCCAGATGGAGACCGAGCCGGGGGCACTGGCGCCGCCGTTCGAGGAGGAGAAGCCGAGCGCGTGGCCTATCTCGTGAACGACGACCGCGTCGAAGTCCGTGAAGCCCGGGGCGATGCCGTCCGTCGGGTCGAAGTCGAACTGGCCCTTGTTGCCGCCGCTGCCGAAGTTGGAGTTGAAGCCGATGTTGGCGTCGGTGCCGGCAGCGAGGTTGAAGCCGATGGCGCGCGCCTGCGAGGTGTTGACCCTCACCCTTGAGACCGACGCGGTCACGCCGTTGTGCTCGACCGGGAGCGAGGTCGAGGGCAGCGCGTTGTAGAGCGCCCACTCGTTGTCCCCCGAGGCTGTCTCCCTGAGTCGCGTCCGCACGGTCGAGAGCGACGGATCCTGCCCGCTCTGCTTGATGATGAACGAGCCGGTCAGGCCGAGGATGGTGGACTCTTCGTAGGGGCCCTCGTCGAAGAAGTTCGGGCCGTAATCGACGTTGAGCGTGAGGGTGATGGGCGTCGAGATGATTGACTCCCAGTGGTTGGCGGCGCGGATGAAGGCGGCCTTGGCGGCCGGGGACGCGTCGAGCTGCGCCGTGCCGTTGAGCACGACGACGAGGCCGGCTGAGGCTTCCAGCGGGAGGCCCGTCGATTCGTCGTAAGCCTGCGGCGTGTAATCGACGCCGTCGACGACGTTGCGGCGGGGCGCGCCCCTGTAGATGACGTGCGTGCCGTCTGCGTTCTGGATGCGCTCGCGCTCGGCGGGGGTGGCCGGGCGGCAGACCGTCTCGCCACGGTCGTTCTGGTAGATGATGAAGGACTCGTCGGCGACGGCGACGTACTCGGCCGCGTCGCCCGCGCCGGCGGACTGCGCGCCGGCGGGCGCGGGCGCGGCGCCCGCGAATGAGAAGAGGAGCGCCAGAAGGGCGGCGGAGAGGGTCAGTTCTTTACGCAAATTCATACTCCAGGGCGGCGAGGGGCGCGCTCACGTCGCGCGCCGCTGTTTCCTCGGGTCGGCCCGCCGCGCCGGGCGGGGGACGGAAGTCTCGTGCTGTAGTCAGGTGGCGCGGGCGCTCGAAAAGGCTTCGGGGTGGCCCCGGCGGCGGCGTGCGCCGAAAGGTCTGCGCGCCGCAAAAACGCCCGCATTTAGACGCCCGGCGGGCGTTCGCAGTTGCTTCGAGGGGGGGCACGGCGGCTGGGCAAAACGGGCAAAAAAGGCCGCGCCCGGCAAACTCAAGGCTCGCCGGGCGCGGGTTTTTGCGGGCTCTGCGGGCGCTCGGGTGCGCCGGGCCGCCTACTGACGGTTGCCGAAGCGGTCGATGTACTCGAACGAGGTCAGGAAGGCTTTGACCATCTCGGCCCGGACGTAGTCTCCGTTGAACTCGTTGAGCTTGCCGAGCCAGAAGTTCCACCCGCCGAAGTTGAGCCCCGGCTCGGGCGCGTCGTCGGGGTTACGCCTCAGATAGCCGAAGTACTGCATCAGCACGAAGGCGCGGTTCAGCTCCGCCTGCCGCAGCGTCGCGTTGTCGGCCACCTGCCTGAGCACGGAGGCGCGTGTGGCCGAGGAGTCCGCCGAGGTGTCGAGCAGCGCGACGAGCGCGTCGCGCTGCGCCTGCGTGAGCACGGAGCCGGCGTTCTGGTTGAGCTTGTCCACGAACTGCGCGGGCGTCATCGTCAGCGGGTAGGACGCGATGAAGCGCGGGCGCAGGACGAACTCCAGCGCGTACGCCTGCTTGTTCGCCTCAAGCAACAGCTCCCAGTTGCCCTGGTTGACGACGATGCCGCGCCCGATGCGCTGGGTGTCGGGCAGGAACTCGTTGAGCCGTACGACGGGCACCGTGCCCGGCACGCCCGGCGAGGTCGCGTCGCCGTAGGCCACCTTGTACATGCGGTAGACGTTGTAGCCCGTCTCCTGAAACTCGATGGAGAGGAAGAACGCCCCCGAGACGTTAATCCGCTTGGCCTCGCGGCACGCCTGGTCGGCGCCGCACGACTCGATGTCGCTCTGCCAGAAGGCGAAGCCCGAGGCGTCGGGCTCGCGCGAGAGGAAGTCGAGGTACTGCTGGCGGACGAAGAAGGCCGTGTTGAAGCTCTCGGCGCGGACGGGGCTCGGGCCCGAAACCCCGTCGTTGCTCGTGATGGTGAGCGACGCCGTCTGCGTCGCGCCGAGCGTGGTGCCGACCGGGTTCGAGAGCGTTACCTGGACGGACTCGGCGCCCTCCTGAAACACGTCGTCCGCGACGAAGACGGTGAAGTTCCTGCTCACCTCGCCCGGCCCGAAGACCAGCGTGCCGAGCGCCTGCGTGTAGTCCGACAGCTTGCTCGCCGTGCCGTCCGAGGTCGCGTAATCGACGGTCGCCGTCCCCGACGTGTCGCCAGAGCGCGTGACGAAGATGGTGCGGTAGCCCGCGCCGTCGGTGCCGAGGCCGCCGCCCGTGCTCTCGCTCACGCCGTAGGCGGCGCCGGAGAGCGTGACGCTGTTGGCCGACGAGTTGTCGGCGAAGACCAGCGTGTACGCGCCGTTGTCGTTGTTGTCGAACGCGGTGGCGGCGATGGTGTAGACGCCGGTCGAGGGCAGCGTGATGAAGCCCGTGTTGGGGATGGCCGAGTCCGTGTTGTGCGGGGTGGAGGTGCGGTCGTCGTTGGACTCGACGATGGAGCCGTCGGGGCCGAACAGGTAGAGGAAGCAGTCGAGCGCCGCGGCCGGTGGGTCGCCGACCCCCGTGTCCGAAGCCTTGACGGCCGCGAGCATCTCGATGCGGACGCGCCGGCCGGCGCGCGCGGTGAAGGTGTAGAGGTCGAGCGGCGCGAGCGGGTGGTCGGCCTGCCCCGAGCGGCAGTCGGACGAGGCGAGCGCGCCGGGGATGCTCTGCCCCGGCGTGACCTGCGCGCCGACGCACGCCGGCGCGGCCGCCTGCCTGACCGTGACCCTGTGGCCGGCCACGTCCATCGCCGCCTGGCGCGGGCCGGAGTTGGTGTTGGGCGCGACGTTGAAGGCGCCGCCGCCGTCGCCCGTGAAGACGCCGAGCGTGGCGTCTACCCAGTCAACGCCCTCGGAGACGCTCCACTCGCAGTTCCCCTGCGTCGTCGAGACGCCGACGAGCCCCGAGCCGCCGCCCGCGCCGACGAAGGGCGAGGCGCTGGTCGTCAGCGTGTAGGCGCAGCCGGGCTGGACGAGGCGCGTCAGGCAGCCGCCGAAGTCTGCGACGTGGTTGGTGATCTGGTCGCGCGAGTACCGGCAGAAGTTCTGCGTGTTCTGCACGGACGAGTTCATTATGTTGGGGACGGTTGCGGTCGGATTAAGTGGGTCTACCGCGCAGGTCGAAGGCACCGGAGTCTCTTCGTCAGGGTGGCTCGCGCCGAAGTTGTGACCTATCTCGTGCGCGGTGACGGCGACGCGTTGCGCGACGTTGTTGCTGAACTTGCTCTGCGAGATGCCGTAGGAGAAGTCGGCCGAGGCGCAGGTGGACGAGATGTAGGCGATGCCGATGGTGTCGCCGTCCAAGTTCTTGCCCGTGAACATGTGCGTCAGGTCGCGCGCGGGCGGCTGACGAAACGCAGGGTTCGGATCGTTAGGGTTAAAACTCTGGTTGTAGGAGGTGCGTAACTCGGTTAGGGCGGCGCTGCCGGCGGTCGCCGTGTACGGGTCGGTGTTCGTCGTCCAGACGCGCTGGAAGACGATGTGGATGTGTATGCCGAGCTGCGCCTCGTAGATGGCGTCGACCTGCGTGAAGATGTCCCTGATGTCGTTGTTGGTGGTGGTCGCGTTGCTCCCGTTCGCCTGGAAGTACTCGAAGTCGGCCTCGGTCGCGATCTCGGTCTCGGGCTTGGGCGCTAACGCCTCTTCGGGCACGGGGTCGGAGGACTTGACGCGCGACGGGTTGAGGTCGAGGCCGCGGCCGGCGGCCTCGGCGTTGACCTTCTCGGCCAGCGTCGTGCCGCACACGCCGCCCGGCGCCTTCACGCTCGACTCGGAGTAGAAGACGTACTCACCCGCGCCGGCGGCCGACGAGAGGCCGCGCGCCGACTCGACGTAGAACGTCTCGCCCGGGGTGACGATGATGCCGGCGAACTTCGCGCCGTCGAGGACGAGGCGGACTTGCGTGTCCTGCGCGCCGCTGACCTTGCCCCGCCACGAACGCGAGGGCGTGCGCGGAAGCTCGGTCATCGCGCCGTCCGCGCCGGCGGCCACCGAGCGGTAGTCGTCGGAGCGGATGTCGAACGGCTCGACTTCGAGGTCGAAGGTGCCGCGCGAGGTCTGGAGCGTGACGCGACCCGTCGAGCGCGCGCCCTTGAGCAGCTCAACCGGGTCGATGGTCAGGCGGTCGAAGCTCTCAAGGAGCTGTGCGATGTCCTGTACGGCGCGCCGCTCGTCCTGGCCCGAGGCTGTGGGCGAGACGAGCATCGCGGCGGCGAGCAGGCAGAGAGCGAGCGCGGGCATGACGGCGCGCGGGAACGAACGTCGTTTCATCTTAGACCTCTTGGGCGCCGGGGAGTCGCGGAACCGTTGTTTGATCTTTGGATTTCAGAGGCGGGTTAACGCTCTGTCGAAGCGGACGCCGGATTCTAGCACGGGGGAAAGAGAACCGCGAGCGGAGGGGGGCCTTCAGCGGTTCCGCTGGCCGATCTGCTCGGTGCCGAAGGTGCCGATGCCGTTGAGGCGGAAGCTGAAGACGACGCGGTTCTCGTTGCGGAGCCCGACGTTGAAGGTGAAGTACTGTGCGACGACCGCGCAGCAGTCCCAGGCGTTGCCGAGCGTGGCGGTCGAGCTGATGAGCGACGAGCTGCCCTGACCCGGCCGGTTCTGGAAGTCGAAGAAGAAGCTGGCGCCGCCGAACAGTCCCCGGTTGCGGTCGCCGACGAAGACCGAGGGGCTCCACTGCGAGCCTTGCAGCGTCCCAGGCTCGTTGCCGCGCAGGTCGCTGAAGTGCCTCAGGGAAGGCGCGAGCGTGACGGCGCGCGTGTAGTAAAAAGTCTGGAAGGCTTCGACGGCGCGGAGCACGGCCGCGCGGCGGCGGATGCCGAATGAGACGGCGAGGTCGCGCACGCCGCCGCCCTCGCCGAGCGTGTCGATGTCCGTGCGCACGTCGGCGAAGAGTTCCGAGTCGGCGCGCGTCGGCGTCCTCAGACGCGCCTCGACGTTCAGGGGCGAGAAACGCCGCGGGACGCCTCCGTAGGTGAAGCCGGAGAATGAGTTGAGCGGGTAGAACTGGTTGCGGCGGCCCGGGACGAGCGCGCCGCCGAAGGTCGGGTCGAAGAAATACTTCTGCCTGACCGTGACCGACAGGAACTCGTAGGGCTGGCGCGTGAGCGGCGACTGGCTGTTCTTCAGCGCCGTCAACCGGCCGCTCACGCGCGTGTTCTGCGGCAGCCGCGACTCCGCGCCCTCTTCCTTCTCTGCGGCCTCTTCCTTCTGCCCTCCCCCGGCTTCGCGCCCCGCCTCGCGCTCGCGCGGGTCGCCGGCGAGTCGGGGGCCCGCGTCCTCGGGTCTGACGCGCCCGCCCGCCCCGGTCCTCGCGTTCGAGCGGCCGACGCTCTCGGCCGAGCGGCGGAGGAAGAAGCGGTTGGTGACGCCGTACTCGACCTCGTTGGTGTCTGCGACCGCCTCGACCTCGTCGAAGCGGATGAACTTGTGGAAGTCCGAGATGCCGCCGATACGGCGGTAGGTCATGTAAGGCTCGACGACGTGTCGGAACCAGAAGGAGCCGTCGCCGCGCCGGAAGTTTCGCGCGAGGGCGGGCGGGCGCACGTCGAGGGCGAACTCGGCGTAGCCGCGCAGCACGTCCTTCGGGAGTACGATGCGCGTCAGCGGGTCGATGGAGTTCGAGTAGTATGTGCCGCGCACGCCCGCCGTCGCCGTCAAGCCCCAGCCGTTGAAGGAGAGGGGCAGCGTCACCTCCGGGTGGAAGTCGAGCCGCTGCACGATGGACGGCGTGATGATGGGGTTCTGGTTCCCCTCGGCCAGAAACGTCGCGAGGTCTTCGACCGTCTCCTTGCGGCTCACGCCTTCGAGCCCGCTCTCGAACGAGAAGTAGACGGGGAGCCGTTCCTTCAGCCACGAGACGAGCCCCGGGCGCTTCTCGAAGTTGATGCCGGGGAGACTCCGCGTGCGGACGCGCACGGAGGGGATGGAGGTGACCTGCGTGCGCGCGATGAAGTTGAAGGAGTAGGCGTTGAAGTTCTTGTTGACGAAGACCTGCGAGCGCTCCTCGGGCGAGATGGCGAGCTGAATCGAGTCGGAGAAGATCTGCCGGAACGCGAGGTTCGACGTGATGTTAACGTCGGCGGCGGCGAGGAACCCGTTGGGGAAGTAGTGGACGCCGTCAACGTAGAAGCTCGACCCGCCCTGGTCGGGGTGCTCGGCGTCCTCCTTCGGGCCGAGCGCGCGATCCTTGACCGTGTAGAAGCCCGCGTTGAGGAACGAGCGCGAGTTGGCGCGCGTCCGCAGGTCGGCGCCGAAGCCGAGGCCGCGCTTGGTGTAGATGTCGTTGCGGAAGGTGATGTCGGCCGAGCGCCCGAGTGTCTGGAAGTAGCCGTTCGAGAAGCGCATGCCCTTCTCGCCCGAGCCCGAGAAGGTCGGCGTGAGAAAGCCGGAGGCGCGGTCGCGCTGCTTGATGGAGACGGTGGCGTAGGGGAGCCAGAAGACGGGCACGCCCTTGACCAAAAGGCGCGGGCGCTTGAGCTTGACGCGGTCGGCGAGCTTGATGGAGGCGCGCGCCGTCTTGAAGCTCCACTTGGGCACCTCGTCGTCGCCGCAGGCGGTGACCTCGCCGTTGATGATGACGATGCGGTCGCCCGAAACTTTTTCGACGCGGTCGGCCGTGAAGTACATGACGGTGCCGTCCTGCGTCTGGTTCGTGAAGCCGGTCGAGTTCTCGAAGAAGCCGGTCTTGGTGTTGTAGTCCCACTCGGCGCGCGAGCCCGTGATGCGCTGGAACTCGCCCTGGTCGAAGACGACGTTGCCCTCGGCGACGACGCGGCTGCGCGCCTCGTAGTCGGTCACCTTGTCGGCCTGTAGGCGGAAGATGCCGACGCGTATGTCGACGTTCCCCTCGTAGACGACGACGCGCGCGCCCTCGGGCCCCGAGCCCTCCTGCCGGTTGGCGCGGATGTCGAGCACGTCGGTCGGCTGCACCCCTTGCGGGCCCTCGGGCCGCCGGCGCGGGCGCGTGCGGACGGGCTGATCCTGCGTGAGCGGGTTGACGTTGGGCGTGTCGGTGATGGGGTTCTCGACCTTGCGGTCTACGGGGTTGGTCTGCTGCTGCGCGCGCGCCGCCCCCGCCGGGAGCAGCGAGACGGCGGCGCAGACGAGCAGAAGCAACGTCGGCACGCGGCGCTTTGCCTGTTGGGGAAATCGAGCGCGCAAGAGTTTGAGTCGAAAGCCTCCAGGAGACGAAACGCGCCGATGCTAACACGCGCCTCGCGCGCAGGGCAAAGGGGGAGTGGTAAAGGGTCGTGCGCCCTCAGGCGCGGCGCCGGCCGAGGCGGTAGCGGGCGGTCAGCGCGAGCCCGAGGCTTAAGACGACGAGGCCGAGGACGAGGAAGGGCCAGACGTACGGAAGGCCGAGCACGAGCGCCCAGAAGGCCGCGCCGAGCAGCAGCGCGACCGACTCGCTGCGGCGGCTCTCGTGGAGCAGGAGCCGCTGGAGCCAGCGCCCCGTGGCGGCGTTGATGACGACGCGGCCGAAGAGGTATGAGAGCAGGACGAGCAGCAGCGCCGTCACGCCGACGAGCGCGCTGATCGCCGGCGGCAGGAACCGGAGCGCCGCCGTCACGCCCGGCCCCATCACGAGCGCGCCGACCAGGCCGATGGCCAGCACGTGCCGGAACGTCAACTGCAAACGCGCCGCCGCGCGCGCCACCGCGCCGGGGCTTACGGCCGTCAGCGCCACGGAGGCCACGAACCAGAAGAGCACCGCCAGCAGCCGCAGCCCGACGAACCTCAGCGACAGCTCGGGCGCGAGCAGGCTGGCCGGGTTGCGCGCAAGATTCCGAAGCTCCTGCTCGTAGCCGGCCATCATCACGGTCTTGCCCGTCAGGCTGCGCCCCGACTCGGGCGCCGGCCGGTACGTGCCGCCGAAGACCATCACGTCGCCGCCGACGTACGAGCCGTCGAGCTGTATGACCGAGCCGCCGACGGCCGCCGCGTCGCCCTCGACCCGCCCCTCGACGATGACGTCGCCGCCGAAGGCGATGACGCCGCGCACGTCGCCGCGCACGCGCACGCTCCGCCCCATCCCGAACACGTCGCCCGAATGCCGCCCCTCGACGACCAGCTCGTCGCCCTGCTTCACGTCCTGCGCGTTACAGGCGGCGACGGCGGCGAGCAACAGGAGGAGCGTCAGGACGCCTTTCGCCAGCGGGAGCGAGTCGAGTTTTGAAACCGCGGCCTGAGGGTTGAGGGAGTCGGATTCAAAGCGGAGGCTCGGGGTGCGCCGCAAGCGCACGGAGGGGTGCGCGACGGCAAATTTGAAATTTGAAATTTGAAATTTCAAATCCTTCCTCATTCCCCCTTAATGCACCAAGCGGCCAGCGCCCGTCCCTCCGGCGAGTGACGTGGGCTGGCCGCGAAAGGCCGTGGCTTCGGCCTCCCGAAAACTTTTTCAGTCGCGCGCGGCCGCGCGGTGGTAGCCGCTGATGAGCCGCAGCAGCAGCGCGAGCCCGGCCGCGACCAGCACGCACAGAATCAG
>DASWNR010000151.1:0-6262 GCA_036399155.1 Pyrinomonadaceae bacterium
TTACATGTTCAGCCTCTTCCTGCCTTCGCACTCGCAGGTCGGCGGCCGGCCCTACGTCCACACATACGAGCGGCGGGCCGGGCGCCTGCGCGCGGAGTCGCCGCCCGACTACGCGCCGCTCCCGCCGCATCAGGCGGAGACTCTTAAAGCCGACGCGTACTACTGGCGTCAGTCCGGCCAGACAGACGTCTACCTGACGAGAGAGCTGACGCTGGTCAGGAAGCGCGGCCACACGCTGCTGCTCTCGCCGACGTTCACCATGAAGGCTCACGCCCACGAGCCGCCGCGCTCCGTCCTCCTCTCCTTCACCTCCTTCTCGCACGAGCAGTTCTACGACAGGAACAGTCCCTTCGTCATCACGGTCGACGGCACAGAGCTGTGGCGCTACGGCTGGAGGGGCGCGGGCGACGAGACGCCTCCGAGCGGGAGGGCGCCCTACACGGCCGCCCTCGACGCCAACGGCCAGGTGGTCGAGACCCTCGGCCACGAGATTCCCTTCGACATCTTCTTCAGGCTCCTCGGCGCGCGGCGGGTGACAATCGAGCTGGGCTCCGACAGGGTCGAGCTGACCCCGGAGCAGATGGAGGCGCTCCGAGACATGTACCGCCCCCTCCCGCGGCAAACGCCTCAGTCCCGCGAACGCAGCGCCGGGAAGCGGTAAGCGCTAAAGTCCGCGCGCGGGTCAGAAGCGGTCGCGGAGTTTGGCGTAGGTGGCGCGGAGGTCTTCGGGGATGACGCGTGTCTCGCCGACGGTGGTCATGAAGTTGGCGTCCCCAGACCAGCGCGGCAGGACGTGTAGGTGCAGGTGGTCGCTGACGCCCGCGCCGGCGGCCCCGCCGAGGTTCATGCCGAGGTTGAAGCCGTGCGGGCGGTAGACCTCGCCCAGAATCGCCACGGCGCGGCGCGAGAGGTCGCTCATCTCGTCGGCCGTCTCTTTGGCCAGCGCGGGCAGGTCGGCCGTGTGCTCGAAGGGGACGACCATGAGGTGGCCGCTGGTGTAAGGGTAGATGTTGAGGACGACGAAGTTCAGGCGGGCGCGGTGGAGGATGAAGGCTGACTCGTCGTCGCCGCGTGCGGGGAGCGCGCAGAAGACGCACGAGTCGCCGTAGCCGGTCTTCTCGCCGCTCGACCCCTTGATGTAGTCGAAGCGCCAGGGCGTGTAGAGCCTGTCCAAAACCCTTCCCCCTTGTAGTCCGAATCACCCGCGCGCACGGCTCACATCAGCGGGGTCGTCTGGCCGCCGTCGGTGCCGCCGCCGCCGGCCGAGCCGGGCTCGCCCCCGCCGCCCCCGCCCGCGCCGGCCTCGGCCGCCGGGAAGTCGGAAGAGGAGGGCGCCCCGTCTCCGTCCTCCTCGTTGATCAGCTCCTTCAGCTCCTTGCCGGGCTTGAAGTAGGGGACGCGCTTGGCCGGGATGTCCACAGGGTCGCCGGTCTTCGGGTTGCGGCCGCGGCGCGCGCCGCGCTCGCGCACGCGGAAGGAGCCGAAGCCGCGCAGCTCGATCTTCTCGCCCTGATTGAGCGTGTCGATGATGCTCTCGAAGACGATCTCGACGAGGCGCTCGGCGTCCTTCTTGGTCAGCTCGGCCGCGCGGGCCACGTCTTCAACCAGTTCCGCTTTCGTCATGGTCTCCACCTCTCCGGCCTCTCTGTAGAAAGCTGCCGCCGCAAAATCCGGGCAGGTCGATGAGTAAAGGGGTACAAGAACCGGGCTGTAACTTAGCAGATACGGGGAACGCATGACAAGGGTAAACGGTCGCGCAGCCAACAAGTTAGCAGCTGTCAACCGCCCGCGCGCGAGGCCGACGACGCCGGCCCGAACGCGCGCCGGCGTACAAAGAACCGGCGTACAAAGAAAAAGCCCCGCGCGGAGTTCGTGACTCCGCGCGGGGCTTTTCGTTTCTGTCCCGTTAAAGGCTAGCGGTTCTCCTCGTCATCGGAGCCGCTGCGCTTGTTGAAGAAGTCGGCCAAGCCTGCCAGCTCGCCCATGCTCGCCATGCCGCCGCCCGCGTCGGTCGTGTAGCTCTTCACGTCGGCAATCGGCTCGTCATGCTTGGCCGCGCGGTGCGAGAGCCCGATTTTCTTCGACTCGGCCTCGATGCGCAGGATGCGGAAGTCCAGCTCCTGCCCTATCTGCGCCGCGTCCTCGGGGCGCTCGACGCGGTCGTCGGAAAGCTCCGAGACGTGGCACAAGCCTTCCAACCCTTCGGCCAGCTCGACGAACGCGCCGAAGTTGGCGAAGCGCGTCACCTTGCCGTGGACGATGTCGCCCGGGCGGTGCTCGTTGATGAACTTCTCCCACGCGCTCGGCTCGGTGTCCTTGATGGAGAGCGAGAGGCGGCGGTTGTCGATGTCGATGTTGGTGATGACCGCCTCGATCTCCTGACCCTTCTTGAGGACTTCGCCCGGGTGCTTGATGCGCTTGTTCCAGGAGATGTCCGAGACGTGGACGAGGCCGTCGACGCCGTCCTCGACCTCGACGAACGCGCCGAAGTCGGTCAGGTTGCGGACGCGCCCGCGGACGCGGTCACCGATGTGGAAGCGCTCGGGCAGCGTCTCCCACGGGTTCGGCTGCGTCTGCTTCATCCCGAGGCTGATGCGGCGGTTCTTCGGGTCAACCCCTAAGACTTCGACCTCGACGGCGTCGCCGACGTTGACGAGCTTCGACGGGTGCTTCATCCGCTTCGACCAGGTCATCTCGGAGACGTGGACGAGCCCCTCGACGCCCGGCTCAAGCTCGATGAACGCGCCGTAGTCGGTCACGCTCGCGATCTTGCCGTTCATGCGCTGACCCGACGGGAAGCGCTCCGCGACCGATTCCCAGGGGTCGGGCAGAAGCTGCTTGTAGCCGAGGGAGACGCGCTCGCGCTCCTTGTCGAACTTCAAGACCTTGACCTGAACGCTCTCGCCGACGCGGAACATCTCGCCGGGGTTCAGCAGGCGGCCCCAGCTCATGTCGGTGACGTGGAGCAGGCCGTCGATGCCGCCGAGGTCGACGAAGGCGCCGTAGTCGGTCAGGTTCTTAATCTGACCCTCGACGATGATGCCCTCTTCGAGCGCGTTGAGCGTCTCGCCCTTCTTGCCCTGGTTCTCCTCTTCGAGGATGGCCTTGCGCGAGAGCACGACGTTCGAGCGCTTGCGGTTGAGCTTGATGACCTTGGCCTCGATCTCCTGGCCGCGCAAGGATTCGAGGTTGCGGATGGGGCGCACGTCGACCTGCGAGCCCGGCAGGAACGCCGCGACGCCGTCAACGTCCACGCGGAGCCCGCCCTTGACGCGCTCGGCGATCTTGCCCTTGACCGGCGTGCCCGCGCGGTACGCCTCCTCCAGCACGTCCCACGCGCGCATCCGCACGGCGTCGGCGCGCGACAGTATCGGCACGCCCTCGGAGGACTCCATGCTCTTGATGAGCACCTCGACCTCGTCGCCGCGCTTGACGGTCAGCTCGCCGGCCTCCTGGAACTCCTCGATGGGCACGGCGCCTTCGGACTTGAATCCGAAGTCGATGACGACCGAGCGCTCGGTGACGCCGACCACGGTGCCGCGCACGACGGAGCCTTCCTGGTACTGCGCCTGCTCCTGCTCGTACTGGTCGAGCATCGCGCCGAAGTCGAAGGATTCGCCACCGCCGCGAGGCTCGTAGTCGTAGTCGGGGACGGCCGCGGCCGACGCCTGTGCGGGCGCCTGCTGCGGGGCCGGGGCCGCGCCGGTCTGTTCCGCCGGGGCGGTGGCCGTGGCCGCGCTAACCCCCGCCGCTGCTTCGCCGCGCTCGCCGGCTTCGCCTGAGGAAGCGCCGGTCGCGGGCTGTTCGCTGATGTTGTCGCCGTTAATCGGCTTATCGTTTTCGGTTGACATGAACGCTAGTCGGACTCCTGCTGGATTAATCTGGCGCGAGCGACGGGCTCCCCGCGCCTCCCCGGCGGCGGCAACGTCGGCGCACTGTTCGGCGGACGATGCCGCGCGCTGGCGCCTTCAGTTATCCCGAGAGTAGCTTGGGGCGATTGACGGATTCCGGAGGATTGAGGCGGGAGATGCGAGCCGTTGAAAAAGAAAAGAAGTAAACCGAAGTTTCTGTTTTTCCACACGCCCGTGGACCACCCGCGTGATCCGCCAATCACCTCGCTATTCTGCCAGGTAGGGCAGCAATTTACACAGGCAGGCAACGCCGTGTCAAGGCGTAAAGGAGGCCGGGAGGCAAAAGCAAAGTGCGAAAGGTCAAAAATGTGGACGGGAGGCACGCCGCCCCCCATCCACCACTTTCGCCTTTTGAAGCCCGGCCCCTCGCTTTTTACTTGCTGCCCGTCGCCGCCGCGTCCGCGCCTCGCCGCGCGACATAGACACCTGCCGAGTGCGTGCCGACGAAGATGCGGCTGTGGTCGCGCGGGTCGAAGGCGAGCGCCCAGACCCTGCGGCTCGGGAGCGGCGGGTCGAGCCGCTGCCACGTCATCCCGCGGTCGGTCGAGCGGAAGACACCGCCGCCCTCGGCCGTCGTGAAGACCTTGCCGCCGCGCTCGTACGCGTTGCCTACCAAGACCTCGTCGGGGTTCTCTGCGTTGACGAGAATGCTGGTGAAGCTGCCGAGCGGGAGGTTGCCGCCGCGCCGCTGCCAGCGCTGGCCGCCGTCGTGCGAGATGTAGAGCGTCTGCGTGGTGCCGATGTAGACGTTCTGCGGCCTCTTCGGGTCGCGCTCGATGACGTTGACGGGCCCCTCGGTGGGGATGCCCCTCACCTGCTCCCACGTCTTCCCGTTGTCGCGCGAGATGAGCACGCCCGAGTTCGAGGTGCCGACGAAGATCGTCTCGGGCTCCAGGGGGCTCGTCGAGACGCAGAGCGTCCGCACGTCGAGGCCCGCGCCGAAGGAGACGCGCTCCCAACCCTTGTCCAGGTCGTAGCTGCGGAACAGGCCGGCGTTCGTCGCCGCGAGCATGCCGGGCCGCCCGTCGCGTTCGTCGCCCGTGTAGACGAGCTGGTTAATGGTGTCGGTCAGGAACCGCGGCGCGTTCTGCAAGGCGTCGGCCATCGCGCCCGCCTCCTGCATCCCGCCCGCCAGCCCGAGCGCCACGAACGTCGCCGCGTCGAACTTGCCGGTCACGGGGATGCTCTTGGCCGTCTGGAACTTGCGAAGCTGCACGACCGTCCGCGTGCCCGCTATGCCGTCGGGCCTACCCACGTCGAACCCGGCCAGATTCAAGGCTTCCTGCGCGCGCTTGACCGTGCCGTTCGGGGTTGGCTTGGCCGCGGCGGCCGGAGCGGGGGCGGTCGTCGTCGTCGCCGTCGTACTGGCGCCGGCGGCCCCGCGGCGCGCCTTGCCGCGCGGCGCCGCCTTCGGCTTCGGCGCGGTGACGGGAGCCCAGGAAGCCCCGCGGTCGGCCGAGCGGTAGAGGCCGTAGTTGGTGCCGAGGTAGATGACCTCCGAGTTGCTCGCGTCCTGGAGGATGGAGTAGGCGATCAGGCGCGGCGGCATGTTGCGTCCGGAAAGCTGCCAGGTCTCGCCCGCGTCGTTCGAGACGTAGAAGTAGCCGCCGCCGGTCGCCGTGTTGATGGTCGTCGCGTAGACGCGGCCGGGCTTATCGCGGTCGGGCACGACGGCGTAGGCGCGCCGCCCCGAGTAGCCCCCGTTCGAGGGCGTGAAGTTGCGCCCGCCGTCGCGCGAGACCATCACGCCGTAGTTGTTCGTCCCGATGTAGACCACGTCGGGGTTCGACGGGTGGACGGCGATGGTGTTGACCTCAAAAATCTGGCGGCTCGTCGTCACCTTCCAGTCCGCGCCGCCGTTGGTGCTCATCCAGAAGCCCTCGGTCGTGCCCGCGTAGATGGTGTCGGGGCGGGCGGGGTTCTGGAGGATGGCGCGCGTGCGGCGCGACTGCGACGGGATGCCGTTAACCTTGCGCCAGTTGGCGCCGGCGTTGCGCGTCTCGTAGATGCCGCTGCACGCCGACATGATGACGTGGTCGGGGTTCTGCTGGTCAATCTCGATGGCGAAGATGTCTGAGTCGTCGATGATGCCGGTCTTGGTGATGCCCCAGGTCTGCCCGCCGTCGGTCGACTTGTAGGGCAGGTACCAGGTGCCGGCGTAGACGACATCCGAGTCGCGCGGGTCCACGGCCAGCGACTCGACGTTGATGAGGCCGGGCGTGGACTTGGTGTCGAGCAACTCCCAGCGGTCGCCCGCGTCGGCCGAGCGCCAGATGCCGCGGTTCGTGCCGGCGAGCATCAGGTTGGGGTCTTTCGCGGACTGCGTGAGCGCGTGGATGCCGTCGCCCTTC
>DASWNR010000152.1:0-12787 GCA_036399155.1 Pyrinomonadaceae bacterium
CGTCATCGACGCCTCCGGCTCCGTCCAGGAGACCCAGGCGAACGTCATGCGCGTCGTCATGCCATTTTTAGAAAAACAGTAGACAGTAGACGGTAGTCAGTAGTCGGTAGTGCCCCGCCCTGCGGAGCTTGTTGACGACAACTGCGCGGTTCTTAATGAGAAAGCTTTTCTACTGACTACCATCTACTTCCTTCTATGTTCGACACACTGGTCGGGAACGAGCGCGCGAAGGAGACTTTGCGCAGGATGCTGGGGCAGGGGCGCGTCCCCGGGGCGCTGCTTTTCGCGGGCGAGGAGGGGTTGGGCAAGAGGCTCTTCGCGCTTGAGCTGGCGCGCGCGCTCAACTGCCGCTCGCGTCGCGGCGCCGAGGCGTGCGGCGTCTGCCCCGCCTGCGCGCGCGTCGGGCGCGTCCAGCTCCCGAAGGACGACGACAAGGATGAGCACAGGAAGGTCGTCTGGAGCGAGCACCCGGACGTGGGGTTCGTCATCCCTTACAACCGCAACATCCTCATCGACGCCGTCCGCGACCTCGAACGCGAGAGCAACTTCCGGCCCGTGGAGGGCTCGGCGCGCGTCTTCGTCGTCGAGAACGCCGAGAGCCTGAGCGACGCCTCCTCTAACGCGCTGCTCAAGACTCTCGAAGAGGCGCCGCCGACCTCGCACATCGTCCTCGTCGCCTCGCGCCCGGCGGGGCTGCTCCCGACCATCCGCTCGCGCTGCCAGACCGTGCGCTTCGCGCCGCTCGCCGCTGACGAACTGGAAAAGCATCTCGTCGAGAGCGGCAGGCGAGCCGGCGAGGAGGCGCGGCTCGCCGCCCAACTGGCGTCGGGGAGGCCGGGCGTCGCGCTCGGGCTTAACCTCGACACCTACCGCGCGCGGCGCGACGCGATGATGGGCGTGGTCGAGGCGCTCGCCGCGGGCGGAGACCGCGTGCCGCTCCTGCGCGCGGCCGAGGAGCTGGGCGACGCCAAAAACAAGGAGGAGTACGAGCCGCGCCTCGACGCGCTTGAGATACTCGTCCGCGACCTGTGGCTGCTCTCGCTCGGCGGCTCGGACGGCCGGGTTGTCAACGGCGATTTGCGCGAGCGCCTGGCGCGACTCGCCGAGGGCGTCCGGCCCTCGCGCGCGGCGCTCTGGATCACGCGTATCGAGGAGTTGCGCGGCCGCCTCGCCGTCAACGTCAACCGCCGCGCCGCCACGGACGCGCTCTTCCTCACGATGTCCGCCGACTGACCGGCACCCACGAGAATAAAAAGAGTCATAAAAAGAGCCGGCCCCACTCGGGGCCGGCTCTTTTTATCCCGGGCGAGAGTCCGGCCCGGCTACCTGATCTGAACCAGCTCCGGCATGACTTCGGCCTGCGCCGACGCGCCTTCTTTGACCAGCTTCTCGGCTTCGGCGACGAACGCCTCGACGATGTCGGAGCCGGCGACCCTGCGCATGGGGCGGCCGTCCTTGAAGATCATCCCGACGCCCTTGCCGAACGTGACGCCTAGCTGCGAGTCGTGCGCCTCGCCCGGCCCGTTGACCTCGCAGCCCATGATGGAGAGGTGGAGCGGCTCCTCGATGTGCGCCAGACGCCGCTCGATCTCGGTGACTATCTCGACGAAGTTCTCCACGTCCAGACGCCCGCAGGTCGGGCACGCGACGACCGTCACGCCGCGCTGCCGAAGCTCAAGCGACTTCAGGATGTCCCACGCGACGCGCACCTCCTCCCACGGCTCTGCCGCGAGCGAGACGCGGATGGTGTCGCCGATGCCTTCGTGGAGGAGGATGCCGAGCCCGATCGAGGACTTGATGGTGCCGCCGAAGGGCGTGCCCGCCTCGGTCACGCCGAGGTGGAGCGGGTAGTCGACCTGTTCGGCGAGCAGGCGGTAGGCGGCGACCGTGCGGCGCACGTCCGAAGCCTTGAGCGAGACGACGATGTCGTGGAAGTCGAGGTCTTCGAGGATGTGTATGTGCCGCAGCGCGGATTCGACCATCGCCTCGGGCGTGGCCGTGCCGTACCTCTTGAGCAGGTCTTTTTCGAGCGAGCCGCCGTTGACGCCGATGCGGATGGGGACGCCGCGCTCCTTTGTGGCGCGCACCACCTCGCGGACGCGCTCGATGGAGCCGATGTTGCCGGGGTTGAGCCTGAGCTTGTCGATGCCGGCTTCGAGCGCCATCAGCGCGAGCCGGTAGTGGAAGTGTATGTCCGCGACGAGCGGCACGTCGGGGACGCGGCGGCGAATCTCTTTGAGCGCGACGGCGGCGTCGGCGTTGGGGACGGCGACGCGGACGACCTCGCAGCCCTGCCGCACCATCTCCTCGATCTGGCGGACGGTGCCCTCCACGTCCGAGGTGTCCGTCTTCGTCATCGACTGGACGACGACCGGGGCGCCGCCGCCGATGAGAACGTCCTTGACCCTGACCTGTCTCGTTTTCTTCATAGAGTTCCGAGTTTCAAGTTCAAAATTCAAAGTTGAAACCCCTTCCTCTTAACTTTCAACTTTGAACATGGAACTTTGAACTACTTCGACTGCGTCGCCGCGGGCTTCTCCTTCCCGCCGAACCAGCGCGGGGCTATCTTCGACACGTCGTTGATGATGACGAAGCCCATCAGCAGGAGCAGGAAGACGAAGCCGACCTGCTGGATGCGCTCGCGCACGCGCAGGCTGATCTTCATCCCGAAGACCGCCAGCGCGCCCTCGACCAGGAGCATGAAGAGCATGCCGCCGTCGAGGACGGGGATGGGCAGCAGGTTGAAGATGCCGAGGTTCAAACTCAGGAAGCCGAGCATGTCGAAGACGCCGCTCCAGCCGTAGTTGGCCGCGGCCGTGTAGGACGCCTGCGCGATGGCGATGGGGCCGCCGACGGCCTCGCCGACCGCGAGGTTGCCGGTGAAGACCTGCCCCAGAGCCATGCCCGTCAGGCGCAGGATTTCGACGTTGGTGTTGACCGCGACCGCGGCCGCCTCGCCGACCCCGACCCGTTCGAGCGGCGCCTGCGGCGGGGCCTTGAAGTAGACGCCGAGCGTCTTGTTGTCGGGACTCCTCTCGGGCGCGGTCAGCTCGATTCGCCCGCCCTCGCGCTCGACCGTCAGGCGCACCTGCCCGAGGTGCGTGCCGACGTACTCCCTGACCTGCGCGGAGTTGCGCGCCGGCTCGCCGTCGAGCGCGACGATGCGGTCGCCCGGCTTCAGCCCGGTACGCGCGGCGGCCGAGTCGTCGACGACCCTGTCGATGAGAACCGGGTGGACGCCGAGGTCGGGCACGAAGTCGAGGTCGCCCATCTCGTGCCCGTCCTCCGTGAACACCGTCGGGCGGATGGAGAGCGGCACGCGCTGGCCGTCGCGCTCGACGACGAAGGGGATGGACTGCGTCCGCTTCACCGTCGCCACGACGTTCATCCAGCGCCACGTCGGGTTCTCCTCGTTGTCGAACGAGACGATGCGGTCGCCGGGCCTCAGGCCCGCCGTCTCGGCGGCGCCGGCCTGCTCGACCTGGCTGACGACCGGCGAGGGCGCGGCCGGCACGCCGACGGCCATCGCGCCGATGAACGGGATGGCGAGCGCCGTCAGGATGTTCATCACGGGGCCGGCCACGCCGACCATGAACTTCTGGTAGCGCGGGCGCAGGTCGAAGCGCTCCTTCGCGGGAATCTCTTCGCCGTCGCCCTCCTCGATCCCCGAGTTCGAGTCGTCGCCGCCGAGCTTGACGTAGCCGCCCAGCGGGATGAGCGAGAGCCTGTAGTCGGTCGTCCCCCAGCGTCGGCCCCAGAGGCGCTTGCCGAAGCCGACCGAGAAGGTCTCGACGCGTATGCCGAGGAGCTTAGCGACGATGAAGTGGCCGAACTCGTGCAGGATGACGGCGGAGCCGAGGATGAAGACGAAGGCGAGCAGGGCGAGAAGGTTCATAAAATCAACTTCTTTTCAGTCTGAGAGCCGGGGCCGCAACAAAAAATTAGAGGCGGAGCCGCCCCGCCCGGTTGTACCGAAAAAGTGTACGTGCCGCGCACGCGCCCGTCAAACCCCTCAAGAATTTGAAAGTTCAAATTTCAAATTCCAAATTACAGGAGTCAGGCGACGGCCTTCGAGCCTTCGCCCAGCCGCGCAATCTCCACGGCGGCGGCGGCGCGCGCCTCGCGGTCGACTTCGAGCACCACGTCGAGGGTCGAAACGGGGCGCGTCTCGTGCGCGTCCATCACCGCCTCGGTCACGCGCGGGATGTCGGTCAGGCGTATGCGGCGGTCGAGGAAGGCTTTGACGGCCTCCTCGTTCGCGGCGTTCAGGGCCGCTGCCAGCGTCCCGCCCGCGCGCAAAGCCCTGTAAGCCAGGCGCAGGGATGGGAAGCGCTCGAAGTCGGGCCGCTCGAAGCGGAGCGAGCCGAGCTTCGTCAGGTCGAGCGGCGGGAGCGCCGCGGACGGGTGGCGCTCGGGGTACGTGAGCGCGTACTGGATGGCGTGGCGCATGTCCGTGACGCCGAGCTGGGCGATGACCGAGCCGTCCACCAGCTCTATCATCGAGTGGACGACCGACTCGGGGTGGACGACCACGTCAATCTCGTCCGCGCCGAAGCCGAAGAGCCAGCGCGCCTCGATGACTTCGAGCCCCTTGTTCATCAGCGTGGCGCAGTCGATTGTTATCTTCGCGCCCATGCTCCACGTCGGGTGGCGCATCGCCTCCTCGACCGTCGCCGCGCGCATCGCGCCGAGACTCTTCTCGCGGAAGGGGCCGCCCGAGGCCGTCAGGATGAGCCGGCGCACCTCCTCGCGCCGCTCGCCGCGCATGCACTGGTGGAGCGCGTTGTGCTCGGAGTCGACGGGGAGGAGTTCCGCGCCCGACGCCTCGGCCGCGCGCGTCATCAGCTCGCCCGCGATGACGAGCGTCTCCTTGTTGGCGAGCGCGACCCGCTTACCCGCTTCGAGCGCGCGCAGCGTCGGCACGAACCCGACCGCGCCGACCGTCGCGCTCACGACCGTCCGCGCCCATTCGTGCGTCGCCACCGCGACGAGCCCCGCCTCGCCCACGGCCACGCGCGGCGCGGCGACGCCCCGCTTCTTCAACTCGTCCTTCAGACGCGCGGCGCACTCCTCGTCTTCGACGGCGACGAGTTCCGGCCCGTGCCGCTCGACCTGCGCTGCCAGACGCTCGACGTTGCGCCCCGCCGCGAGCGCCACCACGCGGAACCGGCGGTCGCTAAAAGACTCGACCACGCTCATCGTGCTGCACCCGATTGAGCCGGTCGAGCCGAGTATCGCTATGCCCTGTTTGTCCATTGAAAAAGCCGGGCGGGAGGGACAGACGCCCCTCCCGCGCCGCGACTAAGGATTACCATTCCTTCGGTCGGTGATGATCCTCTCCACGGTATTCGCGAGGGACTTTTGAGCTTCGGCCATTGCCGCGAACTTCTCGTCGGTCTTCGCGGCCAGCACCGCGAGCTTCTCCTCGTTCTTCGCGAATCGCTCCTCGTTCTCCGTGAATCTCTTCTCGTATCGTTCGTCGTTGTTCATCTGCATTTCGATGAGAATGTTTATCTTCTCATCCTGCTCGCGGGACTGTCGGCGCGCGCGCAGCCCCGCCTTAATCATCAACTTGACGATTCTCTCAAGCCGGTCGAGTCTCTGTTCACCCGTCATCTCCGTGAACCTCCCTCTCGGACAGTTTGGCAGCGTGCGGCTCCAACTGGCGGGCTGGTCCAGGCTAACGCCAATAGTACAGTGCAAAATAGTAGATGAGCGGCGCGTTGAAGAGCAAGCTATCGAGCCGGTCGAGGAGCCCGCCGTGGCCGGGGAGGATTTGCGCCGCGTCCTTCGCGTTCGCGCCGCGCTTGAGGGCGCTCTCCGTCAGGTCGCCGACCACGCCGAGCACGTTCATCACCGCCGCCAGCCCGAGCGCCGCGCCGAGCCCGAACTCGGGGAAGAACCAGTAGTGCGCAATCGCCGCCGCCACGAGGCTCGCGGCCATCCCGCCCGCCGCGCCCTCCCACGTCTTGCCCGGGCTCACGTTCGGCGCGAGCTTGTGCCGCCCCAGCGCGCGCCCCGTGTAGTACGCGCCCGTGTCCGACCCCATCAGCACGAGGAAGAAGTACGCGAGCAGGTGCGTCGAGAGCGTCTTGTCGACGAGACTTTCGCTCACCCAGTAGCCGGCCTCCGGCGGGAAGACCTGCGTGAACCCCGTCCGCACCGCCAGCAGGTGGCCGCCGAGGAAGGCGACGTAGAGCACGCCGAGCACGGTCGAGCCGACCGACAGAACCATCTTGTCGAACGGCGCGCCCCGCAGCATCTCCGCCGAGAGCGCCGCGGCGACCAGCAGCGCGACCAGCAGCGGCACGTACAGGAAGACAAGCTCCGGCTCGCCGAAGAAGAAGATGACGAAGAGCGCGGCGACGCCGGCGTAGCCGACGACCACGTCCGGCTTCGCGCCGACGCGCTTCGAGAGGAACCAGAACTCGTAGAGCGCGATGACGACGGCGGCCGCGGCGATGACGACGAAAAGAAGTTTGAGCGGCGGGAAGATGACCGAGGCGATCAGGACGGGGAGCGCGATGGCGGCGGTGATGAGTCGGCTGTTCATTTCGCGTTGGCGACAAGCTTGAGCCCGCCGAAACGGCGGTCGCGCCGCTGGAAATCGACGACGGCCTCAAGGAGGTCGGCGCGGCGGAAGTCGGGCCAGAGGGTCTGCGTGACGTAAATCTCGCTGTAGGCGGCCTGCCACAGGAGGAAGTTCGAGATGCGAAGCTCTCCGCTCGTCCTCACGAGCAGGTCAAGCTCGGGCAGGCCGCGCGTGTAGAGGTGGCGGCCGATGTCCTCGTCGGTCAACTCCTCGGCCGAGCGCCCCTCGGCGGCGAGCGCGCGCGCGGCGGCGCGGACGGCGTCCACTATCTCGGCGCGGCCGCCGTAGTTGAGCGCGACGCTCAAGACCATCCCGGTGTTTCCGCGCGTGCCCTCGACGGCGCGCTCAAGCTCGCGGCGGACGCTCTCGCGCAGGCCGTCGATGCGGCCGATGGGCTGGAAGCGAATGTTCTGGCGGTTTATCTCCTCCAGCTCAAGGCGCAGGTAGCGCTTGAGCATACGCATCAGCGCGTCAACTTCCAGGCGCGGGCGCTTCCAGTTCTCGGTCGAGAAGGCATAGAGCGTGAGCGCGCCTAAGTTCAGCCGCGCGGCCGTATCCACGGCGGCGCGGACGGCCTCGACTCCGGCGCGGTGGCCCGCGACGCGCGGCTGACCGCGGCGCGCGGCCCAGCGCCCGTTGCCGTCCATGATGACGGCGACGTGTCGCGGCAGGCGCGCCCAGTCGATCTCGGCGAGCAGCGCCTCGTCGCGCGACCCTCTCTCCACAACGTCCGCGAAGTCTGAATGCATAAGGGTGTGTCGGGCCCGTCGGCCCGCCCGCCGCGCATCTTAATCGCAAACCACTCTAAAGTGCAAAGTTCCGGATACAAAGTTCAAAGTTGCAGGTTCAAAGTTCCAGGTTGAAGACTTCGGTTTCAACCTGGAACTTTGAACCTGCAACTTTGAACTTTGAACTTTCAGTAACGAACCTCGACGAGCGTGAGCCCGTGGGCGGGCGCGGTGGCAAAGACGTGCGGGCGCTCGCCGGTCTCGACGGCGCGGCCGATTGTCTCGGCGTCCGCCTCGCCGCGCCCGACCGCGAGGAGCGCCCCCGCAATCGAGCGCACCATGTAGCGCAGAAAGCCCTCGGCGCTGACGCGCACGGAGACGAGCCGGCCGCGCCCCCTCGCGCTGTGGTGTTCGGAGATTTCCAGCGCGGTCACCTCGCGCACGCGCGTCTTCACGTCCGCCTGCGCCGCCGAGAAGGCCGTCCAGTCGTGCCGTCCGACGAAGAGCCGCGCCGCGCCGCGCATCGCCCCGAGGTCGAGCGGCCGCGCCTCGTGCAGCGCGTAGCGCGACCAGAAGGGCGAGGAGTAACGCTCGTTGAAGACGCGGTAGCAGTAGGTCTTGCCGCGCGCGTCGAAGCGCGCGTGAAACTCTTCCGGCGCGGCGCTCGCCCCGACGACGCGCACGTCGCGCCCGAGGTTCCCGTTGAGCGCGGCCGAAAGACGTTCCGGCTCGAACTCGCGCGCCAGTCGCGCGCTCGCCACCTGCGCCTCCGCGTGGACGCCCGCGTCCGTCCGCCCCGCGCCGTGCACGACGACCCCGCCCCCTTCCAGCAGCGAGAGCGCACGCGCCAGCTCGCCCTGCACGGTTCGCCTGCCCTCCTGAATCTGCCACCCGCTGAACTCCGTCCCGTCGTACTGGATTGTCAGGCGATAGTTCATAAAGAAGTAGACAGTAGTCAGTAGTCAGTAGAAAAACTTTCGCAATCGAGTCGTCGGCAGCTCGGAGTCAGAGGCCACAGCGCGGGGCGCTACTGACTACCGTCTACCGTCTACTGCTTCCTGCTCCCGGGCTTGACCGCGGGGACGCCGCGCGCGCAGAGCGGGCAGTCGGCGGGCGCGACCGCGGGCACGTCGAGCGTGGCAAGCGCGACGCGCGGGACGCCCACGTCGGAGCGCCCGCCCGAGCGGTCGATGATTGACGCCGCGCCGACGACGAGCGCGCCGGCCGCGCGCAGCGCGTCGCACGTCTCGCGCGTCGAGCCGCCCGTGGTGATGACGTCCTCGACGACGAGGACGCGCTCGCCCGGGCGCACGGCGAAGCCGCGCCGCAGCGTCATCCTCCCCTCCTCGCGCTCCGCCCAGATGGAGCGGACGCCGAGAGCGCGCGCCACCTCCCAGCCGATGACGATGCCGCCGATGGCGGGCGCGGCCACCGTCTCGACCCGCCCGGGGCCGAACTGCTCGGCGATGGCGCGGCCGAACGCCTCGGCCTCGGCCGGGTGCTGGAGCACCAGCGCGCACTGTAGGTACTGCGTGCTGTGGAGCCCGCTCGTGAGCACGAAATGGCCTTCGAGCAGCGCGCCCGTGCGGCGGAACCTCTCGACGACTTCCCTTTGCAGCATCCTCGTTGAACCTTCACTTTCCCGCGCGCCGCGGCTACAATCTCGGCCCGATGCAGACCTTCCGCAACCTCGTCCCGGACGGCCCGGGCAACCCCCTCGTCGAAGAGGCCATCAGGCTTTTGCACTCGCACGGGGGGCGCGCGCCCGCGACCGAAGTCTGCGCGTGCGTGCTCGAACTGCCCGACCTCGAACCGTCGGTCGCCGCCGGGCTCGTCTCGGACTTCGTCGGCGAGGACTGGCGCCTGCGCGTGAACGGCGACGGCTCGGAGGTCGAGGTGCTGTGCGTCGACGACGAGTGCCGCTCGCTCTCGGAGACCGAGTTCGTCGTCTTCGACATCGAGACGACGGGGCCGAAGATGCCGCCCTCGCGCGTGATGGAAATAGGCGCGGCGCGCGTCCGCGACGGGCGCATCGTCGCCGAGTTTCAGACGCTCGTCAACCCGCTCATGCCCATCCCGCCCTTCATCGCGGGGCTCACGGGCATCCGCGACGAGATGGTGGCCGGCGCGCCGCCCTTCGAGGAGGTCGCCGCCGACTGGCTCGACTTCGCGGACACCGCCGTTCTGGTCGCGCACAACGCGATCTTCGACGTGCGCTTCATCAACCACGAGGTCGGGCACGTCTTCCCCGGCCGCCGGATGATGAACTCGCACATCTGCACCGTCTCGCTCGCGCGGCGGGTCTTGCCCGAGCTGAAGAGCTTCCGCCTGGCCGCGCTCGCCGAACACTTCGCCGTCCCGCACCGCACGCGCCACCGCGCCGGCGACGACGCGCTCGCCACCGCGCGCGTCCTCCTGCGCCTGCTCGAACACCTCGAAGAGAACGGCGTGCGCGACCTCGGCGGCGCGCGCCGCTTCCGCAAGCAGTTGCCGCCCGAGTCCGACGGTCAAGCCTCTAAGGCGGAGGGCGCCTGAAAAGCAGTAGACGGCAGACGGTAGTCGGTAGTCATCAGGCTCCGCTCGACGGACGTTATGGCCGACACCCTGACGTTTCAACTGACGAAGTTTTTTTCTACTGACTACTGTCTACTTTCCGCTTCCTTCTTCCTTCCGAGAAACTTCTTTAATACGAACGCCACGACGATGAGCGCGGCCAGCCCGAGGCCGACGGCCGGGTAGTTCTCGGCGAGCAGGTCTTTGGCACGCTCGCCGTAGCGGACGGCGAGGAAGCCTTCGAGGAAGAAGCGGAAGGCGCGCCCGCCCGCGACCGCCAGCGCGAAGCGCAGGACGCTCAGGCGGAAGACGCCGGCCGTGATGACGAAGAGCTTGAACGGGAACGGCGGCGGGAGCACCGACGCGACCAGCACCGAAAGCACGTCGTAGCGATCCACAAGCTCTTTGACGCGCGCCCGCTTCTGCGGCGGGAACTTCTCAAGCGCGCGACGCCCAGCGCGGCGCGAGATGTAGTAGAGGATGAGGCAGCCGAGGACGGACCCGGCCGTCGCCCCCAGCGCGTAGAGCGGCATCCGCGCCGGGTTCTGCGTCGAGAGGAGAATCATCACGGCGTCCGGCCCGCCCGGCAGCGGGACGAGCGCCGAGTCCAGCAGCGCGATGGCGAACAGCCCGAACACGCCGAAGGGGATGAGAAAGTCTTTGACCGCCGTCAGCCCGTTCGTGATTTTGCGTATGAGCCACCTCAAGGCTTAGTCCGCCGCCTCCCCCTCCGGCTTCGCTTCGACCTTCGCCCCGCGCTGCGCCGCCTCGACCTCCTCGACCATGCTCGCGCGCGGCGTGCGGATGTGGTTGACGAGCACGTAGCCGCCGACGCCGACGACGAGTAGCGCCCCCACCGCGCTCAGGATGTAGAGCCCGTTGTCCTTCATGAAGACGAGCACCCGCTCGCCGTAGAAGACCGCCAGCGCGCCCTCGACGAAGTAGCGGACGCTGCGCGCGATCATGATGGTCAGCACGAAGCGCCAGCGCGGGTATTCGAGCGCGCCCGCCGTGGCGACGAAAATCTTGAACGGCATCGGCGGCGGCAGCAGCGCCGGCACAGCGAGCGCCAGGAACCCGAACCGCGCGTAAGCCTTCTCGACCCGCGCGATGTTCTCGGGGCTGAAGCGCCGCCGCATCACGGCCTGCCCGCCGCGCCGCATGATGCTGTAGAGCAGGAGGCATCCGAGGACGGAGCCGGCGGCGGCGAAGAGCGGGAAGTAGAAGACCGACTTGGGGTCGCTGTAGCAGCGCGCGACGACGAGGTAGTCGTTAATCTCCGGCAGGCTCAGCAGCGACGAGTCGAGCGCGCCGATCAGAACCATCGCGGGGCCCGCGACGTAGATGGGCACCTCGCTGATGAAGTCATGCAGCCAGACGACGAGACCCTTCATCCACTCGAACATGCGTCCGAGTTTAAAGTTCAAAGTTCCAAGTTCCAAGTTAAGAAGTAGCCTCTTCTTCAACCCGGAACTTGGAACCTGCGACTTTGAACTTATTATTTGACCGGTGTGAAAACGGAGGGGGTGTCGTAGGTGACGCCGAAGGTGACGCCCGAGCGCGGGCTGAACTCGGTCAGCCCCTTGATGCCGGCGGCGTCGAAGCGAAGGCCGGCGGCCTTGACCTGAAGCCCGAGGCGGAACTCGCCGCGCGACTCGGTGCCGAGGGGTGCCGAGCCGCCCCGCGTGTTGGCGCGGCCGTTGACCTCCGCGGCGATGTTGACCGTCTCGTTGACGCGGAAGATGCCGCCGAGGCCGTAGAGCAGCATGTCGTTCTGCGTGAACAGACGCGTCGGCGCGGTGTAGATGCCGAGGCCGAGGTTGCCGAACGTGTTCAAACGCCCGTCGCGCCCGAACTTCTTGCCGACGAGCATCATGCCGAAGGCGTTGGTCTGGTTGACGCCGATGCCGCGCGTCTCGTTCGAGTTCGGGAGTTCGACGCCGAACTTGAAGCCCAGGCTGGGCCCGCGCCGCGTCTCGTTGCGCAGCTTAATCTTTGTCGCAAGCCGGAAGTCGCCCGTGTCGTTGGTCGAGCCCGTGCCCGCCGCGAGTTCCAGTGGAACCGCGCTCGCGCCGCGCGTGTTGATGCCGAGAAAATTCTGCGCGACGCCCTCGATGGAGAACTCGACGTTGGGCGAGAGGCCGACGTGGACGCCGATGACGCCGACGCGCGTCAGGTCGCCGGTCAGACCCGAGACGGGGAACTTGGCGTCCTGCATGAAGTCGATGCCGACCTGCACGCGGAGCGAGCCGGGCTGGAGCACGTCCACGTCCTCGGTCAGGAGCGGACGCTGCTGCGCGCGCGCCGCGTCGGCGAGCGTGAGCGCGAAGGCGACCGCCGCGAGCGTGAGCGCGAGCCGTGTGCTGCGTGACTTCATGTTTGCTAGACTTGACCCCGGAGAATCTCTCGACGAGCGTGCGAATTGTAACGGCCGGCCCGATGACCGTCAACCGGAATAAAAATGGAGACTAAACCGCTTCTCATCGGCGGCGGGTGGCGCGTCACGTCGGCGACGCGCGAGGTGCGCTCGCCCTACAGCTCCGAGTTGCTGTCGAACTTCTCGGTCGCGTCCGCGGCGGAGGTTGACGAGGCGCTCGGGTCGGCCGCGCGCGCCGCCGCCGAGATGAAAGAGCTTCCGCGCCACCGCGTCGCGGAGTCTCTGCGCTCAATCGCGGATGGCATCAGGGCGCGCACGGAGGAGTTCGCGCGCACCATCGCTACGGAAGCCGGCAAGCCCGTCAGGACGGCGCGCGCAGAGGTCGAGCGCGCCGTGATGACGTTCACGCACGCGTCCGAGGAGGCGCGGCGCTTCGCGGGCGAGGTCGTCCCGCTCGACGGGCAGGCGAACGGCGCGGGGCGCACGGGCTGGACGGAGCGGTTCCCGCGCGGCGTCGTCTTCGGCATCACGCCCTTC
>DASWNR010000153.1:0-6677 GCA_036399155.1 Pyrinomonadaceae bacterium
TCTGAGACTCTTCATCGCGACTTTAGCGCCGACGCGCGCGGCGACTATTCTTAATTACAAGCGTACTGAAATGAAAAGGCGGGCGGGCCGCCGGGGTTCTTATGGCACAACCGAGAGTCGTTCGCGCGCCGCGCGGCGCGCAGCTTAACTGTAAGGGGTGGCACCAGGAGGCCGCGCTGCGGTGCCTGATGAACAACCTCGACCCGGAGGTGGCCGAGCGCCCCGACGAGCTGATCGTCTACGGCGGGCGCGGCAAGGCCGCGCGCAACTGGGCCTCGTTCGACGCCATCGTGCGCGAGCTGACGCGGCTTGAGAACGACGAAACGCTGCTCGTCCAGTCGGGCAAGCCCGTCGCGGTCTTCCGCACGCACGAATACGCGCCGCGCGTGCTCATCGCCAACTCGAACCTCGTCGGCGCGTGGGCCAACCTCGAACACTTCCACGAGCTGGAGCGCAAAGGGCTGATGATGTACGGCCAGATGACCGCCGGCTCTTGGATCTACATCGGCTCGCAGGGCATCGTGCAGGGCACGTTCGAGACCTTCGCCGCGATGGCCGACCGGCACTTCGGCGGCGACCTCTCGGGACGCCTCGTCCTGTCGGGCGGGATGGGCGGGATGGGCGGCGCGCAGCCGCTCGCCGCGACCATGAACGGCGCGGTCTTCCTCGGCGTCGATGTCGACCGCGAGCGCATCGAGCGCCGCGTGCGCACCGGCTACTGCGACCGCCTCGCGCTCGATTTGGACGAGGCGCTGCGCATCTGCGAGGACGCCGTCGAGCAAAAGCGCGCCGTCTCGGTCGGCCTCGTCGGCAACTGCGCGGAAGTCCTGCCCGAGCTGGTCAGGCGCGGCGTGAAGGTGGACGCCGTCACAGACCAGACGAGCGCGCACGACCCCTTGAACGGCTACGTGCCCGCCGGGCTCTCTCTGGAGGAGGCCGACGAGCTGAGGCGCACAGACCCGGAGGGTTACGTCGAGCGCTCGACGCAGTCGATGGCGCGGCACGTCGAGGCGATGCTGGCCTTGCAGCGCGCGGGCGCGGTCACCTTCGACTACGGCAACAACATACGCAAGCGTGCGCTCGACGCCGGCGTCTCGGACGCCTTCGAGATACCGGGCTTCGTCCCCGAGTACATACGCCCGCTCTTCTGTGAGGGCAAGGGGCCGTTCCGGTGGGTGGCGCTCTCGGGCTCGGCCGAAGACATACGGCGCACGGACGACCTCGCGCTCGAACTCTTCCCCGAAGACCACACGCTGGAGCGCTGGATGCGGCTCGCGCGCGAGCGCGTGCCTTTCCAGGGCCTGCCCGCGCGCATCTGCTGGCTGGGCTACGGCGAGCGCGCCGAGATGGGCGAGGCCATCAACGACCTCGTCCGGCGCGGCGAGCTTGAGGCCCCCGTGGCCATCGGCCGCGACCACCTCGACACGGGCTCGGTCGCCTCGCCCTTCCGCGAGACCGAGGGCATGCGCGACGGCACCGACGCGGTCGCCGACTGGCCCATCCTGAACGCGCTCCTGAACACCGCGAGCGGGGCCTCGTGGGTCTCGTTCCACCACGGCGGCGGCGTCGGCATCGGCTACTCGCTCCACGCCGGCCAGGTCTCGGTCGCCGACGGAACGGCGGAGGCGTCTAAAAGACTCAACCGCGTGCTGACCAACGACCCCGGCATCGGCGTCGCGCGCCACGTCGACGCCGGCTACGAAGAGGCCGAGGAGACCGCGCGCACGAAGGGCGTGAAGATTCCGATGCTCGGCGACGGCGGCGGGTGAAGGACGGCCAAATTTTGATTTGCCGGTAAAGGATTGGACAAGAGAATGAAGAGAGTGAAAATCATCGTCGAGAGACACCCGGACGGCTACGTCGCTTACCCGCTCGGGCTGAAGGGCGTCGTCGTGGGCGAGGGCGAAAGTCGTGAAGAGGCGTTGGCCGACGTGGAGTCGGCGATACGTTTTCACGTGGAGACCTTCGGCACGGAGATACTGGACGACGAGCCGCCGGTGCTCGAAGCCTTTGTTGAGGAGATGGGAGTGGCGGTGTAGTGTCGAAGTTCCCGGTGGACGCGCCGGAGGGTCGAGTCATCAAGGCTCTTGGGCTGCTCGGCTTCAGCGTCGTGCGCGAACGGGAGCACATCGCTTTGCTGCGCGAGAACACGGACGGCACGCGGACGCCGCTGACCATGCCTAATCACTCACACATCAAAGGCTCGACCTTACGAACCATTTGCTCGCAGGCGAACATCCCACGAGACGAACTCCTAAAGGCGTACGAACAAAGCTAAATCGGCTCCGGATGAACTTCCTGCGCGAGCTTAGAAGCATATGAACAGCACTGCGGTAGTAAGGCCCACGCCGTGGGGCTGGATGTTGGCGGCGACGCTGCTGGTGACGGGCGTGACGCTCGTCGTGTTCGGGGCGTTCGGCGGGCTGATGCTGCTCGTGGGACTCAACGGCGTGAGCGAGCGGACGGGCGGGGTCGTCATCGTCCTGTACGCGCTGGCGGTGCTGGCGGGCAACTTCGCCTTCGCGTGGCTGTTCAACTGGCTCATCGCGCGCCGCCGTTACGCGGGGACGCGGCCGTCGGGGTGGCCGCCCGCGCTGGTGGCCCTGGGCGTGACGGCCGCGACGGCGGTCGCGGGGCCGCCGCTCGCCGTCGTCCTCATCAAACTCATCTTCTAGCCACGACGCGGCCATGAGGTTCATCCCCCTCGCCGTCGGGCTGCTCATCCTCTTCGCGCTGGCGGCCGCGATGTTCCGGCGCGCGCGCGCCGCGGGCCCGGCCGCCGCGCGGCGCATACGAGACTCGGACGTGGTGCGGGTCGTGCTCGGGCTTCGGCCGGCGGTCGTGGACGAGCTGTTCGAGCTGTACGCGAAGGAGTTCGGGGCGGGCGCGGCGCGCTACGCGCGGCGGACGCGGCGGAAGTGGGAGGCGGGGCAGGTGCGCGCCAACCGGCAGACGTTCGAGCGGCTGCTCGTGCGCCTGCCGGGCGTGATGAGCTTCGACCTCAAGTGCGAGGTGCTGCGCAAGCTCCGCGAGGAGTTCTGCCCCGTGGCGCACTACGAGGTGAGCGTCGGCGCCGAAGGCTGGCGCGAGTCGGTCGCGCCGCTCGTGGACTCGCTCTTACGGAAGTCCTACGCGTCGGAGTTGCCGCGCCAGATCGAGCGGAGATTAAAATGGCTGGCGGCCGACGACATGCGCGTCGCGCGCGCCATCCTCGACGAGTCGCGTGCGCGCGAGAGCCGCAACGCGCTCGAACTGCTCGAACGCGAGTTCCCCGAGATAGCGCGGCTCGTCGAAGGCGGCGGAGGCCGCACGCGCGTCACGCACACCGTCAGGCTCCCCTCGGGGACGATCACGCTCAAGATAAAGGGAGGTTAAGGGTGGCCGACGAGAAGGAAGAGTTGGCGCAGCGGAAGCAGTCGCTGTTCGGCCTCTCGGCCGACGACGTGCTCGACAACGCGCTGCAAAATCTGGACGAGCGCCGGGCGGCCGACGTGACGAAGAAGGCGGCCGAGGAGGTCGTCCGCATCGCGGTCGAGAAGCGCCGGGCCGAGCACCGCTCAGACGCCGCGCGCGACGAGATGCGCGCGCTCGTCGACAACGCCAACCTGCTCGACCGGCGCGGCGGAGACTACCAGATAGACAGCTCTTTCGAGACCGCCACCGGCACGACCAAGGTGCAGATTCGCAAGTCGAGGACGACGACGCTCGTCGTCGCGGCCGCCTTCGCGCTGGCGGCGCTGCTGCTGGCCGTCATCTTCCTCCTCGCCCGTTGAAGACACACGACCCCTTTACCCCGGGGGCGCGGGCTAGTGTGCCCGCGCCCCCGGCGGAGAGCTTGCGTTTTATTGTCCTCGCGGGCGGTGCTGTGCTAACTTCCCTGCCGGCTCTTCCGTTCCTGAACCTCGTCCGCTTCCCGTATGCGACGCGCCATTTACCCCGGCTCCTTCGACCCCGTGACCAACGGCCACCTCGACATCATCGAGCGCGGCTCGAAGCTGTTCGACGAGATCATCATCGCCGTCCTCGTCAACCCGGATAAGCGCGCGCTCTTCACGGTCGAGGAGCGGCGCGAGATGCTTGGGGAGATTTTGACGCTCGTCGAGGGGCGCGGCTGCCGCCTGCGGGTCGATTCCTTCCAGGGGTTGCTGATGCGCTACGCTGTCGAGCAGCAGGCCGACGCGGTCGTGCGCGGCATCCGCGCCATCTCCGACTACGAGTACGAGCTACAGATGGCCCTGATGAACCGGCGGCAGGAGCCCGGCATCGAGACCGTCTTCATGCTCGCGGCCGAGTCTTACTCCTACGTCAGCTCGCGCCTCGTCAAAGAGGTCTACTCGCTCGGCGGCACCATCGAGGGGCTCGTCCCCGTCACGGTCGAGGAGCGTATGCGGCGTAAGCTCGGCAAAAGCTGAGTCGGACAGACGCGCCCGCGTGCTATACTCCCGCCCGTCCACCCCCCTTTCACTTTACACAGACGTAGAAACCGGAGGTTCGAGTTATGCCGAGAGGTGACAAAGGGGCCTACACCGACAAGCAGAAGCGTCAGGCCGAGCACATCGAAGAGGGCTACGAGGAGCGCGGCGCGTCGAAGGACGAGGCCGAGCGGCGGGCGTGGGCCACGGTCAACAAGAGTTCGGGCGGCGGCAAGAAGAGCGGCTCCGGCCGCGGCAAGGCCGAGAACAAGGCACCCGCGAAGAAGGGTGGCAAGAAGGGGGGCCAGGCCTCGAAGGGCGGCGCCGGGAAGTCCGCGAGCAAGAAGGGCGGCGCGGGTAAGAAGGGGGCCGCGAAGAAAGGCGGCTCGAAGAAAGCCGGCAGCAAGAAGGGCGGCTCGAAGAAGGGCGGCTCGAAGAAAGGTTGAGCGGTCTTTTTCTCAAGCGTGCGTTGCGGCGGCGGGGTGACCTGCCGCCGCACTCGTTTTAGACGGTCGGCGACCGCGCGCGCTTTCCACGGCTCGCTGTTGCGCGCGCCGCCCCGCAGCGGCTACCATCTTGCATCGCTCGTCGAGACTTAAGAGAGACAGGCACACGGATGACAGAGACCGCAACGCAGACGGGCTTCCGCGCCGCCCCCAACGTCGCGCGGATGCAGCCCTCCTCCACGCTCGCCGCGATGCAGGCGGCGATGGCGCTCCGCGCGGAGGGGCACGACGTGGTGGACTTCGGCCCGGGCGAGCCCGACTTCGACACGCCTGAGCACATCAAGGAGGCGGCCGCCGCCGCGATGCGCGCGGGCCAGACCAAGTACACGCCGACGGGCGGGACGCGCCGCCTACAGGAGGCGGTCGCCGGCTACTACGAGCGCGAGTTCGGCGCGCGCGTCGACCCGCGCGAGGTGACGGCCACCGCCGGCGGCAAGCAGGGCATCTTCAACGCCGTCGTCACGCTCTGCGGCCCCGGCGACGAGGTGCTCATCCCCAAGCCCTACTGGGTCACCTTCCCCGAGATAGTCACCTTCGCCGGCGCCACCCCCGTCTTCATCGACACAGAGGAGACCGGCTTCCAGCTCACCGCCGCGCAGGTCGCGCGCGCCGTCACGCCGCGCACGCGGCTCATCATCGTCAACTCGCCGTCGAACCCCTCGGGGCGCGTCATCCCGCCGCGCGAGTTCGAGGCCGTCATGCGCGTCGTCGAGGAGCGCGGCATCTACGCCGTCTCGGACGAGTGCTACCTGCGCTTCGTCTACGAGCCGGCCGAGGTCTTCACGGCGGCGACGCTCGCGCCCGAGCTGCGCGAGCGCCTGTGCATCGCCGGCTCGTTCTCGAAGACCTACGCGATGACGGGCTGGCGCATCGGCTACGCCATCGCGCCGGCCGCTTGGGCGAGCGAGATGAACAAGGTGCAGAGCCACTCGACGAGCAACCCGAGTTCCATCTCGCAGGCCGCGGCCATCGCCGCCTTCGAGTCGTCTCAGGAGTGCGTCGGCGTGATGCTCGCCGAGTACAGGAAGCGGCGCGACTGGCTCATCGAGGCGCTGCGCGCCGTCCCCGGCCTCGGGTGCGCCGAACCCGAGGGAGCCTTCTACGCCTTCCCCTGCGTGCGCGGCTGCTTCGGCGGCGAGATCAAGACCTCCGCGGACTTCGCCGACCGCCTGCTGCGCGAGGCGCACACCGTCGTCACGGACGGCGCGGGCTTCGGCGTCGACGGCTACATCCGCATCTCCTACGCGACCTCGATGGAGCGCCTCGAAGAAGGGCTCACACGCATCCGCCGCGTCGCCGAGAAGTACGCGGAGAAGAGTAGGCAGTAGGCAGTAGGCAGTAGAAAAACAGGCGGCGCGTCTCGGGTGATGACCGAGCGCGCCGCCTTTGGCTTTTCTACTGCCTACTGCTTACTGCCTACTTCTTCAATAGATGTTGAAGTTGTACTCAAGCACGACGTACTGTGAGACGGCGCGTCCGTCCTTTTGGGCGGGGCGGAATTTGATTTGGCGCGCGGCTGAGATGGCCTTCTCGGTCAGGCCGTCGGGCAGACCCTTGACCGTCGTGACGTTCGTCACCTCGCCAGAGGCGGAGAGGATTGCGCGGAGCCTGACCGTGCCGGTGACGTTGTTCCTGCGCGCCTCTTCGGAGAAGCCGGGCTCGGGCTTGAAGGTGATGACGGCGCGTTGCGTCACTTCGTTCTGGCGGAATGGGCGCGTGTAGTCAACGCCTCCGCCTCCGCCCCCGCCGCCGGGCCCTC
>DASWNR010000154.1:0-2468 GCA_036399155.1 Pyrinomonadaceae bacterium
TCGCGCGCGACCACACGGTCGTCAGCTTCCCCCTGCGCGCCGAGGGGCGCTACGAGATGCCGCGCCTCGTCGAAGACCTCGCATGGGTCATGCGCGAGGCCGGCGGCGGCGCGACCGTGCTGGGCGAGTCCTTCGGCGGGCTGCTGACGATGTCCGCCGCGCTCGAACACCCCGAGCTGTTCGAGCGCATGATCCTCGTCAACACCTTCCCGCACTTCTCTTCCCGTCTGAAGATTCACGCGGGCTGCCTGCTCTTCCAGGCGGTTCACCCGATGCTCAAGGCGCACCGGACGCGCACGGCGCGCCACGTCCTCTTCAGCGCCGACGTGGAAGAGGAGGACAGGCGGCTCTTCCGCGAGCACACGCGCGAGGTCGGGCGCGAGGGCTACGTCTCGCGCATGCGCATCATACGCGACACCGACCTGCGGCCCCGGCTCGGCGAGATTCAAACGCCCGCGCTCGTCGTCGCGGGGACAGCCGACCGCCTACTCGACAGCGTGCGCGCCGCGCGGCTGATGGCGGCCGGGCTCCCGCGCGCGCGCCTCAAGCTGCTCGAAGGCATCGGGCACACCGCGCTCCTCTCGGGGCGCGTGCGCGTGCGCGACTGGCTCGGCGAGTTTGAAAGCTTTTGAGGCCAGAACCGCTCGGGCCGAAAACTTTCGGGCCCGCCGGGGCGGCAACTGCGGAACGACCGGGCGCGCCGCGCGTGTAAACGTTGCCGCCCGGCGTTTGTCGCGCGCGGGCGAAATTTGCGAAGATGTCTTTAACCGTTAAGACGTCTCAGGCCGTGTAAAGGGGTGACTGCTTGGGTCGAGGTTCGCGCGCGAAAATTCTGACGACGGCGGCGCTCGCGGCGCTCTGCCTGTGTGCCGCCGCCCGCGGGCAGCAGGCGCGCACCGACGTTAACGCCTCGCCCTTCTCGCAGGCGGCCTACGCCGTCGGCGAGCGGCTGACCTACACGGTAGCCTTCTCGAACTTCCAGGCGGCCGCGCACGTCGAGATGGAGGTCACGGAGCGCGGCCCGCTCTACGGCCGCGAGGGCGTAGAGCTGCGCGCGCGCGTCGAGACCATCGGCGTCGTCTCGGCCGCTCTCTACGCGCTCAACAACTCCTACGCCTCCTTCATCGACCCGTCGACGGGACTCCCCTACCGCGCGCGGCAGTCCATCCGCCAGGGCGGGCGCATCCAGGACGTGACGCAGGACTACAACACGCCGCTCGGCACCTCGGCGCTTCCGCCCGGGCGCGACGTGCCCGTCGCAGCTGGCTCCTACGACTTCCTCTCCGCGATCTACCGCATACGCGCGCTTCCGCTCTCGCAGGGCGCGGTCTACGCGCTCGCGGTCAGGAACGGCGAGACGACCTACGACGCCGAGCTGCGCGTGACCGGGCGCGAGATGCTGAAGACCAACATCGGCTCGTCGAACGTCGTCGTCACGCAGGTGCGCGTGCGCGGCAACAAGGAGGCCGACGACTACCGCCTACGTCTCTACTTCACAGACGACGAGCGGCACATCCCCGTGCTCATCACCGCGCGCCACCCCGCCGGCGAAGTCCGCGTGGAGCTGGCGAGCGCGGAGGTTCAACCCGGCGCGCCCGGCGCAGCCCTCGCCGCCGTGCCCCCTTCGCCGGCGCAGCCCGCCGCCACGCCCACGCCCGCGCCGCCGCCGGGCACCAAGCCGGCGAGCCCGGGCACACGGCCCGCGCCGGGGACTCCGGCCGTCGCGCCGCCCGTCGAGCTTCCCTTCAGGCCGGGCGAGCAGTTGAACTTCAACTTCTTCCTCGGCGCGGCGGCGCAGCCCGTGGGCACCGCCTCGTTCGTCGTGCGGCCGCGCGCGCGTTACTTCAACCGCGAGGGGCTTCAGCTCACGGCCAACTTGCAGACCACGGGCGCGGGTCAGACGCTCTTCCCCGTCAACGACCAGATCAGCTCCTTCGTGGACGTTTCGACCGTGCTCCCCTTCCGCACCGAACTTTCGCTCGCCGAGGGCAAGCGGCGCGCTCGCTTCGTCGTCTCGGCCGACCAGGGCAGCGGCAGCGCCCTCTTCGAGGACGGGACGCGCGTCGAGATGCCGGTCGGCACGCACGACCTCCTCTCGGTCTTCTACGCGCTGCGCTCCTTCGACCTGACGCCCGGCAAGCGCAACGCCGTCTCGCTGCTCGTCAACAAACGCCCGCGACTGCTCTTCGTCACGGCTCTGCGCGCCGCGACGCTCCAGCTCGGCGGGCAGCAGATACCGGCCGTCGAGCTGGCGCTCCAGACGAGCGACCCGAACGGCGACCGGCTCGCGCTCCGCCTCTGGGTGAGCACGGACAGGCGCCGCCTGCCGCTCCGCCTGACCGCCGTGACCCCGCTCGGCCCCGTCCGCGCCGACCTCGCCATCATCCCGACCGCGCTCCAGTGAACCAGATCGACCGACTAGCCCGTTAAGCCGGAGCCGACGACCTCCTTCACTCATCCTCCGCCGC
>DASWNR010000155.1:0-8685 GCA_036399155.1 Pyrinomonadaceae bacterium
CCCTGCGGCCCGCGCGCCCGGTCATCTGCTGCAACTCCGAGGCGGTTAACGACTGCCACCCGCGCCCGCGTCTTACGTCTATGTTTTCGAGGACGACCGTGCGCGCCGGGAAGTCCACGCCGGCCGCGACGGTCATCGTCGCGAAGATGGCGTCGAGGAGGCCCGCGCTCATCAAGCGCTCGATGGCGAGCTTCCACGCGGGCAGGTGGCCGGCGTGGTGCGAGGCGACGCCGCCGCGCAGGACCATGTCCCAGTGCCGGTGCTTGCGCGCCTCCGGGTACTGCTCGGCCAGCCCTTCGAGCACACGCCGCCTCGCCTCGCGCCTCTCGGGCCCGGCCCCGCGTCGCGGGGCGTAGGCGGCCTCGGCGGCGGCCTCGTCGCAGCGGCGCCGCGTGGGCAGGAAGACGATTGCGGGCAGCAGGTCGTAGGAGGCGAGCGCCGCGAGCAGGATGGAAGGGGGCATCTCGGGCATCCCCGAGCGCCTCTGCTGCTGCGGCGGCCCGCCGCGGTGGAAGCGACCGTGCGAGCCCTGCCGCTCGCTCTTCGAGGTCTGCGTGAAACGCGCTATCTCGTTGTTGAAGTGGCCGCGCTCGTCGAAGAGCGGCGTGAGCCCGCCGTCGGGGAAGAGGAAGGCCGCGCGCAGCGGGACGGGGCGCGCGCCGGGGCGCGGGATGACGCGGCAAGGGTGTCCGCGCACCTCTGCAATCCAGTCGGCGAACTCCTCGGCGCGCCCCACGGTGGCCGAGAGCAGAAGCATCCGCACGCGCGGGGGCGTGAGGATGATGGCCTCCTCCCAGACGTGGCCGCGCTCCTCGTCCGCGAGGTAGTGCGCCTCGTCGAGGATGACGAGGTCGGCCTGTAGCTGCTCGCCGCGCCTGAGCGCGTCGAAGAGCTGGTTGCGGTAGACCTCCGTCGTGCCGACGATGAGCGGCGCGTCCGAGCGCTCCTTGCGGTCGCCCGTGAGTATGCCGACCTGCTCCTCGCCGAACTCGGCGGAGAACTCGTGATACTTCGAGTTGGTCAGGGCCTTCAGCGGGCTCGTGTACCAGGCGCGCTTACCCTCGGCGAGCAGTCGCCGAATCTCCTCGCGCGCGATCCAGGTCTTGCCGCTGCCCGTTGGCGCCGTGACGAGCACGTCCTCGCGTTCGAGCGCGGCGAGAGCTTCGAGCTGGAAGGGGTCGGGTGTGAACGGCGCGGGGTCGGGCGTGCCGATGCCTTCGAGCAGCTCTCTGAGGGGGCGCGTGCGCGCCTGTCGCGAGGCGACGCGCGAGGCCGTGTCGGCGGCGGCGGCGGACGCCGCCGTCGTGCGCGACTGTGTGCCGGACGATTGCCCGCGCGGGTCGTTCCGGCGGCGCGTGTTTCCTTCGCGCGCGGGGCGTTCGTCGCCGCGACGCTCGTCGTCGCGCCTGCCTCCGCCGCCCGAAGGGGAGCCGCGCCGGCGCCCCTTGCTGCTTCCTTTGCGCGAGCGAGTCATGGGGTGAGATTGTACCCCAGGAACTTTGTGGAAAGACGCCGCGTAATGCTAACTTTTGTGTGAATTTCGCAACGCCCGGCGGATATTAAGCGTCTAATCCTTCGTGATTTGTGGCCCGGACGGGGCGTGCGCGCCGGGCGGAGTTTTCAACGAATGTCCCAGCTTTTCGCCACCTTTGAAGTCAACCGGGTGCCGCGCTGGCCGCTGATGTCGCGGCTCGTGGCGCTCTCGGTCGTCTTGCACGGCGTCTTCCTCGTCGCCATCATCTACGTCCCGGCGCTGCGCGGGATGCTCCAGCTCGCGTCGTCGATGTCGGGCATCGAGTTCGTCCGCGAGGACTATGACAAGTCGCTGCTCGGGCAGCGCGCCACCATCATCCAGCTCGGGCCGCACGAGAAGCTCTACTACCCGCCCGACTACTTCGGCTCGCCCGAGGTCGCCGAGACGACGCAGTTCGACCCGATGATGATCCAGCCGGCCGCGCCTCCGCCCGTCCCCGTCTACAGGCCCCGCCGCGCGAGGACGCCTCGACCGGCGCCCCAGCCGACGCCGGGCGCGGAGGAGGTCGCGGAGGCCACCCCGACCCCCGAGGCCAGCCCGACGCCCGTCACCGACGAGGCGCGCCAGGCCGCGGAGGCGGAGATGGAGGAGGTCGAGAGGAAGACCGGCGTCAAGCGCCTGAGCATCAACCCGAAGCCCTGGGAAGACCTCGCCGCCGACGGCAAGCAGCTCTTCGACGCGGGCAAGCTCAAACTCGACAGCGCGGTGGACGTGAGCGCCAGGGCCGAGCGCGACGTGGACGGCAAGCTCAAGCCCGGGTCGGTCAAAATCACCTGGAACACGCCGGCGGCCGACCAGACGACCCAGGACATGGCGCGCAAAGTAATCACGGCCGTCAGCGAGAGCAAGATGCTCGGCACGCTCGAAGGCGCGAAGGGCGTTGACATGACGCTCAAGCTCGACGAGAAGGAGGTCTCCATCGTCATCGCCAACGAGTTCCCGTCGGCGGCCGAGGCGGAGAAGTTCGCCAGCGGCTACGGCATGCTCCTGTTCGGCGCGCGCATCGCCCGGAGCGGGAAGGAGGACGGCGAGCTGTACAAGAACGTCAAGGTCAGCCAGGACGGCAGCCGCTTCGTCATCACGTTCAAGATGCCGAAGGACGCGGCCGGCAAGATGATCGCCGACATCCTCAGCAAGAAGGCCGCCAAGCCCGCGGCCGCCGCGCAGACCAAGGGATGAAGCCCCGCGCCCGCGCGCGCCTTTGAAGGAGACGACCGTGCGAAACATTCTTTCAGCCCCGGAGACGGCGACGCGCACGCGCGTTCTGTTCGCGCTCGCCGCGCTGCTTCTCTGCGCCGGCCAGGGGCGGGCGCAGGAGCGGAATGACGGGGAGACTTCCAGCCCGCGCCGGCTGACGGTCAACGTCAAGCCGTTCGAGGACCTGGCAATGGAGGGCAAGCTGCTTGTCGAGCGGGGCAAGCTCGGGCCCGACACCACGCTCGACGTGAGCGCGACGGCCGAGCGCGCGGAGGACGGCAGGCTCAAGCCCGAGTCGGTGCAGGTCTCCTGGCACACCCCGGCCGACGAAACGCTGGCGACGCTCGCGCGGCACGTCCTCACCGCCTTCAGCGAGAGCAGGGTGCTCAGCGCGTTCGACGGCGTGACCGCCGTCCGGCTCGGGCTCAAGCTCGACCGGCAGAACGTCTCGGTGACGGTGGCGTGCGAGACGCCGGCGGAGTCGGACGCGAGGAAGTACGCGGACGGCTACGGGATGATGATCAAGATCGCGGTCATGAGCAAGAAAGGGACGGCCGAGGGCAGGCTCTACGAGAGTCTCGGTTTCACGTCCGAGGGCAAAGTGTTTAAGATGTCCTTTGAGATGCCGCGCGACGAGGCCGCGCGGATGATAGCCGAGATGCTGGCGAGGCGCGCGGCGAAGGCCGCCGGGCAGCGGGACTGAGCATCAAACAGACCTCCGTCGGGCGGAGAGCCGAGAGCGAACCATGAGGGAATTTTTTAACCAGTTCTTCCACGCCGCCCCCGCCGCGCAGGGTCGCGCCGACGCCGCGCGCACGCTCGCGCGTTTCGCCGTGCTCGGCGCCTTCGTGCTCGGGCTCGTCCCCGGCGGGCGCGCGGCGCTCGCGCAGGCGCGCAAGGCCGGCGGCGGGGTCGCCGCGCCCGAGGCCACCGCCACCGGCGTCAAGAAGACCGCCAAGACCGAGACGCCGAAGCCCGGCGCGGAGAAGGCCGGGAACGCGAAGGTGGACGTTAAGCCCATCAAGGCGTTCCTCGGGCGCTCTCGCCGCCTGCACGATCAGGGCAAGCTCGACCTCTCGAAGCCGCAGACCATCGTCGTCGAGGGCGACCGGCAGGAGGACGGGACGCTGACCGGCGTCCAGATCACGGGCGAGTCGGCCGCCGACCCCGCGCTGCGCGCCGTCGCACAGGACTTCGTCACCTCGGTCAACCAGAGCCACGCGCTCGCCTTCCTCTCGGACGTTTCGCGCATGCGGATGACGTTCACGCTCGACGGCGAGCGGTTCAAGGCGCTGACCGCGTCGGACGCTCCGTCCGACGCGCGGGCCGAGGAGATGGCGCGCGGCTACCGCATGCTCATCAACGCCGGCCGCCTGATGAAGCGCGGCACGGACGAGGGCGCGCTCCTCTCCGGCATGAAGGTCTCTTCGAGCGGCAAGCAGCTCCTCATGAACCTCGACATGCCGCGCGAGCAGATGGGCAACATCCTCCTCCGCCAGATCACGCCGAACTAACCGCGCGGGCGCGATGCCTTGCGCCCCCTTCCGCCGCTCACATACAATCGAACATCGGCTTATTGTCGTGACGCCGTGTGGGCCGGGGCTTATCCCCGGCCGCCGTCGCGACTAACGGGGGGCGCGGGAAGCCCCCGACGGGAATAGAATCATGATCGATAAATTTCTGACCAAAGTTTTCGGCAGCAGCAACCAGCGCTACCTCAAGACGCTCACGCCGCTCGTCCAGCAGATCAACGACCTCGAACCGTCGGTGAAGAAGCTCTCCGACGACCAGATGCGCGCCCGCGTCGCGGAGCTGCGCGAGCAGGTCATCGCCGACATGGGCGACGTGACGGCCAAGGGCGAGGAGGCGCGCAAGGAGCGCAAGCGCCGCACGCAGGAGGCGCTCGACCGCGTGCTGCCCGAGACGTTCGCCCTCACGCGCGAGGCTTCGGTGCGCGCGACGGGGATGCGCCACTTCGACGTGCAGCTCATCGGCGGCATCGCGCTCCACCAGGGTCGCATCGCCGAGATGCGCACGGGCGAAGGCAAGACGCTCGTCGCGACGCTCCCGGCGACCCTCAACGCCCTGACGGGGCGCGGCGTCCACGTCGTCACCGTCAACGACTACCTCGCCACGCGCGACGCCGACTGGATGGGTCGCATCTACAAGTTCCTCGGCCTCTCGGTCGGCGCCATCGTCAACGACCTCGACGACTGGGAGCGCAAGGACGCCTACGCCTCCGACATCACCTACGGGACGAACAACGAGTTCGGCTTCGACTACCTGCGCGACAACATGAAGTTCGACCTCGCCACCTGCGTCCAGCGGCCGCACTTCTACGGCGTCGTGGACGAGGTCGACTCCATCCTCATCGACGAGGCGCGCACGCCGCTCATCATCTCGGGCGCGTCCGACGAGGCGACCGACAAGTACTACCAGGCCAACGCCATCTTCCCGCACCTCGTCCGCGCCGAGCTGGTCGGGCCCGAGAACAAGCCCGGCCCCGGCGACTACGTCGTGGACGAGAAGCAGCACTCGGCGGTGCTGACCGAGGAGGGCGTGGACAAGGCCGAGCGCCTGCTCGGCGTCGGCAACCTCTACGACCCGTCGAACATGGAGATGCTCCACTGCGTCGAGAACGCCATGAAGGCGCACACGCTCTACAGGCTCGACCACCACTACGTCGTGCAGGACGGCGCGGTCATCATCGTGGACGAGTTCACCGGGCGGCTGATGCAGGGGCGGCGCTGGTCGGACGGGCTGCACCAGGCGGTCGAGGCCAAGGAGGGCGTCAAGATCGAGCGCGAGAACCAGACGCTCGCCACCATCACGCTCCAGAACTACTTCCGCCTCTACGACAAGCTCTCGGGCATGACCGGCACGGCCGAGACCGAGGCCGCCGAGTTCGACGCGACCTACAAGCTCGAAGTCGCCGTCATCCCGACCAACCGCTCGATGATCCGCAAGGATCACTCGGACGTGATCTACCGGACGCTGCCCGAGAAGTGGGACGCCATCGTCGAGGAGATCATCGAGCTGCACAAGTCGGGGCAGCCCGTGCTGGTCGGCACCGTCTCGGTCGAGAACTCGGAACTCATCTCGCGCCGTCTCTCGAAGGCCGGCATCCGCCACCGCGACGAGGCGGGCAACATCCTCATCGAGGGCGACGGCAGCATCCCCGAGTACCACCACGTCCTCAACGCCAAGCACCACGAGCGCGAGGCCGAGATAGTCGCGCAGGCCGGGCGCAAGGGCGCGATCACGATTGCGACCAACATGGCCGGGCGCGGCACGGACATCCTGCTCGGCGGCAACCCCGAGTTCCTCGCGCGCGAGCACCTGAAGCGCCAGGAGGTCGACCCCGACGAGGCGACCAAAGAGCAGTTCGAGGAGGCGATGGCCTACATCAAGCCCTTCGTCGAGCGCGAGCACAAGGAGGTCGTGTCTTTAGGCGGCCTGCACATCCTCGGCACCGAGCGCCACGAGTCGCGCCGCATCGACAACCAGCTGCGCGGCCGCGCCGGCCGGCAGGGCGACCCCGGCTCTTCGCGCTTCTTCCTCTCGCTCGAAGACGACCTGATGCGCATCTTCGCCGGCGACAAGGTGAAGGCGCTGATGCAGCGGCTCGGCATGGAGAAGGGCGTCGCCATCGAGTCGAAGATGGTCTCGCGGCGCATCGAGGCGGCGCAGAAGTCGGTCGAGGCGCGCAACTTCGAGACGCGCAAGCACCTCCTCCAGTACGACGACGTGATGAACCGGCAGCGCGAGACCATCTACGGCCTGCGCCGCCAGTTGATGGAAGAGCCCGACCAGCGCGAGTACGTGCTCGGCGTCGCTCAAGACCTGCTCGGCGACCTCGTCAAGCAGTACCTCCCGACCGACGCCTCGCCCGACGCGTGGGACGTGGAGAACTTGAAGATTCAGCTCCACGCCACCTACGCCTTCGACGCCGAGGCCGAGGGCATCGACTTCGACAACTCGACGCCCGCCCACATCGGCGAGCAGGTGTGGGAGAAGGCGCGCGCCGCCTACGAGGTGAAGGAGGCGCAGGTCGGGGCCGAGGCGCTGCGCACCTACGAGCGCATCATCATGCTCAACATCATCGACGCGCAGTGGAAGGATCACCTGCTCGCCATCGACCACCTCAAGCAGGGCATCGGGCTGGTCGGCTACGGGCAGAAGGACCCGCTCGTCGAGTACAAGAAGGAGAGCTTCGACATGTTCCAGGCGATGCTCGACCGCATCGACACCGCCACCGTCCGCACGCTCTTCAACCTCCAGGTCGTCGCCGAGCAGGCGCCCGAGCAGTTGCAGCAGCGCCGCCAGCGCCGCCCGACCTCGATGACGTTCACGGGGCCGAACCAGGGCGCGACCGCCGCCGGCGAAGAGGCCGCGCGCACCAAGACCGTCACGCGCGACCAGCCCAAGGTCGGCCGCAACGAGCCCTGCCCCTGCGGCTCGGGCAAGAAGCACAAGAAGTGCTGCGGCGCGTCCATGTGAGGCGGGACGGCCGGCGTCCGGTCGGTGCTATGATGAAGGCGGGGCGGGGCCGTTTCCGGCCGCCCCGCCTTCCCCTTGTTAAGTATTACGGAGTAGTCATGCCCCGCACGCCGACACTTCTCCCGCCCGCCGCGCTCTGCCGCGCGCCCCAGTCCGACGCGCCCGCGCGCCGGTTTAAGAACCCCCGCGACGAATGAGCGCCGACAACACCTCAACGAACCCGGTCGTCCAGGCCGTCGTCTCCGGCGCGGCGCCGCAGCAGGCGCGCATGGCCGCCGCGCGCGGCCTGCTGCCCGTGCCGCAGGACGTGATGCTGGAGCTGCTCGTGGCGCTGCGCTCGGACTCCGACGCCGACATCGCGCGCGCGGCCGAAGAGACTCTCACGGCTCAGGAGCCGGCCTCGCTGCTCGGCGCCGCCTCCGCGGTCGAGACCGCGCCGGCCGTGCTCTCCTACATCGCCGCGCGCCCCGGGCTCGCGCGCGAGGTGCAGGAGTCGCTGGCGCTCAACGCCTCGACGCCCGACGAGGCTGTCGCCGCGCTGGCGCGCGCCACCGATCAGGGCGCGGTGCTCGAACTCGTCTCGGTCAACCAGCAGCGCCTCATCCGCGCGCCCGCCATCATCGACGCCGTGCTCGCCAACCCCGCGCGCACGCCCGACTCCGAGCGCCGCGTCCGCGAGACCCGCCGCGAGTTCTTCGAGAAGGAGCGCGGCGCGCGCCAGGTCGCCGACGAGATGCGCGCGCGCGGGATGGGCGCGGCCGCCGAGTTCATCGAGTCGGCCGAGACGTTCGCCGACGGCGGCGGGCTGAGCCTCGACGACGCCTGGCTCATCGCGCAGCACATCGAAGTCTCGGACGCGGACGTGGACGACTCGTGGCTCCCGTCCGAGCGTCTGGAGGAACTTCTCGACGCGTCATTCGAGCAGCGTCAGGCCGCGGCCGAGCGGCTCGTCGCCGAGATGGGCGCGGAGGGCGGCGCCGCGCCCGAGCGCATCGCGCTCATCCGCCGCATCATGCTGATGAAGGTCAAAGACCGCATCAAGCTCGGGATGAAGGGCGACCGCGAGGCGCGCTCCATCCTCATCCGCGACCCGAACAAGATCGTCGCAACGGCGGTCATCAACAACCCTCGCATCACCGACCAGGAGGTCGAGGCCATCGCCGCGATGCGCATGGTCTCCGACGAGGTGCTCCGCCTGATCTCGATGAACCGGAACTGGGCGCGCCAGTACACGATCATCCACAACCTCGCGCGCAACCCGCGCACGCCGCTCCCCACCTCCATCGGAATCCTCCCGAGGCTCTACACCAAAGACCTCAAGACGCTCGGGCAGAACCGCAACGTCTCCGACGCCGTCCGCCGCCAGGCGCTCAGGCTGTCCACCGCGCGCGGACATTAAAAGGGTGATAAGTGACGGGTGACGGGTGATAAGAAAAGCGAAGGCCCTTTCTTAT
>DASWNR010000156.1:0-36416 GCA_036399155.1 Pyrinomonadaceae bacterium
AGGTCGTCGGCCTTACTTCTCGACGATGCCGGTGACGCGGCAGCCGAGCGTGTCCATCGCCTTCCTCACCCACTCGGAGTGGTAGCCGACGGTCGAGTTGCCGCCGCCCGCGGTCGTGATTCTCGGCGAGCCGAACCCGCCCGTGCCGGTGTAGGACTGGCTCGTCGTGTTCCATGTGTGGTCGAAGTTCGCCACGACGAGCGCGCCGATGGTGTCGGGGTTGCCGTTGCGGGCGAAGTTGCCTTCGCCGAGCGCGAGGACGATGCCGTGGAACTTGGTGCTGCCGCCCTGACTCCAGGTGCCGGTCACGATCATCAGCCCCGCCCCGTTGCCGCCGGCGTCGCCGTCCACGAAGGTGAACTGCGGGTCATCCTCCGTGCCGTAGCCGTTGGTCGGGTTCAGACGCCCCGACGACGCCGCCTTGGCTCTCATCGAGGTGATGAAGGCGCGTGCCTGGTTGGCGTCCTGTAGCCAGGTCTCAAGGTCAGCCGGGTCGAGCTTATCCAGCACCGTCCGGCCGGAGACGTTCTCGTTGTCGCTGTCAATCGCGGCCTCGCCCGTGCCTTGGGCGGTGGATGAGCCGAAGCCGTCGCCCGCGTCGTAGTCCGCCGTGTTGGTGACGGTGAAGGCCGGGAGCGGCCCCGCCTGCTCCGCGAGGTCGTTGCCCGTCCACTCGTGCGGGTTACTGCTGCCGAGGGTGAAGGCGGCCATGCCCGTGTCGTCGTCGTCGTTGCTGCGGACGGCGATGGCGGCGCGCGCGGTGAAGTCGAACGGGAAATTGTCCACCGTCATCTCAAGCACCTTGGTCGCGCCCTTCGGGCCGCGCCCCGTAGAGGTGATGAGCAGGAAGCGCGGGGAGTAGGGGGAGTTCGGGAGCGCGGCGCCGGCCGCCACGCTCGCGTCGCGGACGCTGAGCGTGTAGGAGAGGTTGTTCCCAAGCGAGACGACCCCGCCCGTGTAGGTCAGCCAGTCCGAGAAGTCGCGGCCGGTGTTGGTGCAACTGGCGGCCGTGCCGCAGACGATGGTGCGGAAGTCGGCCTCGGTGCCGGCCGTCGTCGGCGCGACGTTGCGGCGCACGACGGCGAGGGCGGCCTCCAGCCCCGCCTCGGCCGCGTAGTAAGCCTGCATCTCGGCCGTCGCGTCCACGGCGGTCGTCGCGGCCATGCTCGACGTGAGGATGAGCGCGCCCCCGGCGGCCAGCAGCAGCATGGTCATCAGGAGCGCCATGATGAGCGCCGCGCCGCGCTCGCCGCGCTCGCGGCCGGGCCGCGCGGCGGGCGCGTTGGCGTCGGCGGGCGTGGGACTCGTCTTCATCTCTTTTTAACCTCGCGTGCGTGGTCTGGCTTCAGTAGTTCGACAGGTCGTTGTTGCGCAGGGCCACGTCCGAGACGAGCATCTCCTGCGTCTCCGGCTGGTAGCCGTCGGTGCCGCGCGTGCCCACGGCCTCCAGATTGACGACGATGACGATCACGACGTACTTGGCCTTGTCGGGCGTCACCTCGCTCTCGGCCGCGCCGGCGCCGTTCCTGACGTTCGTGATGAGCGCGGCGTCGGGCGCGGCGGCGCTGTAGGTGCCGGTGGCGTAGTTGACGCGCTCGTCGTAGTAGTAGAACTGCAACTGGTCTATGCGGTTGGCGAGCACGGTCGCCTGGTTGGACGCCGCGTTGTGGTTGTAGCGGACGACGTAGCGCTTGCCGTTCGTGGTCTGGATGAAGAACTTCACGTCCTCGCCGTCGTCCGTCGTGTCGGTGTCGGTCGGGCTGGAGTTGAAGCGGTTGAGGTTGGAGCGGACGCGGATGGAGTTGTCGCCGGAGTCGCAGGTCGAGGCGGCCGCCCCGGAGCAGCCGACGATGCCGTTGGTCGAGAGCCCGTAGCCGGCGCTGGCCGTCTCGCGCGCGATGATGTTGAGCGCGCGCTGCACGTCGGCGAGCGCGGCGGTGCGCGAGTCCTGGCGCGAGCGGATGTTGAAGCACTCCATCAGCACCGTGCTCGCCAGGGTCATGATGATGAGCGTGACGGCCATCGCCACCATCAGCTCGATGAGCGAGAAGCCGGCCTCGCCGCCGCCGGAACCTTGTCTGCGCATAAGTGCCATTTCACCTCGCGGGACTCGCCCGCCTCAGTTCGTCCCCGTCAGGAGGATGGAGCGTTGCGTGGTCAGGCTCACCTGCCCGAGCGTGTTGGTCTGGGCGACGGGCGTGACCTGGATGGTGACGGTCTTGATCACCGAGGCGGCGTCGGTGGCGTTGCCGAAGTTGGTGATGGTCGTGACGACGGTGTAGGAGCGCCCGGCGCTCGTCGCCGTCTCGGTCACGCCGGCGGCGACCGTCTTGGCGAGCCCGCCGCTCACCGGGTTGGCGGTGGTCGGGTAGCGGTAGGCGAGGCCGCGGGTGGTGGCGTTGTAGGGGATGCCGCGCAGCCACTCCATGCGCTTCTGCGCGACGGCCATCGCCAGCTCGCGGTCTTTCGCGCCCGCGTTGTACTTGACGGAGTAGGAGAAGAGCGAGACGACGCCGACGCTGGCGATCATCATGATCAGGAGCGCGATGGCCGTCTCGGCGAGCGTGAAGCCGCGCTCGCCGGGGCGCGCCGGCGCGGCGGCGTGGGTTCGTGGTGTCATCTGAGTCTGAACCTCCCGGGGCCGGGGTTACTGGGTCTTGACGGACACGTTCTTCGTCCCGCACGAGGTGCCGGTGAAGGTCACGTTGATGGTGGTGCGGGTGTTGTTCTTCGACAAAATCTTGAAGGTGTAGACGCCGGACACCTGTGAGACCAGCGACACCGTCAGGTGGCTGGGCACGGTCGTGGCCGAGATGGTCGCGCCCGTCGCGGCGCCGACCATGGAGAGTTTGACGTTGGTCGAGCCGCATTGATTTCCGCCGTTGTTGCAGGCGTTAATCGTCACGGACGACAGATCGACGGTCATGCTGCAAGAAGTGCCCGCGGGGGGCGTGGTCGAAGGCGGCGGCGTAGACGGGGGCGGCGTGGTCGGCGGCGGTGTGGTGGGCGGCGGTGTGGTCGGCGGCGGCGTGGTCGGCGGCGGCGTCGTAGGCGGAGGCGTGGTGGGCGGCTGTGTGGTCGGCGGCTGTGTGGTGGGCGGGGGCGTAGTGGGCGGCTGTGTGGTCGGCGGGGGCGTGGTAACGGGCGGGGTGGTCGTGGGCGGTGTGGTCGTGGGCGGGGTCGTGGGCGAGGTGACCGTCGTCACGTCGTCGAGCACGTCGCCGCCGGCGGTGCCGTTGTTCAGGGTGACGGTCGGCACCTCCGAGTCCGCGAACTTCTCCTCGCCGATGGTCACGTCGCCCGAGCCGGTCACGTCGAGCTGGACGGGGTAGGTGCCGCCCGGCCCCTCGAACGTGAAGCTGAGGCCGTCGCCCGACAGCCGCCCGCGCCAGTCGAAGGTGAGCGTCGCGGCGTCGCTGTTGAAGTAGACGCCCTCTTCGAGCGTGATGGTGCGCGACTCGGCCACGCCGTCGAGGTTGAAGTCCATCGTCACGACGTAAGAGGTGGCGTTAGCCGAGGTGATCGCCACGCCCGACGTGGCGTGGCGGCGGATGGCGTCCGAGCGCGCCTTCTCGACGTAGCCGGCGAAGGCGCGCGCCGAACTCTGCACGCGCATCGACGCGCGCGCCTCGACGATGCCCATGATGCCGAAGCCCACGACGATGACGAGCACGACCATCGTGATGAGCATCTGTACGACCGTGAAGCCGCCCTCGCGCCGCGCCCGCCCTCGCGCCCTGCCGACCCTCTTCGCCTCGCGCTCTCTCATCTTGCTTCTCCTGTTGACCGCCGTTTCGTCGAGACGCCCCGCGAGGCGTCTCACCAGTCCGCGCCCCCTCACAGGGCAAGAGCGGTGCCACGACCTCTTTCGCGCGCTTTCCGCGCCGTCCTGACCTGTGCGTGCGCGGCCGGCGACGCGCGGGCGTCACCTTAAGTGACAAGCCGGGAAGGCCGCTTCACACCGGCGCGCAGGGGAAGTCGGGCGTGTGCCGCTCGCCCACACGGGCGGGAGGGGACGCCCCCGAGAGGGAAATCCGCTTCACAACGATGTGGCCGAAGGTGACAGTCCGGCCGTGTTTTGCGGGCTTCACTGCGTGCGGCGTGGCGCGGAGTTCGCGGCGAACGCGGCGCCGCGCGGCGTTGGACTGAAAGTGGACTGAAAATTGCCAAGACGGTGTGCGGCGGGACGCGGGTCGGCCGACCCGGCCCCGAAGTCCGAAGCGAAGTCCGAGAAAGCTCCTTCGCCGCCGCCGCCGTCAGAGGCGAAGACTGACAAACGCCGTCAGCGGCGACTGACAAACCCCGTCACACGTCCGCCCGCAGCCAATGAAAATCCCCCTCTTCAACGCCGCCCCGGCCAGCCCCACGCCGCACCTGTACTTCGTCAGCCCGCTGGTCGATTTCGCCTGTATCGGCGGCGCGTCCATCCTGACGTTCGCGGCGCTCGCGGCCGTATATCAGGCGGGGGCCGTGCAGGCGACCTGGGTCTGGACGGCCGCGGCGGTGCTGACGTGGGTCTGCAACTACCCGCACTTCGCGGCGACCTGCCACCGGCTCTACCAGTCGAAGGAGAACGTCTCGCAGTACCCCTTCACGGCCTTCGTCGTCCCGCCGCTCATCGTCGCCGGGATGGCGGCCTCGTTCGCGCAGCCGAACACGGTCGCGCCCTACTTCGTCAAGCTCTTCCTGCTCTGGTCGGGCTACCACTACAGCGGCCAGTCGGTCGGCATCACGCTCGTCTACGCGCGTCGCGCGGGCTTCTCGCTCGGGCGGCTCGAACGCCTCGCGCTCTCGGGCTTCGTCTTCGGGACATACTTCCTCTCCGTGGCGCGCTCGGAGACGGCGCCGGGGACGTACGCCTACTACGGGATTTCTTACCCGACCTTCAGGCTGCCGCAGTACGTGGCGATTCTGGCGGGCTACGGGATGTGGATGTGCGGGGCCTTGTTCCTGCTCTTCGTCGTCTACTGGTGCGCGTCGAACCGGCGCGTGCTGCCGCCCATCGTGCTGCTGCCGGCGGCGGCGCAGCTCCTCTGGTTCGTCGTCGGGTCGGGCGACCCGAACTTCAACGCCTTCGTTCCGTTCTTCCACAGCCTGCAATACATGCTCATCGCGTGGTCGATGCACCTGAAGGAACGCATGGACACGCGCGGCATCGAGCCGTCGAGGCGCTACGTGGCGGGCGAGAGTCTGCGGTGGGGCGCGATCATCGTGTGCGTCGGCGGGTTCCTCTTCTGGATGCTGCCGCACACGCTGGCGAGCAGCACGGGGTTCGGCTACCAGTTGGCCGCGCCGATAGTTCTGGCGGGCGTGCAGATTCATCACTTCTTCGTCGACGGCGTCATCTGGAAGCTCAAGAACCCGAGGGTCAGCTCGCCCCTGCTGATGAACATCGAACAGCTCGTCAGGCCGGGCGCCGCGCACGCGCGCCGGCCAGTCACACTCCCCGTCGAGACGCCGGCGGGCGTCGGGCAGCCGGCATGAGAAAGACACTCCTCCTGCTCCTCGCCGCGCTCGGCTGCGCCGCCGGCGCCGCCGCGCAAGAGCCCGCCACGCAGGACGCGGCGGCCGAGTCCCCGCGCGTGGCGCGCGAGCGCATCGTGCTGCGGACGAACGTCGGCGACATGGTGCTCGCGCTCTACCCCGAAGTCGCGCCGCGCCACACAGAGCAGCTACTCAAGCTCGCGCGGGTGGGCGCCTACGACGGCGTCAACTTCTTCCGCGTCGAGTCTTCGTTCGTGGCGCAGTTGTCCGACGCGCGTTACAAAGAGCCCGCGCCGTCGCCCGAGCAGGCGGCGGCCATCCACCCGCTCCCGGCCGAGTTCAGCGGGCTCCGACACCGCCGGGGCACGCTCTCGATGGCGCGCCACGACGGGAGGCCCGACACGGGCGAAACCTCCTTCAGCATCCTGCTCGGCGACGCGCCGCACCTCGACGGGCAGTACACGGTCTTCGGCCACCTTGAGAACGGCGCGGACGTGCTCGACCTGATCGAGCGCGCGGCGCGCAGAGGGAATCGACCCGTCATGCCGCTCGTCGTCCGCCGCGCTGAGGTCGTCGAATCGCCCGAGGCGCTCGCGGCGCTGAGCCTGAGGCGCGCGGGTTTTTACGACGAGGGCGTCGGGTCGCTCGGGCGCTATCTGACGTGGGGTGCGCTGGCGGCGATTCTCTGCGGGCTGCTGCTCTTCGCGCTCTCGGGCAGACGCGCGCCGGTCGCGGTCGGCTCGGCCGGGCTGCTGTTGGTGTTGGTGTCGGCCTTCGGCCTCTTCAGCGCATACGTGCCGAGGGCCGGCTCGTCGCAGTGGTTGGGGTTCGCGCTCTTCATGGGCGTCCCCGTCCTCTTCAAGCTGATGAACAGGTTCGAGGGTCGGCGCGTCGGCGCCGGCCGTCCGTCTACGAGTGCGCGCCCGGCGGCGTAAGTCCGCGCGGGTCGCTTTGAAAACTTCGCCTCCGTGCTCGCCGAAATCGGTCAAGGAGTAGGCGAGCTGATTCTCGGGTTCCGGCGTGGGTGAGACTGAGGAAGGGCAGTGGTGCGGCGCTGTTCTCAGGCGAACCCCCTTCCGAAGCGCCCCCGTCGAGCCCCGAGGGAATCGCCACAGCGCGCGCGGTCCGCACATCGCGCGCGCGGGCGAGGAGCGCCCCGGCGGTCGCCGAACCGCCGGGGCGCGTTTTTTGAAGTAGACAGTAGACAGGAGTCAGTAGACAGTAGAAAGACATGCGGCGCGTCTTCGGCAACCAGCCGGGACGCGCCGCTTTAGGTTTTCTACTGACTACTGTCTACTTCTTTTCGTCTACTGATTCGGCGTTGCCGGCTCGTACTCGTCGAGGGCCGAGGCGCGGGCGCTGTCGATCTCCGAGTTGGAGAGTCGGATGGCCATCGTCTGCGGCGCGTAGGTGAAGGGCGCGGGGCCGCCGCGCTGGTTCTGTAGGTCTGCGACGAGCGCGTCCTGCCACTGGCGGAAGCGCAGGACGCTGCCGCGCTGGTCGAAGATGACGAAGAGCAGCGTGTCGCCCTTCGCCGTGCGGAGCTGGCCGACGAGCGCGCTCACGCCGCCGTCTGTGCGCGGGAGCGTGCCGGTCTTGGCGATGACGCTGCCGCGCCCGGGGCTGACGGCGTAACGCTTCTGGAGCGTGCCCGGGTCGACGCCCGCGACCGGAAGGATGTCCGCCGCCTTCAACCCCTCTTTGTGCAGCTCGTCGAGGAGCGCGCGGTAGACCTTCATCATCTGGCGCGGCGTCATGCGGTTGACGCCGAGGCCGCTCGCGGTCGAGACGCGGAACTCGCCCGCCCTCAGTCCCACGTCGGTCGTGAGCATCCGCGTCAGGCCGGCCGCGCCGCCGAGCTGGTCGCCGAGCCGCTCGGCCATGAAGTTGTTCGAGTAGCAGAGCAGAACCTTGAGCACGTCCGAGAGCACGGGCGAGTAGTGCGTCGAGATGGAGCGCGCGCCGGCCGGCACGGGCGCGACGTAGACCGCGCCCATCACGGCGACGCTCGGCGTCGCGCGCAGAGCCCCCGCGTCGCGCAGCGCCACGCGCGATTCGTACCACGCGCGCGTCGCGGCCGCCGGGCGTCGCGTCGCGTCGAGCGTGTCGTAGAAGCGCTCGCCCGAGCGCTGCGACGAGGGGCTGAAGTTCATCGTGAAGCGCGGCGCGACGATGAGGTCGCCGCTGACGGTCTTAATGCCGAGCTGGTTCAACTCGCGCGCGACCGCGACGGCGTGCTCGTCGTGGAAAGAGGGGTCGCGGCCCGAGACGATGAGGTCGCCCGTGACCGTGCCCGTCGCCTTGTCGAAGGAGCCCGTGATCCAGAAGGCGGTCGCGAAGCGGTGCCTCGCGCCGAAGGTTCGGAGCGCCGCGAGCGCCGTGACGAGCTTGATGGCCGAGGCCGGGTTGTAAGCCTGCTCGGCCGCCTCCACGCGGACGACCTCGCCCGAGAGCCTTTCGACGAGCACGCCCTGGTGGACGAACGCCGGCCGCTGCTCTTCCGCCGGGAAGGGGGGCGCGACGACGTCTTCGGGGTGCGGGAGCGGCGGCACGCTCGTGACGGGCGGGAGCGGCGGCTGCACCACGCCGCCGGGCGCGACCTGCGCGCGAGCGCCGGCCGCCGAGCCGAGCAGGAGGACGAAAGCCAGTATGAGACGTAAAGATTTCAACCCACTCACTCCTTCAAAAACCTTCCGGGTACGAAAGGCGCGCCATGATAGCACAGGCGTGCCGCCTCGGACTGCGCGCGACGATTTCTCGGGAAGAGTCGAGGGGAGGGCAAACACTTTGATGCCGGCCGGCATCGTACGCGATGTATGCACCGCCCCGCGCCATAACAGGCGCAATGCAACCGCCGTTCCCGAAGGGACAGTTTTCAGCCCGAGCCGGACGCGCCTTCTGCCCCGTCAAACGGGGAGGCCGGAGTCTAAGATTCAGAACTGAGAACTAAAAACTGAAAACTGAAAACTCCTCTTTGACAACGCGGAAACCGCGACCCTAGAATTTCAACAACGTTCGAGCGAGCCTCGCCTTTGAATTTGTCGAGCAGAGTGCGGCGAGACAGAGAGCCCGTCACCGTCGAGAAGATACTCGCCGCGCACCGCGCGCGACGCGGCGAGATACGCGCGCGCCTCTCGGAGTTCGAGGAGGTGTGGCGCACCGCCGACGACGCGCGCCTGTGGGAGGAGATGGTCTTCTGCATCTTCACCGCCGGCGCGTCGGCGCGGATGGGGCTCGGCTCGGTCGAGGCAGTCCGGCCCCTGCTCGCGCGCGGCTCGCACGAAGAACTCGCCGCCGCGCTCTCCGGGCGCCACCGCTACCCGAACTCGCGCTCGGGCTACATCGTCGTCACGCGCGAGTACCTTTCGGGCGACTGCGGGATGCGACTGCGCGAGCGGCTCGAAGGGTTCGCCGACCCCTTCGAGCGGCGCGACTGGCTGGCGCGCAGCCGCGGCGTCAAGGGGCTCGGCTACAAGGAGTCGAGCCACTTCCTGCGCAACGTCGGCCTGCGCGGCTACGCCATCCTCGACAAGCACATCCTGCGCTGCCTGTTTGAGGTCGGCCGTATCGACTCGCCCGCCCCGCCCGCGACCCGCGCGCGCTACCTCGCCACGGAGGAGCGCCTCCGCGACTTCGCCCGCGACGTTTCGATAGACTTCGACGAACTCGACCTCGTGCTCTGGTCGATGAAGACCGGAGAGATTTTGAAGTGATCGGTGATGAGTGATTAAGTGACAAGTGGAGGCGAGGCCCGTTTCTTCCTTCCCATCACTTACCACTCATCACCCGTTACTTGGAGGAAGTGATGACAAGACTGTCCCGCCGGGCGACCGGCATAGTGGTCGCCATCGGGTTCGCGCTCGCGCTCGCGGCCGCCCTCGCGCCCGGGGCCGGGGCGTCGAACGCAAAGGCGCTGGCGCGCGCCGACCGCGCCTTGCGCGACGGCGACTTCGAGGAGGCCGAGAAGCAGTACCGCGAACTCCTCTCGAAAGACCAGCGGGACACGTCGGTGCGGCTGGGGCTGAGCAGCGCGCTGCTCAAGCAGCGCAAGAACCTCGACGCCTACGACCACGCCGCGCGCGTCCTCGCGCGCGATCCCGAGTCGCCGCGCGCGCACGCGCTGTTGGGCTCGGCGCTCCTCGGGATGGGCGACTTCCGCCTCTCGGTCGAGGAGTTCCGCACGGCCCTCAGTTTCAGGCACGACGAGGCGATGGCCATCGCCGGGCTCGCGATGGTCGACTTCTACGAGAGCCGCCTCGCGCAGAGCCTCGCGGGGCTGCGACGCGCGGCCTCCATCGACCCGGGCGAGCCCGACTACATCTACCACCTCGGGCAGGTCGCCGCGCGCTTCGAGCGTTACGCGGAGGCGGCCAACGCCTACGAGATGTTCCTGCGCGTCGCGCCCCGCACGGACGCCGACCGCCGCGCGCGCATACGCGGCCTCATCGACTTCCTCCGCTACCTCGGGACGCAGCGCGACCTGCTCGACGTGGGCGGCCCCGGCGCGGTCACCATCCCGTTCGAGCTGGTCAACAACCGCCCGCTCGTGCGCGTGCGCATCAACGGCTCGAAGGAGACGCTGCGCTTCGTCGTCGACACGGGCGCGGGGATGTGCGTCATCTCCGACAAGGCGGCCGACCGCGTGGGCTTGAAGACCGTGGCGCGCGGCGGCATGGCGCGCGCCGTCGGCGGCGAGGGGCGCTTCGAGATCATCTACGGCTTCATCCAGTCGCTCCAGCTCGGTGACGCCCGCGTCGACCGAGTCCCCGTCTACATACGCCAGTTCTACAACGACCAGGAGCCGGTGGACGGCTACATCGGGCTCTCGGTGCTCGGCAAGTACATGACGGTCGTCGATTACGGCGGGCGCAAGCTACAGCTTCTGCGCGACGAGGAGTCGCGCCGCGCGGAGACGGCCTCCGCGCCGGCCTCCGCGGTCGAGGTGCCCATCCGCACGACTTCGAGCGGCTTCTGGAGCGGCGAGGTCGTCTTCGAAGGGCTTGAGAAGCCGGCCAACTTCATCGTGGACACGGGCGCGTCCATCTCGGTCGTCTCGCAGGCGCTGGCCACGCGCGCCGGGCTCGAACGCTACGAGCGCGGCGACCGCATCAAGGTCTTCGGCGCGGCCGGGCTCGCCGAGAACATCCAGACGCTCCTGCTGCCGAACGTCGCGCTCGGCCCCTACTCGTGGAAGAACGTCTACGCGGCGGTGCTCGACATGGACCCCATCAACGAGACGGCCGGGTTTGAGCAGACGGGCATCCTCGGCGGGAACGTCCTGAGCCGCTACCGCGTCACCTTCGACTTCGTGCGCGGGGTGATAAGGCTCCAGCCGAATGGCGCGGCCGCGCCGGCCGAGGACAAGGGCAGGCCGCCGGTCGTGACGAGCCGGTCATGAAGCAGAGCATCTACCTGGAGACCTCGGTCGTCGGCGCGTACCTCGACAACGGCGAGCCGTTCCGGCGCGACCTGACCATCCGCTGGTGGGAGCACGAGATGACGGAGTACCGCCCCGTCGTCTCGCCGCTCGTCGTGCGCGAGCTCGAGCGCGTGCCGGAGCCGCACCGCACGGGCTACCTCAAGCTGGTCGCGCCGCTTGAGTCGGTCGAGCTGACGGACGAGGTCGCCATCCTCGCCGAGGGCTACGTCACGCGCGGCATCTTCCACCGCAAGTACATCGGCGACGCCGTCCACGTCGCGCTCGCCTCGTTCCATAAGATAGACTATCTGGTGACCTGGAACTTCGGTCACCTCGCGAACGTCCGCCGGCAGGCGCGCATACGCCTCTTCAACGCCGCCGCCGGCTTCTTCGTCCCGCAGATCGTGACGCCCGAGTTCCTCGTCTCGGAGATGACCGAGAAGGAGTGAGGGGCGGATAGTCGGCGGCGGGAGGTTGACGGCCGCGCACATTTACCATTTACTATTCGCCATTAACTATTTACCATCATGTACCGCAAGCCGAGATTCCTGGAAGAGCTGCACGCCATCCGCGAGGAGATGTCGCGCGAGGCCGACTACGACGTGGAGCTGTTCGCCGAGATGGTGCGCTCCGGCGCGAGCCCGAGCCACGGCCCCGTCCGCAACATACGCGGCTTCCGCAGCCGCGCCCCGCGCGCCGCGAAGCCCGACGCCAAGCCCTCGCCGAAGAAGAGGGCGTCGAGGTAAGTCCCCGCTTAGTTAGAAAGCAATGGAAGAGACTTTTGAAGCCATCGGGCTCGATTTGCCGAGCGAGAAGGATTTCAACCACCTCGCCGAGCGCGCGGGCGACCAGGGCGAGCCGACGCAGCTCTGCCGGCGCGGCGCCGTGCTCCACGGCCGCTGCTGGAAGCTGGGCGAGGGGCTCGAAGTCTGGACGGTGCTCTACGAGTCGGGCACCGGCGAAATCTTCTACGCCGACTGCCGGCCGGGCTTTCGCGCGCGCTACGCGCAGCGCATCACCCCGTGGGCGCTCACCGAGTACGACGAGGACGGCGAGGCCATCGTCCACGGCTACTACGACGGCCACGAGACCGAAGTCCTCTTCGAGTTGCAGAATCTGACGGAGGTCGGCCCCGAGGGCTTCCGCGCGCAGGAGCTGCACGTGGGCTTGTGCGGGCTGGCGTACCGCGCGCGCGTTCTGCCCGAGCCGGGCGAGCCGCGCTGGCAGCCGCTCGAAGAGGCCGCGCCCTCGCGCGCCGCGCACGAGAACGACTGGTCGCTTTCGGGGCGCGTCATCTCGTTCAAGCCGCTGCGCAACCCGCTCTCGGGCACCGAGCTGTACTGGGTCTACGCCGACCTCGGCCGCCTCAAGCTCGAAGTCCTCGTCAACGTGCGCGCGCTGCGCGGCGAGCCGCTCGCGGTCGGCGCGGGCTTCTCGGCCGAGGTCTGGCTCCAGGGTCACGTCCTCGACCGGCGCGCGCTACTCTCCCGCTACGAAGGCCGCGACACCACCACCACGCGCGCCTCGCTCTGGTCACATCTGAGGAGAAGGAACTGAGGGGCAAGCATGACCCGGGAGTTTACGGCGACAGTCTGGCGGGAGGACGACTGGTTCATCGCCCGGTGCAGGGAAGTAGAGGTCGCAAGCCAGGGGGCGACGGAGGACGAAGCACTGGCCAACCTCCGCGAAGCGTTAGAACTACATTTCGAGCAGCCGCGAGCGACTGTCTTGCCCGAAAGAATTTGACAGCCTATAGACTGTCACAAATCTGATGCGCGCCCTCAAACGTCTCGCCCTCGCCGCCCTCATCCTGTCCGCCGCCGGCGCCGCCGGGCTTTACCTCTTCAACCAGTACTGGGTTCACCGCTTCGACTCGCTGATCGAGCGGCAGGCCGCCGTCTACCGGCTCGACCCCGACCTCGTGTGGAGCGTCATCCACGAGGAGACGTACTTCCGCCCGTGGATGAAGGGCGAGGCGGACGAGGTGGGGCTGATGCAGGTGACGCCGACGGTCGGGCGAGAGTGGGCGGCCGAGACCGGGATGCGCGAGCTGGCCGAGCAGATGCGCCGCGACCCGGAGGGCGCGCTCAGCGACCCGGAGCGCAACATACAGGTCGGCTGCTGGTACCTGGAAAAAATCTGGAAGAACTATCAGGAAACGCCCGGCGCGGAGCCGCGCGTCCTCGCCGCCTACAACGCCGGCCCCTCGCGAGCCGCCGAGTGGAACCGCGTCGCGCCCGGCGCGCGCCCGCTCACCGCCGAAGAGTTCGTCGCGCGCATAGACTTCCCGACGACGCGGGCCTACGTCACAAACATCCTCGAACGTTACCGCGGGCTGAAGGCGGGTGGCGGGCGTTGACTTACCGCCAGTTGCTCGCGGGCAACGCGGACTTCCGGCGGCTGTGGGGGGGGCAAGTCGTCTCGGAGGTCGGCGACTGGCTGAACAACATCGCCGTGCTCGCGCTCGCCATCCAGCTCGCGGGCGCGTCGAGCGTGGGGCTCGCGGTCGCGACCTACGCCATCGCGCGACACCTCCCGCTCTTCCTCTTCGGCCCCGTCGCGGGCGTCGTCACAGACCGCGTGAGCCGGCGGCGCGTGATGATCGCGGCGGACGTGGCGCGCGCGGCGCTCGCGCTCGGCTTCCTGCTGGCGAACCGGCTCGGCTCGCTCGCGGCCATCTACGCGGTCGGCGCGTCGCTCTTCTCGGTCTCGGCCTTCTTCAACGCGGCCAAGCGCGCGTCCATCCCGAACCTCGTCGCCGGGACGGAGGAGCTGCTCGCCGCCAACTCGCTCTCGGCCTCGACGACCGCCGCGACCATCGCGGTCGGCTCGGCGCTCGGCGGCGTCGTCGCTACGGCGCTCGGGCGCGACGCCGTCTTCGTCCTCAACGCCCTCACCTTCCTCGCCTCCGCCGAGATGATACGTAGAATCAGAAGGCCGTTGAGCAGGGGGCGCGAGGCATCAGGTCTTGAGCCGCAAGCGGCGGGCGTCGGGCAGAAGTTTGTGAGCGTAGAGGACGACGAAGCACGGCCGTCTTCTCAAACTCCGTCTCCGGCCGCCGACGCACGACGCACGACGCTCGCCGCTTACTTCCGAGACTTCCGCGAGGGGCTGCGTTACGTGCGGCGCGACCGTGTGCTGGCGGCGGTCTTCGTGGTCGCGGCCGGGTGGGGCCTGGGGAACGGCGCGGCGCGCGCCCTCTACAGCATCTTCGGCGCGCGGCTCGGCGAGCAGGCCGCCGCCGGGTGGGGCGCGGCGTTCGGGCCGGTGACGGAGCGCCCGACCGACTTCGGCATCTCTGTGCTCTTCGTCGCGATGGGCTTAGGCGGCGTGCTCGGCGCGCCGCTCGCGCGACGCTTCAACAGCGGCGCGGTCGGGGGGCTCGGCTCGCGCATGGGGCGGTCGCTCGCGCTCGACGGCTGCGGCCTCCTGCTCTTCAGTCTGACCCCGAGCCTCCTCGGCGCGGCGGCCGTGCTCGTCGCGCGCGAGATGAACTTCGCCATCTGGTGGACGGCGCAGCAGACGCTCCTGATGCGGCGCACCGAGGACGCCTTCGCCGGCCGCGTCTTCGCCTCCTACGAGACGTTGACGACGCTGACGATGGTCGGCTCGATCCTCGTCTCGGGCGCGGCGGCCGACCGCGTAGGCATTCGGGCGGTTGCGGCCTGTGCGGGCGGTGTGGTTATCCTCTCCGGGCTGCTCTGGTTCCTGCTCCGGCGCGGCCACGCGCGGCCGCGAAATTAAGGCCCGGCGTCACCCGCGTTGGGCTATAATGCCGCATCTTTCGCACCACACCCGGTCGCCCCCGGGCGACGCCGAGGCACCTCAAGTTAAGGAGCGATAAACGATGGCTGAAAGAATTTGGGTCAGAGTGCCGGACGATTCGGTGCTCTCGCGCATAGACGGCTGGAACAATCTCGGCGACAACCTCTACTCGGCCCTGCGCTGGCACTTTCTCATCATCGGCCAGAGGGACGGCCACACGAAGTCGGGACCGTCGTTCTTCGAGTACGAAGTGCCCGCCAGAGCGACCTACACCTACACGAACAAGAAGGTCTCCACCGTCAAGCGCACGGCGAGCATTCAGGAGTCGCTGAAAGCCTCGGTCAGCTCCAAGCTGTCCGAGGAGATTAGCTCGAAGCTCTCTTCGGAGATTAGCGGCGGCACGAGCCTGTCGGCGAAACTGCAAAGCGAGGTGCAGGCCAAGAGCGTCAGCGAGGTCGTCGAGTCGCTCGGGCGCGACCTGTCGCAGACCAACTCCTACGAGGTGCAGAACGCGGAGGAGGTGACCGATAACATCAGCCTCGCGCCCGGCGACGGCACGAGCGGCGGCAAGTCGCTGAAGCTCTACTTTTTCCTCGGACTGTGGCCCTGGCGCTGGGACGTATACCTACACAGCGTCGAGTACCTTCGTCTGGAGTACAGGCGGAGGTTCTTAGTCTGGGGGCAGGTGCGCAACACGATTGTCAAAGCCACGCACGAGCCGAAACAGCCCGTCTGTCAAATCGTCCATTACGTTCCGCAGGACAAGCCCTCCATACGCGAACAGTCGTACACGCCGGAGGTCTCGGACATCACAATCTCCATCAACCCGCCGGCCGCGTCCGCCGGCACGAACGTCCGGCTCCCTTCAGACATCTCGTCGCTCGAAGACCTGGCGCGCGTGGCGTTCCCCGTGTCAGACGAGGAGAGAGCGCACGCCACGAAGAAGCGCGCCTTGAAGGGTGGCGCGAAAGGCGGCTCGGGCGCGAAGGGTGGCGGCGTGGCGCGCAAGGGCGGCGCGAAAGGCTCGGCTTCGGGGGGCAGGTCTTCTAAGGGCGGGTCGAAGAGTTCGCGCGGCGGCTCGAAAGGTGGGGGGAAAAAGTAAGGCCGCGCGGCCGCGCCTATGGTCACGCTCTACTCCGCCGACCACGTTCTGCCGGTCACGTCCGGGCCGATTGAGGGCGGCGCGGTCGCCGTCGAGGGGACGCGCGTCGCGGGCGTGGGCGCGCGCGCGGAGCTTGAGGAGAGGTTCCCGTCGGCCCCGGTCGAGGACTTCGGCGAGGCCGTCATCCTGCCGGGGTTCGTCAACTGCCACACGCACCTTGAGCTGACGGCGATGCGCGGGTTCCTCGAACCCGAGGAGGGCGACTTCTTCGCGTGGCTGCGCCGCGTCACCGTCTCGCGCGGCGAGCACATGAGCGCCGAAGACCTCTACGCGTCGGCGGCGTGGGGCGCGGTCGAGGCCGCGCGCGCCGGCATCACCTGCGTCGGCGACGCCAGCGACTCGGGCGCGCCCGTCATGCGCGCGCTGCGCGACGCGGGACTTCGCGGCGTCGTCTTTCAGGAGGCTTTCGGCCCGGACGCGCGCTCGGCCGCCGCGCAGTTCGACGTGGCGCGCGCGAAAGTCGATGCGCTGCGCGGCGGCGAGACGCCGCTCGTCGCGCTCGGGCTCTCGCCGCACGCGCCCTACTCGGTCGCGCCGAAGCTCCTCGGGATGCTCGCGCGTTACGCAAAGGACGAGCGCCTCCCGCTGATGATGCACGCGGCCGAGTCCGAGGCCGAGCAGGATTTGATGCTCGAAGGCGGCGGCATCTTCGCCGCGGCCTTCGCCGCCCGCGGCTTCGAGTTCGACACGCCGCACACGACCACCGTCCGACACCTCGCCGACCTCGGCGTGCTCGACGCGCGCCCGCTGCTCGCGCACTGCGTACGCGTAGACGCGGGCGACGTAGAGCTGCTTAAGCGTCACGGCGCGGGCGTCGCGCACTGCCCGAAGTCGAACGCGAAGCTCGGGCACGGGCGCGCGCCTTTGGCGTCGATGCTCGGGGCCGGGGTGTCGGTCGGGCTCGGGAGCGATTCGGTCGCGAGCAACAACACCTGCGACCTGCTCGAAGAGGCGCGCTTCGCCGTGCTCGGCTCGCGCGCGGCGGGCGAGACTGTTGAGGGCGGCCGCGCGCTCGACGCGTCGGACGCTCTGCGGATGATGACGCGCGGCGGGGCCGAGGCGATGAACCTGCAACACCTGACGGGCGCGCTCGCCGAAGGGCTGGAGGCCGACCTCGTCGCCGTGCGGCTCGACGCCGCGCACCTGACGCCGGCCTACGACCCGTCGGCGGCGCTCGCCTTCTCGGCGTCGGGACGCGACGTGCTGCTGACGGTCGTCGCCGGCCGCGAGGTCTTCCGCGACGGCCGCGTGACGACGCTTGACGAGATTGCCCTCCGAGCGCGCGTCCGAGACCTCGCGCGCCGCCTCGCCCGGTCACGTTGAGCAGCCGCGTTGAGCGCCGGCCGCGCGGGACGGCCGTCGGCGACAAAAAATTGTGCGTTGACTTTCTCCCCGGCGTGTCATAGAAACCACCCGTGACTTCTCCCCGTGCCGGCCGTCTCCGTCAAGCGGAAGGAGCCTTAAGATGAGAACCAAACTCCTCAAACACTTCGGGCGCGTCGCGGCCCTCTGCCTGCTCGCGCCGCTCGCGGCCGGCGCGCAGGAGTCGCCCGCGACAGTCTCACCCGCCGCGCCGGCCGCGCCCGCGCGGAGGCTCGTCGTGCAGGTCGAATATCTCAAGGGCGCGAAGCCGACCTTCCAGGCCGTGCCGCAGGACGTGTGGTACGGCCGCTTCGGAACAGTCGCCACGCCGCGCCCGCGCCCGGCGCCGGACACGGTGCTGGCAGTAGACGTGAAGATGCGCGCGGGCGAGGGCGGCCGCGTCGAGATAAGGGTCGGCGTCCACGTCGGCGAGCGACACTTCGACCGCCTTGAGTCGGTCGCGACCTACCACGCCGCGCTGGGCGAGGCGGTCACGGCCGACGAGCTGGCGGGCGTCGGCGTCGCCCCGTTCGTCTTCAAGGTGCTGAGCGTCGGCGAGACGGCGGCGGCCGCCCCTTCCGTCCAGAACATAACTCAGTCGATCGAGGCCGTCGTCACCGAGTTCAAGCCCGCGCCGCTGCCGCGAGGGAAGTTGACGCTCAGGAACCTCTCGACGAAGCGCGTCCGCGCCGTCTACTTGCGGCAGGTGGTCGAGGGGCGCAACCGCCTACAGGGTTTCGTGACGGAGCGCGAGGGGAAGACGCTGATGGAGCCCGGCGGGAGCGCCGAGAAGTCGTTCGGCGCGGTGACGGGCGAGCCTTCGGCGGCGGGCTTTCTGCCGGTCGCGGTCGAGAGCCTGGCCGTCGACGCGGTGCTGTTCGAGGACTACACGTTCGAGGGCCAGCCGGGCCCCGCCGCGTTGAAGAGGGCGCTCCTCGAAGGCGAGCGCGCGCAGCTACCGCGCCTGCTGGCGCTGATTCGAGAGGCGCAGGCCGCGCCCGCCGCCGCCGCGCCCGCCGCCGCGCGCGCGCTCAGAGAGAAGCTTCTGGCGCTCGCCGACGCGGCGCCGCAGGCCGTCGTGGACACTGTTATCAGGAGTTACCCGGGGCTCGACCAGTTCGACCCGGGCGGGACCGGGCCGGGTCGTTGGAAGAGTGTAGTCGAGGTGGCGATGCACGACGTCAGACGCGGGCTGCTCGACGACCTCCAACGCTTCGAGGAGGAGGCGCATTCGTCACGGCCGCCGGCCGGCGGCTTCAAGGGCTGGCTCAAGCAGAGGCAGGCCCGCTACGAAGCCTGGCTCGCGCGACTCTAGCCGCGAGGCGCACGGACGATGATTCACCTCCGCTCAATCGACCTCAAGCCGGCGGCGCGCCGCCTCGGGGGCTTCCCGTTCGAGCTGCCGGTCGTCAGGAAGTTCAAGCAGGTCGAGTTCCGAAGCCCGGTCACGTTCCTCGTCGGCGAGAACGGGTCGGGGAAGTCCACCGTGCTCGAAGCCCTCGCGGCCGCCGCCGGCTCGGTCGTCGTCGGCGGCGAGGACGTGCGCACGGACAAGACGCTCGGGCACGCGCGCTCGCTCGGCGCGCAGCTCAAGCTCGCGTGGGCGAAGCGGACGCACCGCGGCTTCTTCCTGCGCGCGGAGGACTTCTTCAACTTCACGCGGCGCGTCAACCAGACGAGCGCCGAGCTTGAGGAGATGGCCGGCGAGTTCGAGCGCGAAGGGCTCAGGGGCTACGGTCTGAGGCTGGCGCAGGGCGTGGTGCGGGGGCAGCGGGGCGCGCTCGCGGGCCGCTACGGGGAGGACGCCGACGCGAGCTCGCACGGCGAGAGTTTCCTCAACCTGTTCCAGTCGCGCTTCGTCCCCGGCGGCCTCTACCTGCTCGACGAGCCGGAGGCGCCGCTCTCGCCGCAGCGGCAGTTGGCGCTGCTCGCGATGCTCAAGGGGATGGCCGAACAGGACTCGCAGTTCGTCGTCGCCACGCACTCGCCCATCCTGATGGCGCTGCCCGGCGCAGACATCCTCAGCTTCGACCGCGCCCCCGCCGCGCGCGTCCGCTACGAAGAGGTCGAGCACGTCTCGCTCACACGCGACTTCCTCAACAACCCCGAAGCCTTCCTCCGCCACCTCTAGCTTAAGCCTCTTTCGCGGCGGGGCTCGCGGCTTGCAGGGCCTTAGCGATCTCGATGATACGCGCGAGGCTCACCGACTCATACTCCACCGCCTCGTAGCGTTGAATCTGCTGCTCGGGCATTCCCAGCCGCTCGGCCAAATCCTTCTGGCTCAGACCGGACGCGATGCGCGCGCGGATGAGGTCTTGCGGGACGACCGCGATGTAGCTGAGGTCGGGCGGCGACACTTCTCCTGACTTTACCCCCTCGTACTCGCGCAGTTCGGCTTGCAGAGACTCCAACTGGCTCCGCAGGGCGTCGGCCTGCGCTTTAACCAGCCGCGGGTGCGTCTTTCGGTCACCGGCGGATTGGGCCGAGAAGGACTCTAGCGCCGCCTCAAGCTTCGCGGCCTGCGCTCTGGTGATGCGATACTGTCGTTCGTTCTTAATCATCCGTCGTCTAATCTCAGTTCGATGATGCCTTTCGGCTCGCCGGTCTGCCTGTCCACCTGGAAGAAGTCGAGGAACGCTCGCCCGCTCAGACCCTCCGGCACCTGAGCCGGGAAGAACTCCGCCCCGAAACGCGCCTTCTGCGCCGCCCGACCGTCGGCGAAATCGAAGAACACCGGGTCGAGCGCGTCGGCGTCCACGCCGTCGATGTCCCAACACGCGTCGATGTCGTTCGGCCGCTCCTTGGACGTTACGAAACTTCCGTTGACGTACACGCGCCGGCAGCCGGCAGCGCGCAGCAAACGTAAAGCCTCGACCAATCCCGTCAGCAGTTGATCTCTTCTCTCGTTACCTCCAAAACGCTCAAGCACTTCTTCCAAAGTTGCGGGATGCACCCCTTGGGGTAACAGCCCAGTGGCGGTGAAATCGGGTATCAAGGTTTATCCTCCTCGTCGGATGTATGCGTGATTCATTGTCGAGCTTCCTTTCTGGGAGATTTATTGTTTATGGGCTATTGAGTCGGCCTCTCAATAGTTACTAGCAGTCACAACACAACGATATCATTGTGTTGACGGGCCGTCAAGAAAATTTAAAACTGACCATATGAACGTACTCGTCTTGAACTGCGGCAGCTCGTCGGTCAAGTTCCAGTTGATAGCGACTGACCTCGACCACATCGCGCGGGACGCCGACGAGCATTTGGCGGGCGGCGTCGTCGAGCGCATCGGGGGCGAGGCCATCCTCGACTTCCGCGCGCGCGGGCGCGAGCCGCGCCGCTCGACCGCGCCCGTTCGGGACATCCGCTCGGCCGTCGAGACGGTCATCCGCTGGGTGACCTCGGCCGACTCGGGGATAGACGAGGTCAAGAGCGTGGCCGACGTTCACGCCGTCGGCCACCGCGTCGTCCACGGCGGCGAGCGCTTCAAACAGTCGGCGCTCGTCACGGACGAAGTCCTGCGCGGCATAGAGGACTGCATCGACCTCGCGCCGCTGCACAACCCCGGCAACATACGCGGCATACAGGCCGCGCGCGAGGTCTTCGGGCCGGGGCTCCCGCAGGTCGCGGTCTTCGACACGGCCTTTCACCAGACGCTCCCGCCGCACGCGTACCTCTACGCGCTCCCCTATCAGTGGTACCGGCGACACCGCGTCCGCCGCTACGGCTTCCACGGCACTTCGCACCGCTACGTCGCGTACCGCTACCGCAAGCTGCGGGGGCTCGCGCGCGACCAGACCAACATCATCACGCTCCACCTCGGCAACGGCTGCTCGGCGGCGGCCATCAGGGGCGGGGACTCGCTCGACACGTCGATGGGGATGACGCCGCTCGAAGGTCTTGTGATGGGGACGCGCTCGGGCGACATCGACCCGGCCATCGCCGATTACGTCGGGGCGAAGGAGGGGCTGTCGGCGCAGGAGGTGGACTCGGTGCTGAACAAGCAGTCGGGGCTGCTCGGCATCTCGGGGCTGACGAACGACATGCGCGAGCTGCTCGACGAGTCGCACGAGTCGGGCGACCGCCGCGCGGGGCTCGCCGTGGAGATTTTCTGCTACCGCGTGCGTAAGTACGTCGGCGCGTACCTCGCGGCTCTGGGCGGGGCGGACGCGCTGGTCTTTACGGGCGGCATCGGCGAGAACTCCGCGGAGGTGCGCGAGCGCGTCTGCGAGGGGCTCGGGTGGATGGGCGTCGAGCTGGACAAGGCGGCCAACCGGGCGACGACGGGGCGGCGCGAGGGGCTCGTCAGCCGCGAGGGCTCGCGGCTCGCCGTCTACGTCATCCCGACCGACGAGGAGCTTCTCATCGCTCGCGACACCGTCCGCCTCATACGCGGCGTGACGCAGAGATTCTGAGTAGACGATAGGAAGTAGACAGAAGTCAGTAGACAGTGGTCAGTAGAAAGACAGAGGCGGCGCGTCCCGGTTGATACCTGAGACGCGCCGCCCGTTTCTTACCTGCCGGCTACCGACTTCTGTCTACCGTCTACTTCCTTCTACTGCCCGAACCTGTTCCGGTACTCGGCGGATTCGAGGAAGGCTCTGACCATCTCGGCGCGGACGGCGTCGCCGTTGAACTCGTCGAGCTTGCCGAGCCAGAAGTTCCACCCGCCGAAGTTGAGCCCCGGCTCGGGCGCGTCGTCGGGGTTACGCCTCAGATAGCCGAAGTACTGCATCAGCACGAACGCGCGGCGTAACTCGGCCTGGACGAGCGCCGGGTGCTCGGACACGCGCCGCAGCGCCCGCGCGCGAGCCGCCGCGTCAGCCGAGGTGGCCGCCGCGCCGAACTCGTCTATGGCCGCCTGCCGCTCGGATGCAGTCGGCGTGACGCCCGCGTTCGAGTAGAGCGCGGCGACGAACTGCGCCGGCGTCAGCGCCGCGGGGAAGGCGTCCGTGAAGCGCTGCCGCGCGACGAACTCCACCATGTATGCGTTCTTGTTCGCTTCGAGCGTAAGCTCCCAGCCCGCGGGGCCGACGACGAGGTTCTCGCCGATGCGGCGCGTGTCGGGCAGGAATTCGTTGAGCCGTACGACGGGGACGGTGCCCGCCACGCCCGGCGAGGTCGCGTCGCCGTAAGCCGTCTTGAAGGTGCGGTAGACGAGGAAGCCCGTCTCCTGAAACTCGATGGAGAGGAAGAACGCGGCGGACGCGTTGATGCGCTTGACCTCTCGGCACCCCGCGTCGGCGCCGCACGACTCGATGCCGTTGACCCAGAAGGCGAGCCCCGCGGCGTCGGGCTCGCGGTTGAGGAAGTCGTGGTAGTGCTGGCGGACGAAGTCCGAAGAGTTGTCTATCGGGTTCAACGCGGGCGGCGGATTGTCGTCGGCCGCGACGAGAACCGTGGCGGACGCCTGCGGGCCGAGCGCCGCGCCGCCGGTGGGATTTGAGAGCGTCAGGTTGATGGTCTCGACCGGCTCCTCGAAGGCGTCCTCGGTCAACAGCACGTCGAACGTCTTCGAGGTCTCGCCCGCCGCGAATCGGAGCGTCCCCGAGACGGCCGTGTAGTCCTTGCGCTCGGTCGCCGTCCCGTCGCCCGTGGTGAAGTCCACGTTGGCCGCGCCCGCCGCGTCGCCCGAGCGCGCGACCGTGACGGTGACGAAGTGCGCGCTCTCGCCCGCGGGGTAGACGGCCTCCGAGAACTGGAGCCGCGTCGCGTCGTCGTTGAGGATGGTGCCCACGCCCTGCGCGTCCGAGATGGTGGCCCACGAGGGCGAAGTGAGGTTGACGAAGAAGGTCTCGTCCGGCTCGTCCGCCGCGTCGTCGAAGACGCGAACCTCGACGGTCTTCGAGGTCTCGCCGGGGCGGAAGACGAGCAGGTTGCCGACCAACGAGTAGTCGTGCTGCTCCGCGCTGGCCGTCCCGTCGGCGGTCAGCCAGTAGACGGAGGTCGTGCGCCCGCTCGCGGCCGACAGGGTGACGGTGAAGGTGGCGAGCGGGGCGACGTCGGGGAAGCCCTCGGTCACGGTCACGTCGTCGATGGAGAACGACGGTTCGGGGTCGTCGTCCACGATGGTGGTCCGGCCCTGCCCGTCGAAGACGGTCGCGTTCTCCGGGCTTGAGAGGTTGACGCTGAAAGTCTCGTTGAACTCGTTCGCGGTGTCGCCGTTGACCGCGACGTTGATGGTCTTCGAGGTCTCGCCGGGGTGGAACTCAAGCTGGCCGGATTGGCCTTCGTAGTCGGAGCCGAGCTGTGCGACGGGGTCGGACGGCGTGAGGGGGGGGCCGTCGGCGGTCGTGTAGGTGACGTTCACTTGCTGCGTGCTCACCAGGGAGAGTGTGACGACGAACGCGGCGTTGACGGTGCCCGAGTCGCCCTCCGTCACTATCGGGTCACTGATCGAGAGCAGCGGCTCGCCCTCGTCATCATTGATAGTCCCGACCGCCTGATTGTCGCTGATGGTCGCGTTGCCCGGGGCGGAGAGGTTGAGGAAGAAGGTCTCGTCCGGCTCGTCGAGCGCGTCATTCGTGATGGGGACACCCACGTTCTTCGTCGTCTCGCCGGGGACGAAGGTGATTGTGCCGCTCACGGCCGAGTAGTCGCCCTGCGCGCCGCCCGCGCCCGCCGTGGCCGTGCCGTTCGCGGTCGCGTAGTTGACGGTCACGGTCTGGCCGCTTGCGGCCGAGAGTGTGACTGTGAAGGTGGCCGTGCCCGCGAACTCGTTCACCGCCGTCGGGCCCGTCAAGTCGGCGACGGAGAGCGAGGGCGTGGCGTCGTCGTCCGTGATGGTCAGCGTCGCGGCGTTCGGCGTGCCGAGCGCGGTGCCGGCGCCGCCCGAGAGCGAGAGGTTGACGGTCTCGTCCGCCTCGTCGAGCGTGTCATTGATGACGAAGACCTGGCAGGTCTTGCTCGTCTCGCCCTCCCCGAAGGCGAGCGCGGAGGGGATAGTTTGCGTGAAATCGACGCCTGGGGTCGCCGTGCCGGTGTTCAACGTTGAGCAGGTAACCGTGGCGGCGTTCGACCCGCCGGTGCGCGTGACGGCGAGGGTGGCCGTGCCACCGCCCTCGGCGCCGGCGTAGGTGGCCGCGCTGAACTGGAAGGTCGGCGGGTCGTCGTCGTCGTTGATGGTGAGCGTCGCCAGCCCCGAGTTGATAAAGCCGCCGGTGGGCGAGCTGAGCGAGAAGTTGACGGTCTCGTCCGGCTCGTCGAGCGTGTCGTTGACGACGGAGACCGGGATGTCCTTGCTCGGCTCGCCCGCCGCGAAGTTGAGCGTGCCGGAGGCGGCGGCAGTGTAGTCGCTGCCCGAGGTCGCCGTGCCGCCCGAGATGGAGTAGTTGACCGAGACGCCGCCCGCCGTGCTGCCCGTGCGCGTGACGGTGATGGTTATTCCGGCCACGCCCTCGGTGACGAAATAGTTGGGGGCGCTGAACGAGAAGTTGCTGCTCGCCTCGTCGTTCTTAATCGTGCCCACGGCCTGCGCGTCGCCGAGCGTCGCGCCCGACGACGCGCCCGAGAGCGTGACGGTGAACGTCTCGTCGCTTTCGTAGATTTGGTCGCCGGTCACCTTCACGGTGGCCGTCCCCGTGAAGCCGCCCGCGGGGATGTTGACGGACGCGTTGCTGACCGCCGTGTAGTCGGAGCCGGCCGCGGCCGTGCCGTTCGCGGTCGAGTAGTTGACCGTCACCGCGTTGACCGTGGCGTGCGAGAGCCTGACCGTGAAGTTAAAGTCCTTCTGACCGGAGTTGCCCTCGGCGGCCTCCACGTTCTTGTCGACGGAGAGGAGGAACCCGACCGTCGTGTCGTCGTTGTTGATGGTGCCTTTGCCCTGCGTGTCCGAGAAGGTGGCGTTGACGGGGGAGGAGAGGTTGACGAAGAAGTCCTCGTGCGCCTCGGGCGTCATCTCGCCGGTCACGTCTACGGTGATGGTCTGGGAGGTCTGGCCGGGGTCGAACGTCAGCGTGCCGGATTTGGCCGCGTAGTCGCTGCCGGCGGTTGCCGTGCCGTTGGCGGTCGCGTAGTTGACGGTGACGGTCTGGCCGCTCGCGGGCAGGAGCGTGACGGTGAAGGTGGCCGCGGTCGTCCCGGCGTGACCCTCTGTGACGGTCGCGTCGCCGAGGGTGAGCGAGGGCGCGCCGTCGTCGTCGGTGATGTTGCCGACGCCGAAGGTGTCGTCGGGCACGACGGCGAAAGTCGCGTTCGACGGGGACGAGAGCGAGACGGCGAAGGTCTCGTTCGGCTCGTCGGTCGTGTCGCCGACGACCGAGACGGTGACGTTTTTCGCCCCCGTCTCGCCGGGGTTGAAGGTGACAGTGCCGCTCGCGGCCGCGAAGTCGCCGGGGGCGGCGGCGGTGCCGTTCACCGTCGTGTAGTTGACGGTCACGGTCTGCGCGCTCGCGCCGTTGAGGGTGACGGCGAAGGCGGCGCTGGTCGCGGGCGCCGTGCCGGAGTTGCCCTCGGTTACCGTCACGTCGGAGACGGAGAGCGTGGGCGTCGCGTCGTTGTCCGTGATGGTCAGGACGGCGGTCGTCTGCGCGCCGAGCGTCGCGCCGCCGGTCGGGCCGCTCAGGGTCAGGTTGACGGTCTCGTTCGGCTCGTCGAGCGCGTCGTTGACGATGGGAATCGTGAAGCTCTCTTCGTTGTCGCCGGCGGCGAAGTTGAGGGTGCCGCCCGCGGCCGTGTAGTCGGAGCCGGCCGCCGCGGTGCCATTCGATGTGGCGTAGCCCACCGAGACGGCCCCGTCGCTCCCGCCCGCGCGCGTGACGGTGACGGAGGCGTTCGTCCCCGCCTCGCCGACCGCGTAGGTCGCGGCGCTGAACTGGAGCGTGCCGGGGACGGGGACGGGCGTCGGCGTGGGCGGCGGCGTAGGGGTCGGCGTGGGAGTCGGGTCGCAGGGCGAAGGCCCGGCGTTGTCGGGCGTGAGCAGGAAGGCGCGGCGCTGGTTGGAGCCGTTGATCGCCGTGACAATTATTTGCCCGCGGTCGTTGACGGCGCGCGCCTCCTCGTAAGTCCAGCCGGCGGCCGGGGCCAGCGTGTTGAGGTCTTTCAGCTCGCCCGCGTCGTGCGCGCCGTTGGCGTTGCCGTCGGCCCAGAGGAAGGCGTGGTTGACGCCGGGCGAGACTTCCGCGTAGCCGACTATCTGCCCGGAGGCGTTGACGCCGTAGGCGATGCTGCGCACGCCGCCGAGCGTGCCGAGGTCATGCATCCCCCCCGCGCTCGTCCAGCGGAAGGCGTGGAAGGGGCGGCTGGCGTTGTTCGACGGGATGTTGGCGTGGCCGACGACCACGCCCGACTCGTTGAGGTCGTAGGCGAAGCTGTTGGTGCCGCCGAGCGTGCCGAGGTCTGTGACGACGCCGCCGCCCGAAAGGAAGGCGTGCGACGCGCCGCCGGGGGTCTGCGCCGTCCCGACGATGTGGCCGGCGTTGTTGATGCCGTAGGCCGAAATCGGCGTCCCCCAGGGGGCCCCGATGTACTGCATCCCCGTCGCCTGCGTCCAGACGAAGGCGCGGTCTTGCAGCGGCGAAACCTCCCACTGGCCGACGATCTGGTTCGAGTCGTTGATGTCGTAGGCGGCCGCGCCCGTGCCGGTCGCGCCGAGGTCTGCCTTCGTGCCCGTGGCCTGCGTCCAGACGAAGGGGCGCTGCTCGCTCGTCGCGGTCTGCGCGTAGCCGGCGACCCGCCCGGCGATGTTGACGGCCGAAGCGCCCCCGCTCATGCCGCCGAACGTCCCGAGGTCGGTCATCTGCGTCCCGTTCCAGAAGTACGGGCGGAAGGAGGTCGAGCCCGCAGGGTTGGACTCGCCGACGACCCTGCCGCACTCGTCGAGCCCGAGCGCGGTGCTCTGCGCGCCGCCGAGCGTGCCGAGGTCTGTGGCGGTGTATGTGACGGCCTGCGCCGAGCCGCGCGGGGCGGGCAGCAGCGGCAGGAACGCCAGCGCGAGCATGCACACGACCGCCAACGGCAATTTCCAGGGGTGACGCATTTAGACCTTCTCCATCATTTCGGAGGCCGGGACGGGATTGAAAAAAAGGTGATTGGGAGCGCGGGTTGGTCCGACGTGCCGCGGATAAAAGTTCAGCCGATGCCGCGCCAGATGGGCGGGGACTGTCGCCAACTTTATAAGGCGGCGGGGCTCAAGTCAACCATGGATGGTGGGGCGGGGCGGGGAAGGGTTAAAGGGTTGGGGCCAGAGGTTTTCAGACCCCGGCCCCTCCCCCTTCGGCCTAGCGGCGGGCGGCGGCGATTGACTCGTCGAAGATTTCGAGCGCCACGTCGGCGTTCTCGCGCGAGAGGACGAGCGGCGGCGACCAGCGGATGCTGTTGTGACCGCACCCGAGGAGGATGAGGCCGCGGTTGAAGCACTCGACCTCGACGCGGTCGCGCAGGGCCGGGGCGGGCTCGCGCGACGTGTGGTCGGCGACGAACTCGACCCCCAGCATCATCCCGAAGCCGCGCACGTCGCCGACGCAGTCGTGCTTGTGCATCAGGCGGCGCAAGCCCTCTTCGAGGTGCGCGCCGACCTCCGCGCTGTTGGCGACGAGGCCGCCTTCGAGCAGCTCGATGGTCTTGAGCGCGGCGGCGATGGCGACGGGGTTGCCGCCGAAGGTCGAGGCGTGCGCGCCCGGCTTCCAGTCCATCAAATCGGCGCGCGCCACGCACGCGCCCATCGGGATGCCCGACGCGATGCCCTTCGCCAGCGTCACCACGTCGGCCTTCAGGTCGTAGTGCTCGCAGGCGAACATTTTTCCGGTGCGGCCGAAGCCCGACTGCACCTCGTCGACGACCAGCAGGATGCCGTGCTCGTCGCAAATCCTCCGCAGGCCGTGGAGGAACTCGCGCGGCGCGGGGACGTAGCCGCCCTCGCCCTGCACCGCCTCGACGACGACGGCCGCGACCTCCTCGGGCGGCGTCGTCGTCAAAAACAGGCGCTTCTCGATCCAGTCGAGCACGGCGCGGCTCACCGTCTCGCCGTCGCTCTGCTCGCCCGTGAACGGGTGGCGGAACGTGTTGGGGTAGGGGACGTGCGTCACGTCGAGCGCCGAGCGCTTGAAGCCGCGCCGCTGCGCGATTCTCGAAGAGGTGAGCGACAGGCTCCCGAGCGTGCGGCCGTGGAAGCTGTTGAAGAAGGCGATGAACTTCTGCCGCCCCGTCGCGTGCATGGCGAGCTTGAGCGCGGTCTCGACCGCCTCGGTGCCGCTGTTGGCGAAGTGCGTCTTGGTCGGGCCCTCGACGGGGACGATCTCTTCGAGCTTGCGCGCGAGGTCGGGCATGTGGCGGTAGTAGTAGTCTGTGCCGCACATGTGTATGAGTTGCGCGGCCTGCTCCTGAATCGCGCGGACGACCTCGGGGTGGCAGTGGCCGGTCGAGCAGACGGCGACGCCCGCGTTGCAGTCGAGGAACGTGTTGCCGTCCACGTCCTCGACCCAGACGCCGGAGGCGCGCTCTGCGACGAGCTTGTAGTCGGGGCGCGGGTAAGAGGGCGTGACCCAGCGCGCGTCGGCTTCGACGATCTCCTTACCCCTGGGGCCGGGCAGCGCGGTCTTAATCTCGGGTCTCTTCGCGGTTGATATTGCTGACATGACGAATTCTCCTCTGTCGGAAAAGCGGGGGCGGGTACGACTGTTAACGCGAGGTGAAGGGGTGACGAAGGTTAAGAGGAGGGCGCCGCTAGTCCGCGAACAAATCGGCGCGTGAGTCGAGAGGCCGGAAGTGTAGGGGGCAGAACTGTCGCATGGCTGACTAAAATATACTCAGAATACGGCCCGGCATCAACGTCCGGGCGGGACGCACGGAAGGGCGGGGGCGGGTTGACGGCCGCGGGGCGTTCGCCTCAACCCCCGCCCTCCGCCTTTCACGACGAGCGCGTGCCGCTGTAGCGGATGGTGGGCGCGATGGCGAGCTTGACCTTGATGGTGCCGCTGAGCGAGTCGTTGTTCTCGACCTGACCCTTGATGGCGGCCTCGTAGGGCTTGCCCTGGAAATCCATCTGCACGCGCGCGTCAAAGCCGTCGTGCGTAACGGTGAGCCCTTCGAGCGGGGCGACCCCGAGCCGCGAGTCGATGTGCGCGGTGAGCGCGCCGCCCTTCCCCTCGAAGACGAGCGTCGCCGGGTGTTTGCCGAAGGGCGTCGCCACTTCGAGGTTCCAGGTTCCGACGAGATTCATAAAGGTTGTCTCCCCCCTGTCAGTTTGTGGGCGCGGCCGCCCGGCGCGGGGCGGCGCGTCGTTGTTAAAAAGCTCAGGCCCCGGCGCCGCGCGCGCCGACGAAGTCCTCGACGCGGTCGGCGTATGGCGCGACCTGCTCGCGTATCTGCGCGCGGTCTCCGACGACGACGATGGCCGCGCGGGCGGGCGTGACGTGGCGGCCGGCCACGCGCCGCACGTCCTCCTTCGTCACGCGCAGGATTTGTTCGCGGTAGGTTCGGAGGTAGTCGTCGGGCAGCCCGTGCATCCTGATCTGGACGAGCTGCTCGGTGAGCCCCTCCTGCGTCTCCAGCCGGATGGGGAAGATGCCCGTCAGGTAGGTCTTCGCGTCGGTCAGCTCCTTGTCCGTCACGTCCTCGTCGCGGATGCGGTTCAGCTCGTAAAAAATCTCGCGGAGCGAGACGCCCGTGACCTCGCCGCGCACCTCGGTCGTCGCGCGGAACGAGCCGGCGAGCCGGCGCGCGTCGAGCTGCGTGTAGGCGCCGTAGGTGTAGCCCTTCTCCTCGCGCAGGTTCATGAAGAGCCGCGAAGAGGCGTTGCCGCCGAGGATGGTGTGCATGACGAGCACGGGGAAGTAGTCGGGGTCGGTGCGCGTGAGCGCGGTGTTGGCGACGAGGATGTTGGTCTGCGCCGAGCCCGGCCGGTCGACGATGTAGGCCGTGCGCTCCGTGCGCTCGGGCGGGGCGGGGAAGACCGGCTCGTTGACCTCGCCCGGCTGCCAGCCGCCCAGAAGCTCCTCGACGCGCGCGAGCACGTGGCCGCGGCTCACGTCGCCGACGACGTAGAGGACGGCGTTGTTCGGGACGAGCAGCGCGCGGTGGTGTCGGACGAGCGCGTCGCGCGTGAGCGCCTCGATGGACTCGGGCGTCGAGGCGACGGTGGCGTAGGGGTGCTGGCCGAAGAGCGCGCGCGCGACCGCCTCGGAGGCGAGGAAGGAGGGCTGCGCGCGCTGCGCGATGAGGTTCTGCTGCGCGTTGGCCTTGGCGAGCGCAAGCTCGGACTCGGGGAAGACGGGTCTGAGCGTCACGTCGGCGATGAGTTCGAGCACGTGGTCGGCGTAGGCCGCGAGCGAGGAGGCGGCGACGGTCAGGTAGTCGGACGACGCCCCGGCCGAGAGCGACGCGCCGTGGCGCGCGACCTCCTCGGCGATCTGGCGCGAGGTGCGCGACTCCGTGCCCTCGACGAGCATGTCGGTCATCACGTCGGTCAGCCCCGGCAGGTCGGGCGGGTCGAAGACGTCGCCGGCGCGGACGGCCAGCCTGAAGCTGACGAGCGGGAGCCTCGGCTGCTCGACGACGACCACGCGCAGCCCCGTGGGGAGCGACGACTCCTCGGGCAGCGGCAGGTTCAGCGCGCGCTCGGACAGCGGCGCGGGCGGCCGTCGGCGAAACTCTTCTGTGTCGGTGGTGCTCATAAGTTAGCTGTCTGCTGTTGGCTGTTAGCCTTAAGTCGTCTGCCCGGCAAGCGGTATCTCTGTTTCCGGCTAAACGCTAAAAGCTAAAAGCCAACAGCTCATTCCTATTCGTTCGAGGGGGAGTCCTGCCGGACGGCCGCCGTCTCGGTGGTGGTGCGGGTCGCGTGGCCGGTCGGGGCCGGCGGGTCCGCGGGCGGGGGCGTGGGCACCTGCGGCGGCGGCGCGCCGGGCTCGGTGGGCTCGCCGGGCGGCTCGGGCTCCGCGGGCGCGGGCTCGCCCCCGGCGTCTGCCGACTGCGCCGGGACGACCTCGATGATCGAGTGGTTGTCCGTGAGCAGGAAGCGTCCGACCGCCGCTCGAATCTCCTCGGGCGTGACGGCGAGGTACCGCTCAAGCTCCGTGTTCAGGAGCGTCGGGTCGCCGTCGTAGAGCGTGTACTCGGCGAGGCGCTGCGCGCGGTAGAGCGACGACTGGCGGCTCCGCACCGAGTCGTTGAGCATCATGTTGTGGAGCTTCTCCATCTCCTCGGCGCTCGGGCCCTCCGCGGCGAGGCGCTCGACCTCCTCGCGTATGGTGGCGCGGATGGCCTCGGTCTCGTGACCCGGCTTCGGGATGGCGAAGACGTAGAGCGTCGAGGGGCCGCGCCGCTCGCCGAGTCCGCCCTGGATGGCGACGACCGACTCCTCCTCCTTGACGAGCCGCTGGTAGAGCCGCGAGCTGTCGCCGTCCAGAAGCAGGTCCGTGCCGAGCGAGATGGCGTAGAAGTCGGGCGTGCGGCGCGCGGGCAGCTTCCAGCCGAGCATGATGGCCGGGAGCTGCGCGAACGGGTCGCGGTAGACTTCGCCGCGCGAGGCGACCTCCTCGGGCTCGCTCACGTCCACGGGCGGCGGGGGCGCCTGGGAGGGGATGGTCGCGAAGTATTTTTCTATCAGCGCGCGCGCCTCCGCCGGGTCGAAGTCGCCGACGACGGTGAGCACGGCGTTGTTCGGCGCGTAGTAGACGCGGAAGAACTCGCTCACGTCCTCGACCGTCGCGGCGTCGAGGTCTTCCATCGAGCCGATGGTCGAGTGCGCGTTGCGCGGGTTGGTGTAGACCAGCTCGTTCAGGCGCAGGAAGGCCGACGAGTAGGGGCGGTTGTCGTAGGAGAGCCGCTTCTCCTCCTTGACGGCGTCGCGCTGGTTGTCGAGGTTCTCCTGCGTCACGCGGAGCGAGCGCATGCGGTCGCTCTCCAGCCAGAGCGCGAGCGGGAGCTGGCTCGACGGGAGCGTCTCGTAGTAGTTGGTGCGCTCGGTCGAGGTCGTCCCGTTCATCGTCCCGCCGTTGTTGAAGATGTACTGGAAGTGGCCCGCCTTCGGCACGTTCTCCGAGCCCTGGAACATCATGTGCTCGAAGAGGTGCGCGAAGCCCGTGCGCCCCTCGCGCTCGTTGCGCGAGCCGACGTCGTAGTAGACGGCGACCGAGACGACCGGCACCGAGTGGTCTTCGCTCAGCACCACCCTCAGCCCGTTCCCCAGCGTGTACCGCTCGACCGTGATGGGCGGCAGCGTGACAGTTGACAAGTGAAACCCCCTAAGAAAGTGACGAGTGGCGAGTGGCGAGTGATAAGAAAGAAAAGAAGCCCGTCGCCTCCCCCCATCACTTATCACTCATCACTCCGGCTTGGCTATCATCCCGCGCAGCTCTGCGCGGAGCCGCTCTATCTCGGAGAGCTTGAGCGAGACGCGGTCGAAGAGTTCGTGCTGCCCCTTGATGCCCTCGTCGATGAGGAAGGCAGCGGCGTCGGCGCGGGTGCGGAAGACCCCGGCCTGCACGAGCTGTTCGAGCCGCTCCTGCGCCTCGTGCGAGACCTTGACGGCGACGACGTAGTCGTCCTTCGCCGCGAGCGCGCGCTCGACCGTGCGGCTGATGTCGCGGCCGATGGAGGCCAGCGACTCCGGGATGCGCGAGGCGATCTCGCGCACGGACGACGACGTGGCGTAGCCGCGCTCCCCGTGCGCGTGCTCGTCGTCGTGGTCGGCGATCATCAGGTCGTCGATGGGGTCGAGGATTTCGGGGTCCTTCGGGTCGTTAGGGCTGCTCATCTGTTTTCGGCCACCTCCTGCCGTCCTCATTCACACGGCCGTCGAGAGTCCCGCGCCGCCGCCGTCGCCGGGCGACCGCCGACGGCGGCCCCCGTGCCCACGGTCCCAAAGTTTGTGGCGGCGGACTGCTTAAGGAGCATTCTAAGGTCGCCCGAGATACGAGCGCAAGGCCGCCCGACTCGGCGCCGCGCCCCGGCGGCCGGCAACCTTGCCGGCCGCCGGTTCATCAATTACACTACACCGGCCTGCCTTCGGAACGGGCGGCGTTACGGCTTGTGTCACGCGCCGCGGCCGACCGCCCGGCGCCCCACACTGTTATTGGGTTCTAACAGAGGTTTTTATCTCCGTGAAAAAGAGAATTTCCACCGCGCTCGCGACGCTCCTCCTTCTCGCGGTCTCGCTCCCGGCCTTCGTCATCGCGCAGCAGAGCGGCGCACAGCCCGGCCCCCCCGCGCCCGGCGCGCGACGCCCGGCGCCGCAGCCTGACGGCCCCGCGACGCCCGGCACCGCGCGCGCCCGCCGCCCGCGCCCGACCGACGCCACCGAAGGGCTCGAAACCGACGTGGCCGAGGCGCTCACGGTCATCCAGGACAACCACGTCGACGGCAACAAGGTCAAGTACGACGAGGTCTTCAAGTCGTCCATCATCGGCATGCTCCGCACGCTCGACCCGCACTCGAACTTTTACGACGCGAAGGAGTTCGAGGAGCAGCGCGCCGACTGGCGCTCGGAGTACTACGGCATCGGCGCGACCATCGGCGACCGCAAGGTCGGCGCGAACACGGACACCTACGTCCTCGCCACCTTCGAGCAGACGCCGGCCTTCCGCGCCGGCCTGCGCTTCGGCGACCGCATCACCGAGATAGACGGCAAGCCCGTGAAGGGCAAGGCTTCGGGCGAGGTGCGCGACATGCTGAGGGGGCCGCGCGGCACGACCGTCCGCGTGTCGGTCGAGCGCGCGTCCACGGGGCAGCCCGAGACGGTCGCCATCACGCGCGACGCGGTCGCGCAGCCCACCGTCCCGGACGCATACTTCATACGCCCCGGCGTCGGCTACGTCGACATGACGCGCGGCTTCAACTACACGACCGCCGACGAGTTCATCCACGCGCTCGACTACCTCCGCTCGAACGGGATGACCGGGCTCGTGGTCGACCTGCGCAACAACGGCGGCGGCATCCTCGACCAGGCCAAGATCGTCGCCGAGCAGTTCTTGCAGAGCGGGCAGACCATCCTGACGCAAAAGGGGCGTGGCACGCGCGGGATGCAGCGCGAGCTCATCTCCGACAACCGCAAGCCCGACCCGACGCCGCTCGTCGTCCTAGTCAACCGCGGCACGGCCTCGGCCAGCGAGATCGTCGCCGGCGCGTGGCAGGATCACGACCGCGCGCTCATCGTCGGCGAGACCTCTTTCGGCAAGGGCCTCGTCCAGTCCATCATGCCGCTTGAGTACGGCACGGCGCTGACCCTGACGACCTCGAAGTACTACACGCCTTCGGGCCGCCTCATCCAGCGCGACTACTCGAACCAGGGCTTCTACGACTACATCTACGGCCGCGTCAACGGCACGCAGGCGGAGGACGAGGCCAAGGCCGCCGAGAGGCCGAAGGGGCCGGAGACGCACACCGACACGGGCCGCCCCATCTACGGCGGCGGCGGCATCGCGCCCGACGAGGCGATTAAGGGGCGCACGTTCTCGCAGCAGCAGATTCGGCTCATCGACCCCATCTTCGCCTTCGCGCGCGACGCCGTGAACGGCCGCGTCGCGGGCGTCCCGGCCACGTTCAAGGTCGGCGGGATGCCCGAGTTCGAGCGCAACGTCGAGCCGTCCGCCTTCGCCGTGGACGACAAGGTCTTCAAGGCGTTCAAGGAGTACGTCGCCGCGAACTTCGAGGATCTGAAGCTCACCGAGGCGCAGCTCGACCGCAGCCGCGAGTACATCGTCCGGCAGCTCCGCTACGACCTGACGACCGCCGCCTACGGGTCGGTCAAGGCGACGCAGGTCTTGATGGCCGACGACCCGCAGGTCTTGAAGGCCATCGACTCGCTGCCGCGCGCGCGCGACCTCGCGACCGCCGCCATGCGCGGCCGTAACCCGCAGACGAGGTCGTTCGAGGAGTAAGCCCCGCGGCGGCACAGGCGTAAACAACGAAGAGGCCCGGCGAGCGTCAAACTCGCCGGGCCTCTTCGTTTACTTTGAAACCCCGGTTTTGAAATTTCAAATCCGGCCTTACCAGCTACAGCCGTAACTCCCCATCGTCGTCTTGGCCTGTTCGAGCGCCTGCTTGCAGCCCGTGGCGAGGCCGGCCTTGCCCTGCGGCGTCTCGGCGGCCTTCTTCCAGGCGGTGCGCATCGAGTCGAGGTTCGCCTTCACCATCGAGCGCGCCGTCTCGGGCACCTTGCTGTTGACGCACGCCTCGTACTTCTGGATGAACTCGTCACACTCGGCCACGCCGACCTTGTCGCCCGAGGCGGTCGTGCCGCCCGCCGCGTTGGAGGCGTTGCCGGCGTTGCCCGAGTCGCCGCCGCCGCACGCCAGCATCAGCGCGCCGAGCAGAAGGCAGGCGGAGAAGAGGGAAAATGTCCTGGTCGTCATCGGTCAGTTTTTCTCCTTCCGAGAAATCGGGCCGCCGCGGCGGCCCGGCAAGAGACAACTGCTGCGAGGTTTTTTGGAGAAGCGCCCGCTGGTAAAAAGCGAGCTAAGCTAATGCGGGGCGGACTCCTGCGTCAAGGCGGCGCACGGCTTCAGCGCGCGGTCTGCTTCGGCTCGGGCTCCGGGTTGGGCCGGGGCGCGCGGCGCGCGTCGCTCTTCAGGCGCTCGAAATCTATCCCGGTCGAGGGGCCGATGTCGGCGTCCATCAGGTCGGCCATCTTGCGCAGCGTGTAGTCGTTCTCCGAGGGGTCGGACGAGGCGACGCAGTCGGCGGGGATGACGAGGTCGAAGTCGCGCATGTACGCGTCGTGCGCGGTGAAGAGGACGCAGATGTCGCCGGTCAGCCCCGTCAGCACGAGCGTCCTGGCCTGTAGGTAGTCGAGCAGGATGTCGAGCGTCGTGGAGAAGAAGCCGGAGTGCTTCGGCTTGAGGACGAAGTAGTCGTCCTCGTCGTCCGGGCGCAGAAGCTCGGCGATGGGGCGGCCGCGCACGTCCTCCTTGAGACAGTGCTCCAGAATCTTTTTGAAGTCGGACTGCCACTTGCCGAAGTTGTCGTTGACGTAGATGACGGGGACGCCCGCCTCCTTCGCGCGGCGCTTGAGCGCGGCGAGGCGCTCGGCCATCGGCATCGCGTGGCGCAGAAGCTCGCCCCCGCTCTCGAACTCAAGGTCGTTGATAACGTCGATGAGCAGCAGCGCCACGCTCGACTTGTCGGGCACGTTCCCGTGCAGGTCTTCGTTCTTCGCAGGCATAAACGCCCCTCGTCCCGTTCTGAAAATTGTTCGGGGGATTCGGCGGCGATTATGCAGCGCGGCAGGCGGGAAAGGCAAAAAGGGGGCGCGAGCCGTAAGCCGTAAACCGTGACAAGTAGAAGGCAAGCCCTTCC
>DASWNR010000157.1:0-1894 GCA_036399155.1 Pyrinomonadaceae bacterium
AGGCGATTCGGGCGGAGCTTCTGCCCTACGTCGCGGGCGCGCGCACGACGGACGAGGTGCGCCGGCTGATGCGCCTGATGGTCGGCGAGCTGAACGCCTCACACCTCGGCGTCTCCGGGCCGTTCGGGTCGGCGCTGACGAACACGGGCCGGCTCGGGCTCGACTTCGACCGCGCCGAGTACGAGCGCGCGGGGCGCCTGCGCGTGAGCGAGGTCGTCCCGCTCGGGCCGGCGGCGCTCGCGCGCGACGCCGCGGCGCCCGACCGCGCGCGACCCGTGAGGGCGGGCGAGTACCTGCTCGCCGTCGACGGGCAGGCGGTCGGCGCGCGGACGAACCTTGACGAGCTGCTCAACTACAAGACGAATCGGCGCGTCACGCTCGTCATCGCGGAGTCGGCCGATGGCGCGGGGCGCAGGGAGGTGGACGTGCGCCCCGTCAACACGGCGACCGAGAAGGGTCTGCGCTACCGCAAGTGGGTCGAGGAGCGGCGCGAGTACGTCGGGCGCGCGAGCGGCGGGCGGCTCGGCTACGTCCACATGTACGACATGAGCTCGGCCTCGCTCGCGCAGCTATACGTCGACCTCGACGCGGAGAACCAGTCGAAAGAGGGCGTGGTCGTTGACGTGCGCCACAACGACGGAGGCTTCGTCAACGTCTACGCCATCGACGTGCTCGCGCGCAAAAGCTACTTCAGGATGACGCCGCGCGGCTTCAACGCCGCCCCGGCGCGGACTGTGCTCGGCCAGCGCGCGCTCGAACTCCCGACGGTGCTCGTCACAGACCAGTACTCGCTCTCCGACGCGGAAGATTTTACCGAGGGGTACCGCTCCACGGGGCTCGGCAAGGTGGTGGGCGAGCCGACCTCGGGCTGGATCATCTACACCTCGAACGTCTCGCTCATCGACGGGACGGTCTTCCGCCTCCCGTTCATCCGCATCGAGACGGCCGACGGCGTCAACATGGAGCGCAACCCGCGCCCCGTAGACATCCTCGTCCGCCGCCCCGTCGGCGAGAGCTACACCGGCAAGGACTCGCAGCTCGACGCCGCCGTGCGCGAGCTTCTGGGCGGGAAGTGAAGCGGCGGTGATAGAATCCCGGCGCCCCGCGCGACGATTTGACCTGTTCGCGCCACGCTCTTCAGACCACAGACCACCAAGGAGCCTTCATGGTAGATAAGCAGAACCCCCCGGAGCCCGGCGGCGGCGGAAACACCGCCCGGCCTCTCGCCGACGTCCTGTCCAAATTCGGAGACCCGACGCAGCTCGTGGCCGCCGCGGCGCAACAGTCCGCGAACAGCGTGCAGGTGAGCCCGGGCGGCAAGACCTTCCCGACCATCGGCGCGGCGCTCGCCAGCATCACCGACGCCAGCCTGAGGAAGCAGTACCTGATAACGGCCGGCCCGGGCACCTACAACGAGCAGGTGATTCTCAAGCCCTACGTCTACCTCCACGGGTCGGGCATCGACCAGACGACCGTCACCGCGCCCCCGGTTTCGCAGGACAACTTCGTGAACCGCGGGACCATCGTCGGGGCGAGCAACTCGGCGGTCGCCAACCTCACGGCGAGCTGCCTCGGCGGGAACTGGGCCGACTACAGCACGGCGCTCCTCGCCACGGCGTCCATGAACTTCCTCGTCGAAGAGGTCGCGCTCGTCTGCGACGACCAGGGCCACGCCGGCATCAACATGGAGACGGTCGCCATCAACTGGAACGCGCAGCCCATCGGCCCGTCGCAGGTCTACATCTCTTACAGCACCATCACCGCCACCGAGACCGGAGATTCGGGCGGGACGGGGCTGATCGTCAACGGGCAGGCCAACGTCCAGTGCATCGAGACGAAGATAATCGCGACCGGGTCGAGTGGGACCGCCGCGGCCTCGAACGGCGGTGCCACC
>DASWNR010000158.1:0-3205 GCA_036399155.1 Pyrinomonadaceae bacterium
CACGTCCCGGCGGTGGACGTGTCGGCCGCGCCCGTCCTCATCACGAGGTTCATGCTCACGACGGGAAGCTCGTGGTGCTCGACGACGAGCACCTCAAGCCCGTTCGAGAGCTTGCGCCGCTGCACGGCCGGGAGCGTCAGACGCGGGTCGGGCTTCTCTTTGGGCAGGAGCGAGCGGTCGGTCTTCGGCGGCGCGGCCTGCTGTGCGCCCGCCCGCGCGCCGCCCGTGCGCGCCGTGCCGGAGCCGCGCACCGCGCCGCCCCGTTGCCCGGCGGGCGCGGCGGGCGAGTCCGTCTGCGGCGGGGCCGCGCCGCCCGCCTGCGTGGCCTGCGCCTCGGTTCTCGTAATCGGCTGGACGCCCGAGGGCTGCGACTGCGCCGCGCCCTGCGGCGTGCCCGAGGCCGTCCCCGTCGGCGCGCTCTGACCCGTGGTCGCGGACGCCCCGGGCTGCCCGACGCCGGCCGACTGCTGCGAGGGCGTTGCGATACCCTCGCGCGGGCTCACCGGCGCGGGCCCGGCCGCGCCCGTCGTCCCCGCAGCGCGCGGGACGACCGAGAGGACGTAGCGCTTGTCGGTCAAATACTGGCGCGCGACGCGCTGCACGTCGGCCGCCGTCACCGCGCGGTAGCGCGCGAGGTCTTTCTCGAAGTAGCCGGGGTCGCCGAGGAAGGTGGCATATCCGTTGAGCTGGTCGTCCTTGCCGCCGAAGCTGCCGACGGTTTGCAGGCCGTAGATGAAGCTGGCCTCGCGCGCGTTGTAGACGCGCTCCATCTCCTCGGGCGTGGGCGGCGTCGCCTTGATTTTTTCTATCTCGGCCAGCACGACCTTCTCTATCTCTTCGAGCGTGTGGCCGGGGCGCGGCTGCGCGACGAGCTGGATGAGCCCGGCGATCTCGCTCGTGTTGTTGAAAATCGCGGCCTGCTGCGCGATCTGGTTCTGGCCGTGCTGGAGCGCCTTGTAGAAGCGCCCCGACTTTCCGCCGGCGAGTATGGAGGTGAGCAGGCTGATCGCCGCCTCGTCCTTCGAGAACTGCGGCACCGAGTGCCAGGCCATGTAGAGGCGCGGGAACTGTACGCGGTCGTCTATCTGCTCGCGTATCTCGCGGTCGAGCTTCGGCGCGGCGACGTTCGGGCGCGTGATCGCTTCGCCCTTCGGGATGGGGCCGAAGTACTTCTCGACCCACGCGCGCGCCTCCTTCGGGTCGAAGTCGCCCGCGACGACGAGGCTCGCGTTGTTCGGCACGTAGTAGCGGCGGAAGAACGACTTCACGTCGTCGAGCGAGGCCGCCGAGAGGTCTTCCATCGAGCCGATGACCGACCAGTGGTACGGGTGCCCCTCGGGGTACATCGCCCCGGTGATCTTGTAGCTGGCCTGCCCGTAGGGCTGGTTGTCGATGCGCTGGCGCTTCTCGTTCTTGACCACGTCACGCTGGTTGTCGAGCTTGGTCTGCGTTATCGCTTCGAGCAGACCCTTCATGCGCCCGGCCTCCATGAAGAGAGCCATCTCAAGGAAGTTCGACGGCAGCAGCTCCCAGTAGTTCGTCCTGTCCTGCGAGGTCGAGCCGTTGATGGCCCCGCCGACCTCCTGGATGACGGGCACGTAGTCGAGGTCGTAGCCCTTGAACCCCTGGAACATCATGTGCTCGAAGAGGTGCGCGAAGCCCGTGCGGCCGGGCGACTCGTTCTTCGAGCCGACGTGGTACCAGAGGTTGACGGCGACGATGGGCGTCGAGCGGTCTTCGTGGAAGATGACGCGCAGCCCGTTGGGCAGGAAGAACTGCGTGTACTTGATGGGCGGGAGCACCGGCGCGCCGGCCTTCGCCGCGCCGCCGCCGGCCTTCGCGCCGCCTTTCGCCGTGCGCTTCTGCGCGAGCGCCGGGAGCGAGGGCGCGCAGAGCAGCGTGACGAGCAGCGTGACGAGCAGACGTTTCCAGAGCATTTTGACACCTCCGCGAGTGGTTGCGGCGCGGCGCGCGGCGCGAGGGACTTCGGGCGCGCACTCCTGCCGACGATGTTGGCTGATGAATCCGGGGAACTGTTTATGAAGCTGCGGCACGAATTTTAACGCCGCCGCACGCCCCGCGCAACGTTGTAGGCCCCGCCCGCGCTTGTTAAAATCCGGCGAAATTCACGCGAACGGACAGCCGGAAGGGCCTTCGGACTTAATGACGCTCGAAACCGATTTCATCGTCGTCGGCAGCGGAATCGCGGGCCTGCGCGCGGCGGCCGAGCTGGCGCGCGCGGGCGCGCGCGTGACCGTGCTGACGAAGGACAGGCGCGAGGAGTCGAACACGGAGTACGCGCAGGGCGGCGTCGCCGTGGCCCTCTCCGAAGAGGACGAAGTGTCGCTCCACGAGGAGGACACGCTCGCGGCGGGCGCGGGGCTCTGCGACGAGCGCGCCGTCGGGGTGCTGGTCGGCGAGGGGCGCCGCTACATAGAGGAGCTGATCGAGTGGGGCACGGAGTTCGACCGGGAGGGCGGCCGTCTCCTGTTCACGCGCGAGGCGGCGCACTCGCGCGCGCGCATACTCCACGCGCAGGGCGACGCCACGGGGCGCGAGATAGTCCGCGCGCTGCTCGCGCACGCCGGCGGCGAGCGCAACATCTCCTTCCTCGCGCACGCCGAGACCGAGTCGCTGGTCGTGTGCGAAGGGCGCGTGTGCGGCGTGCGCTACCTCGACCCGCTCGTGCGCGCGCCGCGCGTGCTGGCGGCGCGCGGCGTGGTGCTCGCCACGGGCGGCGCGGGCGCGCTCTACCTGCACACGACCAACCCGGCGGTGGCGACCGGCGACGGGATGGCGATGGCCTACCGTGCGGGCGCCGAGCTTTCGGACATGGAGTTCATACAGTTCCACCCGACGGCGCTGAACCTCGAAGCCGCGCCGCGCTTCCTGCTCTCGGAGGCTCTGCGGGGCGAGGGCGGCGTGCTGCGCAACGCATCGGGGCGGCGCTTCATGCCGCGCTACCACGACGCGGCGGAACTCGCGCCGCGCGACGTGGTGACGCGCTCCATCGTCGCGGAGATGGAGCGCACGGCGACGCGCACCGTCTACCTCGACATGACCGCCTTCGACGCGGCGCACCTGCGCCGCCGCTTCCCCAAAATCTACCGGACGTGTCTTCAGTACGGGCTCGACCTCGCGCGCGAGCCCATCCCCGTCAGCCCCGCCGCGCACTACGTGATGGGCGGCGTCCGCACTGACCTCG
>DASWNR010000159.1:0-44929 GCA_036399155.1 Pyrinomonadaceae bacterium
CCGTCCTTCACCTCGACGAGCACTTCGACGACGTACTCGCGGCGCGGCGCGGCGGCGCCCTCGAACCTGCGCGAGCCGACGACGGCCGCAGCCGACGGCACGGGCGGCGGCGGCTCCGCGTTCTCGGCCGCGCCGGCAACGCCCGCCGCGTTTGTGTTCCGCGAGACTCCGCCCGCCGCCGTGTTCGACGTGTTCGCGGCCTGCCGGACTTCGCCGGTTGCCGTGTTCGCGTTCTGAGAGGCCGCAGCGCCTTGCGCGTCGGCCGCGGGGCGCGCGCCGGCGGCGGACGACGGCCGCGCGTTGAAGAAGGGGCCGTAGAGCATGTTGAGCGTGGTGATGAAGCTTAAACCGACGAGGAAGCCGATGACGACCGCGTAGCCCAGACGCTCGCGCGAGAAGCGACGCGAGGCCGTGTCAATCGCGCCCTCGACCGCCGACAGCCGCTCCTCAAGCGGCGCGAGCAGCTCTTCGGGCGCGGGGCCCAGTTGGAGCGACGCCTGCCGCGGCGGCAGCGGCGCGTAGTCCCCGCCCTGCGCTTCGACCGCGCCGCCCGCGACGCGCAGCTCGGCCGGCGCGTCGCGCCTTCGAGACTCGACGAGGTCGCGTATGAACTGCTGCCCCTGCCGGTCTATGTTCCGCTCGGGCGGGCGGACGAGTGGGTTGAAGTTGAAGGACGCGCCGCCGAGCGAGAGCGCGGCGTAGAGCGCCTCGACCCCGCGCAGCTCGCCCAGACGCGCGTCGACCATCTGCCCGTCCTCGAAGAAGAAGGAGCCGGGCCCGTCCTTGTACTCCACCTGGAGCCGCCCGGACTTACGCTGCGCGCGCAGCCGCCTGACAAGCTCCGGCAGCGGTTGGTCGTCGAGGTGGCCGGTCAAGACCACGAACTGTGTGCGCTCGATGTCGATGTTTTCCACTCGGAAGCTTCCTGACTCGGAGAAGGGTCGCCCGCGGGCAAGCAATTTATAACACCCGCCCGATTTCCGGTAGTCCTAATCTCCGGCGCGCCCTTCTTGGACATCGCGCCCGCGCTGAAATATAATCCGGCCAACCCTCGGTTCGGCTCGACGACTCTCTCCCGCTAAAGTCGTAACGACCCCCGTTTTTAAGGAAGCCCGTCGGAGACGGATGCGAAAGAACGGATGCTATACCCGCGCGCCGTCGTCGCCACGCCCCGGAGGAGCCCTCGCGGCTGCCTCCGCCCCGCCGTACGCCTGACGCTTCCGCCCTTCGCGCGAAACTTCCCGGGACGCCCTATGAAGAAGATTCTCATGTTCGGCCTGCTGGTGTGCGCTGTCGTCGCGCCGCCCGCGGCCGCCCGCGCCGCGACGCCGCAGGGCGGCGCGCCGGCCGACATCTACTACCGCGACGGCGCGAGGTTCGCGCTCGAAGGCCGCCTGTCGGAGGCGGCGAAGGCTTTCGAGCAGGCCATCGCGCTCGACCCCGCCAACGGCAACGCGCACTACGCCCTCGGCAACGTCTACGCCGAGATGGGTCGCTGGGCCGACGCCGTCAGGGCCTACCACCTCGCCGTCAGCCTGAACCGCGAGGACGTGGAGGCGCTCAACAACCTCGGCGTGGCGCTCGGCATGCGCGGCCAGCACGTGCAGGCGGCGGCGGCCTTCGAGCGCGCCGTCAAAATCTACCCGAAGTGGGCCGAGCCGCATTACCACCTGAGTACTGAGCGTCGCGCGCTCGGGCAGGAGAAGGAGGCGCGCGAGGCTTACGAGCGCGCCCTGCGCCTGCGCCCCGACTACGCCTCGCGGCCGCCGCGCCCGTTCGCCAACGCGGCCGCGAAGATAGGCCCCGCCGCACCGCCCTCCGGCCAGATTCTGAAGGCGATGGACGCCGTCGGGGTCGGCGGCATCCCCGAAAGAGTGGCCGCGACTACGCCTCCCGCCGACGGCGCGACGGCCGACCCCGGCACCCCCGCGCCCGCCGCGACCACGCCCGCCGCGACTACTTCCGCCGCGCCCGCGACGAACGCCGGCGCCGACACGACGCGCGCAGACACGCCGCGCCCCCCGACTCCGCGCTCCGACTCGACGCGCGCGGCGAACGCTTCGACGCCGCCCACGCGCCCCGCCGCGCCGCCGGCCTCGCCTTACGAGACGGGCTTGCGGGAGGCGCGCGCCGGGCGTCAACGCGAGGCGGTCGCGGCCTTCCGGCAGGCCGTCCTGCTCGAACGCGGGAACGCCGACGCCTACCGCGCGCTCGGCGACGCCTACACCGCGCTCGGCGAGTGGCGCGAAGCCGTCGACGCCTACGAACAGGCGGCGCGGCTCGCGCCCGACGACGCCGAGACCTACCAGAAGCTCGGACGCTCTTACACGAGGTTGCGCGAGACGGCCGCCGCCGAGGGTTCGCGCGCGCCGGCCGCGACGCCGTCCGGCACGTCTCCCACACCGACCCGCGCCGCGTCCGACGCAGGGCCGAACGCCGTGCCGAACGTCGAACGTGACGCCGACCCGACGGCCGTCTACCGCATCGGCGCGGGCGACGTGCTCGACGTGCGGCTGCTGCGCGGGGCCGACCCGCGCACGACCAGTTACAAGGTGACGCCCACGGGGCTGCTCGACCACCCCGCGCTGCGCGAGCCGCTGCCGGTCGAGGGTCTGACGCCCGACGAGGCGGCCGCGCGTCTCGGCGCGGCGTTCAAGCTGCGCGCGGACGAGGTCGCCGTCGGCGTGCGCGAGTACGCGAGCCACGCCATCATCGTCGGCGGCATGGCGAAGGAGCCGGGGACGAAGATCATCCAGCGCGAGGCCATACCGCTCTACGTCGTCGTCGCGCACGCGCAGCCGCTCGCGGGCGCGGGTCAGGCCGTGGTCGTCGCGCGCGCCACGGGGCGGACGACCGAGGCAGACCTCTCGGACGCGGCCGCGATGAAGACGCTCGTGCGGCCCGGCGACGTGGTCACTCTGCGCGAACTCCCCAAACGCTTCGTCTACGTCGGCGGCGCCGTCGGCCGTCCCGGCCAGAAGGAGTTTCACACGGGGCTGACGCTCACGCAGTCGGTGCTCGCCGCCGGGGGCGTGCAGACGCCGGGCGGCCGCGCCGTCGCGGTCACGGTCACGCGGCAGGGCGACGACGGCCGCCTCTCGACCTCAAGGTACGTCCTCGCGGAGATAGAGTCGGGGCGCACGCCCGACCCCGTGCTCCGGGCCGGCGACCGCATCGAGGTTCTTCGTTAGCTCGAAAGTGTTCCGGCCGCGCCGGGAGTTTTTTCGTAGGAGACGCCGAATGTCAGACGCTTCGACCGCGCACGGAAGCCAACCGACCGCGCCGATCAAGCCGGAGCCGCTCTTCCCCTCGGAAGGCGACTTCAGCACGGTCGTGCCTCTCTCGCAGGTCGCGCGCGCGCCTTTCACGGCCGAGAGGGGCGTGGGCGACGGGCGTCCGGCAGAAGCGGACTGGGCGCGCGAAGACCGGCGCGGCACCGGCATCGCGAGGCGAGGCGCGAAGGCCGTCGAGGAGGAAGAGACGCTCGTCCCCGTGCGCGCCGGCAGAAAGCGCGCCGGCAGAGAACGCGTCGCGGGCGTCGGCTCACGGCACGGCGCGGGTCTGCGGGCGTGGCCTGTGACGGCCGCGGCCGTCCTGCTTTCGGTGCTCGCGGGCGTCGCCGCGGGCTCCTACCTCGTCTGGTCAAAGCGCCCGGCCGGTTCCGCAACGCCCGCCGCGGACACCGCCGCCGCGCAACAAGAGGTCGCGACCGACATCCCGCCGTCCGCGCCCGAAGCGCCTCCCGCCGAAGAACCCACGCCGGTCGTCGAAGAAGACGCGCCGGTCGTCGAAGAAGACGCGCCGGCCGTCGAAGAACCCGTGCCGGCGGCGCCCGAAGCGCCCGCGCGCGCGGCGGCGGCCGCGACGGAAGCGGAGCCCGAGAGGCCGTCCGAAACCGCGTCGCGCGCCGAGAAGGTCACGCCGCCGGCGGCGGGGCCGGCAACACGCGCCGCTGCTCAGCCGCGCCCGCGCGCCGAACGCCCCGCGCCCGACACGGCGGCCGCCACGCCCGCCCCGAGACCCGCGCGCAACGACGCGCCGCCCCGCCGCGCCGCTGCGACCGCCGAGCGGCGTCCGACCCGGCCCGCCACTTCGGCGCGCCAACTCCCCGTCTCCGCGCCGCCGCCCTCCTCCAAGCCAAAGACCGTCATCCAATGGCCCTAAGGCCGAGTCACGGCCCGCGCTCCCGGCTTTAAGGACCGGGTTGCTGACGCAGCCGGCTCGGAGGGTCGCCGAAGAAGAAGAACCGGGTGCGACCATCACGAAGAGCGGCGGCCGGCTCCCGTTCGTCAGAGCCGTCGCGTCCGCGCCGCGCGGCTGAGATTTATCTTTACGGCCGCGCCCTCACGCGTTAAGTATTATCGCGCGCACTGTCATCCCCTTCAGACGAACCGGAGGCTACACCACATGGACGTTACGATCCGCCCCGTCACCACCACCGACGTGGAAGAGTGCGGGCGCATCTGCTACGAGGCTTTCAAGACCATCTCCGACGCGCACAACTTCCGCCCCGACTTCGCCACGGCCGAGTCGGGCGTCGAGTTCGTCGGCGCACTAGTCCACAACCCGAACGTCTTCGGCGTGGTCGCGGAGGCCGGCGGCCGCGTCGTCGGCTCGAACTTCCTCTGGGAGCACGACGCCGTACGCGCGGTCGGCCCCATCACCGTCACGCCGACGGCACAGGCGAGGGGCGCGGGTCGCAAACTGATGGAGGCGGTCGTCGAGCGCGGGCGCGGCGCCGAGGGCGTGCGCCTCGTGCAGGACACCTTCAACGCCGCGTCTCTCTCGCTCTACGCGTCGCTCGGGTTCGACGTGAGGGAGCCGCTGGTCTTAATCGAGGGCGGGGTTGAGGGCGAGCTGCCCAAAGGCTTCGAGGTGCGCCCCGTCCGCGCGGAGGACTTTGAAGCGTGCGGCGCGCTGTGCCGGAAGGTGCACGGCTTCGAGCGCACGAACGAGCTGAAGGCGACGCCGCCGTTCCTGACGACGTTCGTCGCGCTGCGCGACGGCCGCGTCGCGGCGTACGCCTCCGGGCCGCACTTCTGGGCGCTCAACCACGCGGTCGCCGAGACCGAAGACGACATGCGCGCCCTGCTGACCGGCGCGGGTAGCGCGGGCGGGGGCCGGCCGCTCTCGCTCGTGCTGCCGACGCGTCAGTCGTCGCTCTTCCGCTGGTGCCTGTCGAAGGGGATGCGCGTCGTCAAGCCGATGACGCTGATGACGATGGGAAGGTACGAAGAGCCGCGCGGCACTTACCTGCCCTCGGTCGGTTACTGAAGCCGTCAGACCGCAGGGCTGTTCGGCACCCAGAACTCGCCGTCGGGCGTGTTGAGCTTCTTCAGGCCGCGCGACCGGAGCTGCCCCTCGCCGAGCCCGAGGTATGTGAAGTGCGGGTGGTCGTTGCGCACGGTGCGGAACCAGCCGTGGCGCGCGAGGGCGGCGCGCACGCGCGGGTCTGCGTACTCGCTCACGTCGAAGGCGAGGAGCGAGAGGTGCTGAGACGCGCCCGGCGCGGCGACCGAGTATAGAATCGACTTCGAGAAGTCTTTGCTGAAGTAGATGCCCCGGCGCTCAAGCTCAAGCACGGCCCCGACCTGCTCGCGCGCGGGCAGCGCCCTCACGCGCTCGGCCTCTTCGGGCGTGAGCCGCCCCTGCGCGCTCCAGTGTTCGAGCGCGGGGAGCAGGCGCGAGTTCCAGAGCCGTATCGTGTCGGCGTAGCCGCGCCGCGCCGACTCGGACCCGTCGCGCGGCGTGATGTCGAGCCCGGCGGCGTGCGCCTCCGCGCGCGCGGCGACGAGCGCGCGCATCGCGGCCGGCTGTAGCTCGATGCGGACGCCGCCGATGTCGAGGGCCGAGACGCCGGACGCCGACTGGAACGTCTCGACCTCGTCCGCGCCCGCGAAGATGCAGACGGGCGGGGGCAGCACCGAGCCTTCGGCGACGAAGACCGCGCCGTACTCGTTGAGGATGCGCCGCGCGACGGGGTCGCGCCCGTCGCACATCACACCCGCCGCGCCGCGCCGCGCGAGCGCCGTCGACAGCGCCTCGTCGAACCTCGCAACCTTCATGCTGTTTGTCGCCTCCCGCGCCGCGCCGGGGTTGGAAGTCGCTTCTTTGTCGCCTTCGGCCGCGAGGGCGCGCCCGCACGCCGCGCCCACCAGCAGGGTCGCGCAGATGAGCTTTAACAGTTTGTCGCTCGCCGCTCTCATGGCCTCACACGCGCGCGGGAACGACCTCACCCGCGCTCACCTGTAACGCGTGGCGTGCGAGGCAAAAGGATCAGAAGACGTGTGGGGGGATAGGGGTAAGACTCAAGCTCTTAGCCGGGAGCGCGGGCACACTGGCCCGCGCTCCCGGCCTGGGGTTGTGTTCAGTCGCGCGTCGCGCCGGGCTTGAGGATTTCGTAGACGGCGTCGAGCATCTGTCGCTGGCGCGCGGCGCCGCCCTGCGCGTCGGCTTCGAGGTTGACGTAGGGGATGCCGCTGTATGCGGCGTGGACGGAGAGCGAGCCGTCGTCCATCGAGCACCTCCCGTCGCGGAGCTGCGCCGCCGGCTTCTGCAAGACGACGTTGAAGCCGCGCGCGGCGAAGGGCGTGACCAGACCGGGGGTGGTGACGAGCACGAAGTTATCCTCGTCCTCCTCCGCGTTCGAGAGGAAGACGCCGGCGGCCGACTCCGCGTACTCGCCCCGGAAGATCTCGCGCGACCTCAAGGGGCGCAGGAAGCCGACCGCCGTCAAATCCCTGTCGCGGTCGGCGGCGGGGCTCGCCTCAACGTCCCCGTTGTTGTGGACGGCGACGAGGACGCTCTCGCCCGCGCGCAGCCGCGCGCCGCCCGGCGCGAACAGCAGCGCCAGCAACTCTTCGGCGAAGGCTTTGACCGCCGCCTCCGCTTCGGCCGGCAGACGCAGGCAGCGACGACCCTGCTCTGTGAAGATGCGGTTGGGGTCAACGCTGTAAGGCTCGCCGCCGGCGCCGAAGCGCAGACGGCGCGCGGGCTCGCCCGTGTCGTCGAGCGCCTCGACCTCGACGAAGCGGCCGCCGCGCGCGGCGACCGACTCCTTCGCCAACTCGCGCGCGCCGCGCTCGTTGTGGTGCGGCGAGAAGAAGGTGACGGCCGCGCCCGCGCGCTCGTAGACGTTCACCCTCACCTCCGTCGCGCCGAGCCTGAAGGTCTTCACCGTCTTCGGGGCCTGCGCGCGCGCGGGCGCGAGCAGCAGGCAGAAGAGGGGCGCGAGTAGCACTGAGCGTCGGCTCACGTTCTTCGTCTCCTTCCGGCTCGAAACAGAAAGCATTAACCGCGGGGACGCGGCCGGTTCGAGGACTCGAAATCTCAAAGTTGAGATTTCAAATCTCCGAAGCGGCCGCGTCCCCGCGTCGGAATCTTTTCCTACTCACTAAACCTACTCGGCGCGGTAGCAGACCTCGCCGCCCTTCGCGCCGGTCAGGCACAGGCGGCGTCCGCCGGCCTCGTCCGAGAAGCGGAAGGCGTATGTCTCCGGGTCGAGCTTGCCGGGCAGCTCCTTGTTCATGCTCGAAGCGCAGCTGTTGCGCTGCTGCCACTTGCTGGTCTTCGGCACGAGCGTCAGGCGGTCGCCCTCGACGCGGTAGGTGCCGGCCGCCGGGTTGAAGAGCGTCGTCGTGCAGTTGTAAACGGTCGTCTCAAGGTAGCCGTTGTACTCGTAGCGGCCGCCCGGCAGGAAGCGGAACTGCATCGTCGTCCCGCGCCCCGGCCGCGTCGCGCCGGTGACGCTGTTCTGATAGCCGATCATCCCTATCTCGGACGAGCGCCACGCGCCGAGCAGCGCCGCGGCGTCACCCGCCGGCGCCGAGACCTCGGTCTGCGGCTCCGACCCGACGCCCGCGCCCGCCTGCGCCCGCGACTCGTAGACGCCCAACAGCAGCCGCGAAAAGTCTGTCGCCTCGGCCCGCGCGTTCTTCAGAAGGTTGGGCAGCACGGCCGCGCGCAGTTCCGCGTGCTTCTCCCGCGCGACCGTTAGCAGCTTGACGTTCAACGCGCCGAACTGCCGGGCGGCCTCGATCTCCTTCCGGTCGCCCGAGCGCCACGTCGCGACGAGGACGCGCTCAAGCTCGCGCCGCTGCGCGGGCGTGAAGCGCGTCTCAAAGAGCCAGCCGAAAAACTCGGCCACGTCGTCCACGGTCGCCGCCGTCAGCGGCGGCTCGCCCTCCGCGAGCACGACGCGCCCCTGCGCGCCCGCCCCGCCTTTGACCTGCACCGCGAGCAAGAGCGCGAGCAACGTCCCGAGCGCAAAGTATTTCATCAGTCCCCTCCGTCCTTGAATAGCGAGAAATAGTCCGACGCCGAAACGGCGCCCGAACATTAACGCGCAATCAGCGGACGGAAAGGGTCAGGAGTCAGAACCGCCTGCGGTCGCGGGCGGCCCTTCGCGACTCGGAGCTTCCGGGTAACGAAGGGCCGCCCGCTACCGCAGGCGGTTCTGACCCTTATTTCCTTGAGATGATGAGCTTTTGCGGCGAGGCCGGGAGCTGGTGCGGCTCGCTGCGCGAGAAGCCGGCTTCGGCGAACATGCGTTCAAGCTCGGGGAAGGTGTAGGCGTCGCCGCCCTCGGTGCCGGCGAGCATCGTCAGGCTGAAGGCGGCCGGGACGGGCGGCGAGACGCGGTCTTCGTCGGGGACGAATTCGAGCGTGACGGCCGCGCCGTCATCCTTCAAAGCCGCGCGGACTTTGCGCAGCAGTTCGACACAGGTCTGAGGGTCGAAGTGGTGGAGGAAGTTGGTCAGCAGGACGATGTCGTAACCCGCGCCGAAGTCCGCGCCGAAGGCGTCGCCCTCTATCCCGGTGTGCCGGTCTGCGACGCCCGCCGCGCGCGCGTTCTCGCGCGCGACTTCGAGCACCTCCGGCCAGTCGAGCGCGACCACCTCGGCCTCCGGGTTCTGCCGGGCGAAGGCGATGCCGTAGAGGCCGTGGCCGGCCGCCACGTCGAGCACCTTCAAAGGCCCGCACCTCTCTCCCAGAACCAGACGCGCCATCGCCTCGGCGGGCATCGCCGCCATCGGCGCCATCGCGCGCGCGAACTTCACCCAGAGCGGGTTCTCGGTGGCGACCGTGCCGCCCGACGGGAGCATCGTGCCGCCCCTTCGCACCGCGTCGGTCAGGTCTTCAAAGCCCGCGACGAGCGTGGGCGCGTGCAGGAACTCAAGCGTGCCGCCCATGTAGGCGGGCGAGCGCCGGTCGAGGAAGACCGCGGAGTCCTGCGTCAGCCCGTACCCTTCGACGTCCTTCGTCAAAAGCCCGGCGACGACGAGGAAGTCGGAGAGTATGCGCGCGCCGCGCTCCGACGCCCCGCAGCGCGCGGCCAACGCACGCGGGTCGCGTTTGCCTTCGGCGACGGCGGTGAAGAGGTCGAGCTCGACGGCGGCCCTGAGCGCGGCCGCGAGCTGGTACGAGTTGGCTATCTGGAAGAATCTTTCGGGCGAAGGCTGCGGCGTCTCGGTGGACATGCGGCGGGGTCTCCTGTCTTGGGCTTCCGTGAACGGCGCGGCATCTTAACAGAGCGCGGCCGGTTTAAGAATTTGAAATCTCAGATTTGAGACTTCAACTCTAAAACCGGCCGCGCCTGCGGCGTTCAACTTCGCCGCCCCACTCCGTCTTAGTGCGAGCGCCGGTCGTGCGGGACCAGGATGTCGGCGGCGGCGTTCGTGGTGTTGCCGGCCTGGTCCGTGACGGTCGCGGTCACGCGGTAGAGGCGTCCGTCGCGGTCGCCGCCGCGCCGGCTCGCCTCGACCGTGAGCGCCTCGGCCCAATCGGCCGAGGTGCCGGCAAGCGCCCGCGCCGGAATCGAGAGCGGCGCGCCGTACTCGTCCGTCACGACGTACGTGACCGACGCGAGCCCCGACGTGGCGTCCGACCCCGCGCCGTTGAGAGTCACCTCGAACGGCTGGTTGTTGGCCGGCCAGATTGTATCGGGCGTGGCGGTCAGGCTCAGCGTCGGCGCGGTCTTGTCGATCTTGACGACGAGGCTCCCGGCCGTCTCCGCGTTGCCGGCGGCGTCGGCCGAGCGGTAGAGGACGACGTTCGTCCCCTCAGTGCTGACGTTGAAAGCGCCCGCGTAGGGCTGCCAGCTCTGGCCGCCGTCCGTCGAGTATTCGGTCGAGGCGACGCCCGAGCAGTTGTCGTTGGCCGAGAGCGACACGCCCACGTCGGACGTGTACCAGCCGTTCTGCCCGTCGGGCGCCGCGGGCGAGGCCGAGACGGTCGTCACGGGCGCGAGCGCGTCGGGCACGGCGTCGGAGACGACGCCCGGCGCGACGCTGAAGCAGAAGTAGGACGCGCCCGCGGTCGCGCGGTAGGAACCGGGCGCGAGGTCGACCGCGCCGAAGAAGCCGTTGCCGTCGGTCGCGGTCGCGCGCGTCGCGTGCGTGTCGAGGTTCTCTATCTGGACGGGAGCGGTGTCGAGCGGCCTGTCGTCCGCGCCCTTGGCCTCGCCCTTCACGTGGCCGGCGGTCGGCGCGGCCTTCCAGGGGAAAATCGGAATCTGCGCCGGGTCGGCGAAGATGGGCGCCCCGGCCGTCGCGGGCTCGTAGAGCGTCGCGCCGTTGACGGACTTGCCCGTCGTCAGCCCCGAGGCGAAATCCGAGAAGGGTCGCGCGGGCGTCGTGACGGGCGCGGGCAGAGCGAAGGGGTTGTTGGTGACGGCGATGTTGCTCGTCGCCATCGAGAAGAAGATGATGCCGCTCAGGTTCGTCCCGGCGGCGGGCGTGAGCGTCCGGCGCGTCTGGCGGAGCGTCCCCTCGATGGCGTTGTTGGCCGCGCCCTGCCCCATCATCCCCGCGCGGTTGTAGAGGTGCGTGCGCAGCCACGCGTCCCACTGGTCGTACTGCGGGCGGACGGTGGCCGTGTGCTCGGCCTTGTAGACCATCGGGATGGCGATGTCGATGATGCCCTCCTGCGTCCACGCGCGCCAGTCCTGGTAGACGCGCCAGTAAGCCTCGGCCGAGTTCCACGTTGGGTCGTTGGTGTTACTGATGCCGCCGAAGGCGATGAGCGCGGCCGAGACTTTGAGCTGCGGCTTGACGGCGAGTGCTTCGAGGTAGACGCGGCGGACGACGTTCGTCACCTGGTCGCGCCGCCACTGGTTCCACTGCGGGTTGTTCGTCGCGGGCGGCGGCGAGCCCGCCGCGATGTTGTGGACGCGCTGGAAGCGCTCGACGCTCGTCTGGTTGTAGCCGACGTTGGTGCCGTTCGACGGCGTCTGCGTCGGCTGCCCGGCCGCGACGCTCAATTCCGGGTAGCGTATGCGGTCGAGGTGCAGCCCGTCGATGTCGTAGTTGACGACGAGGTGCTTGACCACGTCGGCGGTGTACTTCGCGGCGTCGGGGTGGCCGAAGTCTATCCAGAAGTCACTGCCGAAGCGGTGCCCCTGGTATGTGATGCCGGGCGTCGTGCCGTCGGGCAGAAGCGTCCGCGTGAGCCAGTTGTTCGGCCCCTGCGTGATGGTGTTGGTCTGGGGGTTGAAGCCGCCGTGGAGGTTGAAGGCGTGGTTCGGGTTCTCGGGCGGGAAGAGGTTCGGCGCGCGCCCCCAGATGGCGCTCATGATGACGAAGGCGTGAACCTCGATGCCCTCAGCGTGCGCCGTGTCGATGACATCTTGCAGCGGGTCGAAGCCCGCCTGAATCGGCGTGCGGTCGCCCATGGGTTCGAGCGAGTTCAGGTACCAGGAGTCGCCGCGCCGGCGCACCTGCACGAAGAGGGCGTTGGCCCTGGCGGCCTTCGCGTTGTTAACGACCGCGAGCACGTCCGCGTGGTTGTTGAGCGCGGTGTTGAAGGTGTCCACCCAGAAGGCTCGGTACTCCGTGCGCGCCTGCGCGCTCGAAGTCGCGGGCGCGGCGGCCGCCGCGAGCAGCAGCGCGACGAGGGCGAGAGCGCGCCGGACGGGCGCGGCGTTGCGGGGTCTTTGAATTTTCATGTTTCACCCTGGCGGGCGCGTGCCGAACGCGCGCCCCCTACACATTCCGTCGGAAGTGAGATTCGGGGCCTTGGTTTCGAGAGCTTGAATTTTAAGAACTGTTGGGAGCGAGCGTCTTTTACTACCGCCCGCGGCGGGTTGTCAACACCTTCGCGGGAGCCCGGCCCCTAAAGCCGGGAGCGCGGGCGTCCATGCCCGCGCTCCCGGCGAAGGGCTTGAGTGTTTACGTGGTCGTCTCTTATGCTGCGGCGCATGAGAAAGAGAATTTTGCTCGCCGCCCTTCTACTCGTCTCGCTCGTCTGCGTGGGGTTCGCGCGGCGTGCGCCGGAGCGCGCGGCGTGGGAGTACCACACGGCCTGCGGCCGCGTCGAACTCAACAAGCTCGGCGCGGACGGGTGGGAGCTGGCGACCGCGACGCAGGACGGCAACGTCACCTGCCTCTACTTCAAGCGGCCCAGGTAGCGCGCCCCCCCGAAGGCGGCTCAGGAGAGCATCTCCGCGACCGCGCGCTCGGCGTGAATCCTTGTCGTGTCGAGGAAGGGTATGCCGCGCCCGGCCGAATCCGTCAGGATGAGCGGAAGCTCCGTGCCGCCGAGCACGAGGCCCTCTATGCCGGCGCGCCCCTTGAGGCGGTCGATTACCGCCAACAGGCCCTCGCGCGTCTCGTCCAGAAAGACGCCCTCGACGAGCTGACCCATGTACTTCTCGTGTACGTAAGTCTGGTCGGCCTCGTCCGGCGTGACGACCTCGACGCCGCCGCGCGCGAAGACCCGCTGGTAGACGCCGCCCCCCATCGTGAAGCGCGTGCCGAGCAGCCCGACCTTTTTGAGCCCGAGCGCGAGCGCCGCGTCGAGCGCCGCGCCGACGATGCTGATGAGCGGGACGGGCGAGCGCCGCTCAAGCTCGTCGAAGACGATGTGCGGGCTGTTCGAGGCGAGCAGCGCGAAGTCCGCGCCCGCGTCGGCCAGACGCCGCAGCTCGCCGAGCAGGTAGTCGGCGAGCCGTTCGAGCCGGCCCGCCTCTATCATCCCGCGCATCGTGTTCATGTCGATGCTGTTGATGACGAGCGGCGGGTAGCTGCCGTCCGCGACGCGCGCGCGGTACGTCGCGACGATTACGCGGTAGTATTCGATGGTCGATTCCGGCGCGATGCCGCCGACGATTCCGAGTCTCTTCATCTTCTAAACCTCGCGGGCCTTTCATTCGGCCGTCAGCGGGAAGGCGGGGCGCGGCGGCCCCGGCGGCGGCTCGCCCTCGTACAGGACGCGTTCGAGGAAGAGCCCCGACGGCGGCGCAGTCCACGCGGCCGGCTCACCTGAGTATCGTTCGAGCAGCGCGCCGAAACGCGCGGGCGTGAGTCGGCCGCGGCCGACCTCGACGAGCGCGCCGACCACGCGCCTGACCATCTTCCAGAGGAAATGGCTCGCGCCGACGCGGAAAAGAATCAGCCCGCCCTCGACAGAGATTTCGGCGCGCTCGACCTCGACGAGCGTCGAGCGCTGCTCCGAAGGGCTCTCGCAGAAGGAGCTGAAGTCGTGGCGCCCGGCGAGCAGCCCCGAAGCGTCGGCCATCGCGCGCGCGTCGAGGCGGTCGCGAACCCACCAGACGAAGTTCTTGCCGAAGGCCGTCCGGCGCGTTGCGATCTGGTAGAGGTAGTAGCGCGCGACGGCGTCGTGGCGCGCGTGAAAGTCCGCGCGCGCCGACGCCACGCGCAGGACGTTGATGTCGTGCGGGAGCAGCTTGTTCAGCCCCGCCCTCAACTGCGCGGGGTCGGGCGCGCGCCCCGCGGGCTTCGACTTGAGGTGAGCGACCTGCCGCAGCGCGTGGACGCCCGCGTCGGTGCGGCCCGAGCCGCCGACCTCCGCGCGCGCGCCCAACACCTGTTCGGCGGCGCGCTGCAATTCGCCCTGCACGGTGCGCGCGTGCGGCTGCGCCTGCCAGCCGGCGTAGCGCGTCCCCTCGTACTCGACCTCCAGCCTCCAGACTCGCATCTCCTGTATAGTAAACCCTCACGACGTGAAATCCAGACTCTGGCACATGAACGCCGACTTCGAGGTCGAGCTGGCGCACGCCGCCGGCCCCGGCCCGCGCCCGTACCGCCGCACCGAAAGCTTCTCGGCGCTCAACCGTCGGCTCTCCGCGCAACTGCTCCGGCTGGCCGGCGACGGCGACGCGCTGCTCGTCGAAGAGCCGTGGGGCGACCCTCTCGTCCGCGAGGCGCGGGCGCGCGGCGTCGAGCTTGTGCCGACTCGCAAGGCGAACTCTCAAACGGACAGACTCTTCACGCCGTGGGGCTGGACGCCGACGGCCGCGCGCGAGGGCGAGCGCGCGGGCGCGGACGTGCGTCCCGTCGCCTTCGACGTGGTCGCGCGCGTCAACTCGAAGCTGTGGAGCCACGCGCTCGAAGTCGAGATGAATTGGGCGCTCGCGGGCGCTCGCGTCGCGCGCACGGTCGAGGAGTTGTCGGAGGCGGCCGCGCGCGCGTGCCCCGGCGCCGGCGACAAGTGGGTCGTCAAAAGCCCCTACGGGTTCGCCGCGCGCGACCGCGTGCTCGGGCGCGGGCCGCGCGTCGAGGGGGCGCAGGCCGCGTGGGCCGTCCGGCGCTTCGCGCGCGGCGAGTCGCTCGTCTTCCAGCCGTGGCTCGAAGTCGTGCGCGAGTACGGCGTCGTCTGCGAAGTCCGTGGCGACGGCACGCACCGCGTCCTCGGCGTGAGCGACCTGCGGACGAACGGCGCGGGGACGGGCGTCGGCTACGTGCTCGGCCGGCCGCCTTCCCCGGCGCGCATGAAGGAGCTTGAGACAATCGCCGCGCTCGTCTGTGCGCGGCTGCACGCCGAAGGCTACAGAGGCCCCGCCGGCGTAGACGCGCTTGAGCACGCGGGGGGCTTGCACCCGCTGCTCGAAGTCAACGCGCGTTACACGATGGGCTTCGTCGCGCTCGCCGCCGAGCGCGCGCTGAAGCCCGCGGCGCCGACCTTCTGGAGCACGAAGGCGTAGCCGGCCGGCGCGCGGCGGTTGAAGGCCGCGGGCCGTTTCGCTTATGCTACGCCGCGTCCGCGCACGCGCACGAGCGCGCCGCCGGGGGCCCGCAAGACCACACCACATTCGAGGAGACGAGCCATTGCCTCAGAGTCGTAAGCGACACACGGCCAGAAGAACTCACGCGCCCCGCCCCGTCTCGCAGCAGCAGCAGCGGCAGCAGGCGCGCGCCGGCGCGGGCAGGAGAAAGCGCATCATCGCGGCGGTCGTCGTCCTGGCGCTCGTGGCCGCCGGCGCGGCCTACCTGTTCGCGCCGGGCGGAGGGCGCGGCGGCGGGGGCGCAGAGGTGACGACGCCCTCGGGCTTGAAGTACACCGACCTCGTCGTCGGCGGCGGCCCCAGCCCGCGCCCCGGGCAGACCGCGGTCGTACACTACACGGGCACGCTCACCAACGGGACGAAGTTCGACAGCTCGCGCGACAGGGGACAGCCATACCCGTTCGTCTTCGGGCAGACCCCGATGATTAAGGGCTGGGACGAGGGCATATCGACGATGAAGGCAGGCGGCCGGCGGCGCCTCGTCGTCCCGCCCGCGCTCGCATACGGCCCGGTGCCGAGGCCCAACATACCGGCCAACTCGACGCTCGTCTTCGACGTAGAGCTGTTGGAAGTGAAGTGACGTGAAGGCGATGTTTCAGACGACGAAGGGCACGGACGGATGTTGAAGGCGCCCGCGTACCCGGCCGCTCACGCGGTCGCGAAGACGGTCGAGGAGCACTTCGCGCGACGCATCGCTGACGCGCGCGCGCGCGGCAAGAACGAGCTCGCGCCCGCGCCCGACGCGGCGGCGGTCGAGGCCGTCATCGACGCGGCCTTCTGGGCCAGCCTGCGCCGCGAGGAGGGCTACTCGCCGAAAATCTCGCTCGCCTTCCTCCCGCCCGAACAGGCCGAGCCGCCGCTCACCTTCGCTCAGACGCTCCCGCTCGAAGCGGCCGCGCTCGCCAAGCTCGCGCCCGCGGTCGAGCGCCCCGGCATACACCTCGGCGTCTGGCGCACGGGCTGCGGCGAGGCGCTTTGCGTCTGGGGGACGACGCGCACGATCCCGCGCCTCTGCTTCGTGCTCGAAGTCGTCGAGCCCGGGCTGCTCGTCATCAAGTACCGTCGGGGGCGCGACCCGGCGAAGTTCGCCAACGTCGCCGTGCTCCGCGGCGACGAGGTCAAGGTGGTTGACGAGGCCGGCGCTTCCGTCCCCGACTGCCCCGGGCTCGTCACGTCTCTGCTCGGCTTCGGCGTGGGCGCCGGCGCGCCCGCCGACTCGATCAACGTGCTCGTCCAGCTCGCCGTCTCGATGCGCGGCCACGGGCGCGGCGGTGCGCTGCTGGTCGTCCCGCCCGACTCCGACGCGTGGCGCGAGTCCGTGCGCTGGCCCGCGCCATACGCGGTCGAGCCGGCCTACCCGGAGCTGCGCGTTTTGCTGGCGCGCGGCGCGGCTGAGGCCGACGACCCGGAGTGGCAGGAGGACTTGCGCCGCGGCATCGAGGCCATCGCGGGGCTGACGGCCGTGGACGGCGCGGCCGTCGTCAACGAGCGCTCGGAGCTGCTGGCCTTCGGCGCGAAGATAACGCGACGCGAGGGCGCGCCGCGCGTCGAGCGCGTGATGCTGACCGAGCCGGTCGTCGGCTCCGCGGCCTCGGTCGTCGAGCCGGCGCAGCTCGGCGGGACGCGCCACCTCTCCGCCGCGCAGTTCGTACAGGATCAGCGCGACGCGCTCGCGCTCGTCGCCTCGCAGGACGGCCGCTTCACCGTCTTCGCGTGGTCGCCCTGCGAAGACATGGTTCACGCGCACCGCGTCGAGACGCTCCTCTTCTAGTAGACGACCCTCGTCTTCAGGGTCGCCTTCGCCTCCCGCAAAATCCTGACGGCCTCGCGCGAGAGCGCGGTGTCAACGTCGAGGATGACGTAGCCGATTGCGTCGTTGGTCTTGAGGTACTGGCCGAGGATGTTGACGCCGCCCGCCGAGAGGCGCGAGTTGATTTCGGCGAGGACGCCGGGGACGTTGCGGTGTATGTGGAGGATGCGGTGCGTGCCGTCCTGCGGCGGAAGGCTGACGGCCGGGACGGTGTGCGAGCCGCTCGACGTTCCCAGTTCAAGGTACTGGATGAGCTTTGAAGACACGTCGAGGCCGATGCTCTCCTGCGCCTCCTCGGTCGAGCCGCCGACGTGCGGGGTGAGAATCACGTTCGGCAGATTCTGCAAGACGCTCCGGAACGGGTCGCCGCTCTTCTCGGGCTCCTCGGGGAAAACGTCCACGGCCGCGCCGCCGAGCGCGCCGCCCCTGACGTAGTTCGCCAACGCTTCCAGATCGACCACGTCGCCGCGGCTGTAGTTGATGAGGAGCGCGCCGGGCCGCATGAGCGAGAGCGCCGCCTCGTCGATGAGGTTGCGCGTCGAGGCCCCGCCGGGGACGTGGAGCGTGACGACGTGCGACTCCGCGAGCAGCTCCGCGAGGTCGCGCGACTGGCGCGCGTTCCCGTGCGGGAGCTTCGGCACCACGTCGTAGTAGACGACCTTCATCCCGAGCGCCTCGGCCAGCACCGAGACCTGCGAGCCGATGTTGCCGTAGCCGACGATGCCGAGCGTCTTCCCGCGCAGCTCGTAGCTCCCCTTCGCCTCCTTGAGCCAGACGCCGCGGTGCGCCGCAGCGTTCTTGTCCGGGACGCGGCGGATGAGCATCACGGCGAGTCCTATGACCAGCTCGGCCACCGAGCGCGTGTTCGAGTAGGGCGCGTTGAAGACGGCCACGCCCGCCGAGGTCGCCGCCCTCAAATCGACCTGGTTGACGCCGATGCAGAAGGCGCCCACGGCCAGAAGCCTGTCGGCCGCCGCGAGCACGCGCCCGGTCACCTTCGTCTTCGAGCGTATGCCGAGGATGTGTACGCCGCGCACGGCCTCGGCCAGCTCGTCCTCGCCGAGAGCGCGCGCGTGCCGCTCGACGCCCGCGTAGCCGCCCGCCGTAAACACTTCGGTCGCCGACCCGCTGACGTTCTCCAACAGCAGGACTCTTATCTTATCCCTCGGGTAAGAGGTCTCCACGTTCTTCATCACTCGCTCAAGTTAAAGGCGTCGTTTTCGGCCGCGGGAAATCCACCTGTGGAAAAGTCGCCTGTGGAAAAGCCCGCGCGCCTCGTCGCACGAAGCGCCGTCACTCACGCCCCGTGCCGTCGCCGTCGGCGCGCGCGTCGAGCGCCGCCTTGAGCCACGCGGCGACGTCCCGCAGGCTTTGCAGGCTCACCTCGTGCGCCATCGGGTATTCGCGGTAGGTGAGGCGGACGGGCAACCCCTCGAGGTAGCGGCGAGCGGCGCGCGCGCCCTCGACGGGCAGCATCGGGTCGTGGAGCCCGTGCGTGACGATGACGGGCTTCCCTTCGAGCGCGGCGAGGTCGGGCCCGCCCTCGGGCAGAGGCGCGGGGAGCCGCCCGCTCATGGCCGCGACGCCCGCGACCCTCTCGGGACGCGTCAGCAGGAGCGCGAGGCTCATCATCGCGCCCTGACTGAAGCCCGCGACGTAGGCGGCGCCCGCGTCCGTCCCGTAAGCCGAGGCCAGCTCGTCGATAAAGCCGGGCAGCATTTCGAGACTCCTCCTCGCCTGCGCGAGGTCTGCGACCATGCCCTCGGGCGTCATGTCGAGGCGGAACCAGGCGTAGGAGCCCGGCCCGAGGACGACCGGCGCGCGCGCGCTCACGACGAAGAGACGGCCGTCGAGCGCGGGCGCGAGGCCGAGCAGGTCTGCCTCGTTGCTGCCGAAGCCGTGCAGCAGGATCAGGAGCGGCGGCCGCCCCCCCGTGCGCTCGCGCGGCTCCCGCACGAGGTGCGTCAGCGAAAAGTTACTTTTGCTCATCTCGGTCTACGGACTTTCCCTTCCCTCCGTCTTCGGACTTCCCTTTCCGCGGGCGTCGCCTTCATCCGTGGCTCGCGCCGCGCCGCGCGAGTCAGCCCGCCCCCGACGCGGGCCACTCGACCTTCTCCGCGCCGAGGAAGCCCGCCAGACGCCCGGCCGCCTCCGCGAGCCCTTTGAGCCGCGCGCGGGTCGGGCGCACGCCCTGCTCCCAGAAGACGCGACGGATTTTGAGAGCGCCTTCGCCGCGCTCGAACTTCGGGTCAACGCGTGCGACGAGGCGGTCGCCTTCGAGCACCGGAAGCACGTAGTAGCCGTGTATGCGCGCGGGCTCGGGCACGAACGCCTCGAAGCGATAGTCGAACCCGAAGAGGCGCAGGCAGCGCGCGCGGTCGCGCAGCACGGGGTCGAAGGGGCTGAGCAGGCGAGTGCGCGCGGGCGGCGCGGGGCTTCGCGCGAGCCGGCGCTCCCAGTCGGGCGTCGCGTAAGCGGGCCTCGGCTTCGAGTCCGCGCCCGAAGACTCGACGACGACGGGGACGATTCTCCCCTCGCCCGCCGCGCGCTCGCACCAGCCCTTAGCGCGCGCGATGTCTATCGCGGCCCAGAACTCCGCCAGCTCCTTGGGCGTCGCCACGACCAGACGCTCCAACGCGGTCGAGCAGGCCCACTCGGTGTGCTCCTCCTCCGCGGGCGCGGGCGCGCGGTGAAGTTCGGGGAAGACGCGCTCGGTCAGGTCGTAGACCTTCTGAAACTTGTCGCGTCGCGCCACCATCAGCTCGCCCGTGTGCCAGAGGTATTCGAGCGCGGCCTTCTGCGGCTTCCACCCCCACCACGCTTGAGAAGCGCCGCGCTCGTGCTCGAAGTCCTGCGAGCGCAGCGGGCCTTCGCGCTCGATGCGCCCGCGGACGAAGGCGAGGACGCGGTCGGGGTCGCCGCCCATGCGCTCGGCCCACCAGCCGTTCGCGCGTATGCGCGCGCCGGCGCGCGCGAAGCGCGGCTTCCAGTGCGCGAACCACTCCGTGGGGACGGCCGAGGCGTCGTGCGTCCAGTGCTCGAAGAGGCTGCGGTCGCGCTCCGACAGGCGCGCGAGGTGCTCGCGCCGGTAACCGTCGAGCCGGCTGAAGAGCGTCAGGTGGTGCGCGCGCTCGACGTAGTTGATCGAGTCGAGCTGCACGAAGCCCATCCGCGTGACGAGGTCGAGCAGCGACTTCGGCGTCGCCGCGCGCGCGGGGTCGGACAGAAGCCCCTGCGCCCCCATCAGGAGCAGCCGCGCCGCCCCCGCCGAAACGCGGGGCGCGCCCGTCATTGTCGCTGTCGTCTTTGGCGTCAAGGTCGTTTTGAACTTTAAAGTCCGCGCCGTCTTTTCTCAACCGGGGCTAAAGACTCATCGCGCTCTCGAAGCGCCGCTCGCGCCCGGTCAGGGGGTCGCGGAAGGAGAGCGATCCGGCCAGCAGCTTGAGCGGCGCGGAAAAGTCTTCCGCGTCGGGCGCGAGCACTTCGGGGTAGAGCCTGTCGTTGACTATCGGAATCCCGAGCGCCGCGAAGTGCACGCGCACCTGGTGCTTGCGCCCCGTGAAGGCGCGCGCCTCGTAGAGCGACGCCGCGCCCGCGCCGCTTACAAAATCGACGCGCGTCTCGGCGTTCGGCTCGCCCTCCACTTCCTTCATGCGGAAGAAGGGCTCGCCCCTGACGACGCGGCTGCGGCGCGTGGCTGGTAGTTCGAGCGAGTCCGCGAGCGAATCGGGGGCGGGCGCGAGCGCGTGGTAGACCTTCGAGACCTCGCGCCGCTGGAAGAGCGAGGCGTACGCGCCGCGCGTCGAGGGGTCTACGGAGAAGACGACGAGGCCGGCCGTCTCGCGGTCGATGCGGTGGACGGGGACGAGGTGTTCCAGGCCCGTCCGCCTCTTCAGCCGTACGAGCAGCGTCTCGCGCAGGAACCGTCCGGAAGGGACTACGGGCAGGAAGTGCGGCTTGTCTGCGACGAGGATGTGCTCGTCGGCGTGGAGGACGTGCTCGTCGAAGGGGACGCGCGTCTCGTCTTCGGGCTCGCGGTAGTAGAAGACGCACGCGCCGGCGCGGTAAGGGCTCGAAGGCGTGAGCCGCTGCCCACGCTCGTCAACCACCTCGCCCCTGCCCATCCGCGCCGCCCAAACGTCGGCGCCGACGAACGCGTGGCGCTCCGCCAGAAAGTCGAGGACGGTCTCCCAAAGGCCGGCGGGCAGCGTCTGCCGGCTCGGCGCGACGCCTTCGACCACGGGCAGCGGCGACTTCAACCGGGGCTCCTCTCAACGCCCCGCCGCCGGGCGCGCGACGTGCGCGTCGTAGGCGGCGCGCGCAATCTCGGCGGTCAGCCGCTCCTGCTCCTCGACGGACAGCTTCGAGCCGTCGAGCAGCACGGCCAACGCGAGGTGCCCGCGGCCGTCGGGGAGCGTGATGAGGCCCACGTCGTTGGTCGTCGAGGGCCCCGACCCGGTCTTGTCGCCGACCGGCGTCCCCGCGGGGACGCCCGCGCGCAGACGCTGCTGCCCCGTCGTCGCGCGCCCCATCAGGCCGAGCAATACTTCGAGCTGCGGCGTCTGTAAGACTTCGCCCTTTTGGAGCCGCGCGAGCAGGCGCGCGAGGTCTGCGGCCGAGCCCGTGTTGGGGTGCGCGTCCTTGCTCTTTAGAAAGTCGCGCACGTTCGAGCGGACTTCGATGTCGGCGAGGCCGAGCGCGCGCATCCGCCCGGTGACGACGGAGGGGCCGCCGACGAGTTCGAGCATCTTGTCGCTCGAAGTGTTGTCGCTCCGCGCGATGGAGAATTCGAGCAGCTCGCGGACGGTGCGGTCGGAGGCTTCCCGCCAGAGGTCGGAGTTCGCCCTGGTGCCCGGCGCGGCCTCCCCGGGCTCGACCCGAACCTTCTGGTCGAGCGAGAGCTTCCCCGCCCCCACGTCCTGCAAGACGGCGACCGCGAGCGGCAGCTTGAAGACGCTGTAGAGCGGCTGGCGGCGCCCGCCCTCGAACGAGGCGACGCGCCCCGACTCGACGTGCACGACCGCCGCCGCGCACTCGCCGCCCGCGCGCGCGCAAATCTCCTTCAGCCGCGCCGACAGCACGGCGTCTTCCACGCCCTCTCCCTGCCGCTGCCCGGCCGGAGGTTGTGCTGACGTTGGCGCGGCGGGCGAAGCGGCGACGGCCGCCGCGCCCGGGCCTTGCGCCGGCGTCTCCGCGCCGTTCAGGCACGCGGACAGCGCGGCGGCCGCGACGACGACGAAGGCCGCGACGAACGAGGTTCTGCTAAGCAAAGACGACTCCTCCCGCGTTGAAGCTCTCTGCGGGCGGCGGGGAGTTTACCACACGCGTCAGCCGTTGCGGCGCGACGACCTCGGCCGCGCGCGGCGCGCGACGACGTGCTCCTTGTAGTGCTCGTAGCGGCGCAGGATGTGGTCGACGTAGTTGACGGGTTCGAGGCCGCGGCAGAAGCCGAACTTGACCACGTCGTCCGACGAGTACTTCTGCGTAGACTTTTGCAGGAGCCAGTAGGAGACGTGCTCCCAGCGGAGCGGGTCGCCGCCGTACTTCGACGCGAGGCGCTGCGCGTCCTCGACGTGGCCGGCGCCGGTGTTGTAGGAGGCGAGGATGAACTTGAGGCGCTCGCCCTCGTCCGTGATGCGCTCGTCCCAGAAGCCGTTAAGCCACTTGATGTACCTGACCGCGCCGCTGACGTTGTCCTCGGGGTCGTAGGGGTCGCGCACGCCGACCTGCCGCGCCGTCCCCGGCATCAGTTGGAGCAGCCCCGCGGCCCCCGCCCACGACTTCGCGTCCGGCTTGAAGCGCGACTCCTGATACATCTGCGAGGCGAGCAGACGCCAGTCCCAGCCGACCTCGGGCGCGTGCCGCTTGAGCAGCTCGTCGTATGGGCAGAGCTTGCCCGTCGAGGAGGTCAGGAAGTCGCTCGTCGAGCGCTCGATGTAGCCGCGCATGTCCACGAAGTATTTCTTGTAGAGCCGCTTTAAGAGCCCCGCGTTCTGCGCGTCCTCTATCCAGCGGTTCAGCTCGGCCGTCAGCTCGGGCGAGTTCTTCCGCACGGCCCACGCGACGCCGTGCGTGCGCCCGAGGACGGGGCGCACCTTGAGGTTGCTGAACTCGGCCTCCTTGAGCGCGGCGAGGTTGGCCTGCATGACGGTGAACTCGACCTCGCCGCGCGCGATCTTCTGCGCGAGCGCCTCGTCCTGAATCTGCCCCAGCTCGACGACGTGTATCTCGCCCGAGATGTCGTCGGCCAGCTCGACGAGCGTCCGCTGGTAGGGCGACTTCTCGGGCAGGTCGACGCGCTTGCCGTCGAGCTGCGCCGGGTGCATGACGAGACGTGCGGGGATGTCCACCTCGGGCGAGGGGTCTGCGGGCCCGGGCGCCATCGCCTTCTCGGCGACCTTCGACGCCGTCTCGGGCGCGGTCGCCTGCTGCACGAGCGCCGGCTCGGTCTGGTAGAGCGCGCGCGTGAAGGCGGCCTGCGCCTCGCCCTCGGGCGTGGGGACGAGCCGCGCGGCCGCGATGTCGCCCTCGCCGGAGTTTAAGAGCGGGAGCAGACTCTTCGGGTCGGTCACGACGACCATCTTGAGCTTGAGCCCGCGCGAGGTCGCGAACTCGCGCAGCAGCTCGAACTCGTAGCCGAGCGGCTCGCCGCGGTAGACGAAGTATGTGGTTGAGTTGTAGGGCGCGAGCACGGTGAGCGTGCCGCGCTCGTGTATCTGCGCGAGGTCGCGCCGGACGGGCTCGGAGGGCGGCGTCACGCCCGACTTGCGGAGGATCTCGTCTACGGCTTCGAGCTTCGTCTTCGGCCCGCGCTTGCACGATGCGGCCGGGAAGATTACGAGGAGGGAGCAGAGAAACAGCCGGAGCAGTCTGCGAGTCGGGCTCATGTGGATACAGTCCAAAGGGCGGGGACGCCCTTCGCTCGAACAAAAGGGGGAAGGCCGTGGGTTGCGTGGCAAGAGCACAAAGTTTTTATGACAAAACCGCCCCCCGCGTCAACGCCAGGGCACCGCCTTTCGCCACGCGCCCGCGCGCCGGCCGCCCGTGTGAAAAGGGCCGCCCCGGCGCGTTAGACTAACGGATGGTTACTTCCAGCGTGTAGCGTGCGAGGCCGCCGGTCGAGCGGACTTCGATGCTGTACTCGCCTGCGTCGGCGGCGGGGAGTCGGCCCGTCCAGTCGGTCGCCCCTTCGACGACCGGGTTGGCGTCGAACTGCCCGTGGCTCATCACGTCGCACACGGCGTTGCCGTCGTCCGAGACCAGCTTGACCGTGAGCCGCTGCCCCTTGCGAGCCTTGAAGAAGTATAGGTAGCGGTCGCCCTCCGGGCTCACGCTCCCCTTCACGGTCTTCGACGACTCGCCGCGCGCGAAGCGCAGACGCTTGATGACCTGCTCCTGCGCCGACGCGGCCGGCGCCGCCCACAGCGCCGCGAGCGCCGCGCACACCGCCAACACACGCACCGAACTCTTCAGCATAAGTTTAAGCCCCCGCGAGTTAGTTTTCTAAAGCCGCCCCCACGATACGCGGCAAAGACGCGCGCGCGGGATCAGCCGCGGGCGGCGCGCACCCTTCAGCGACCGAAGAAGCCGGGATCCATCAGGTACCAGTTGAGCAGTCCCGCCGCCGCACCGAACGCGAAGACCAGAAGGACGATGAGCTTGTCACCCGTCGTCTCGGGCCTCCCGCCCTTCGAGGGGAACAGCAGCATGAAGATGCCGCCCACGACCCCCAGGGGGCCGAACGTGGCCATCTTCATCGAGTAGTGGCCCTCGCTTTGTAACTGGCCCCAGTTGTAATAGGTCATGCCCGCGAAGAGCAGGACGAGAGCCGCCCCCAGCAGGCGCGCCTTCCAATGACTCATGTCGATTTCCCCCCGGTGCCGCGCCGGCGGCGCTTCGTCTAGCGCTTGCCCTTCGCTGCCAGCACGCGCTCCCTGAAAGCTTCCGCGCCGGTGGCTCCGACTATCTCGGCCAACGCCTCAAGGGGCAGCTCGTCGGCGCGCTTGAAGTTGACGCAGCTCTTCCCGCACTTGAGCTTCTTGCCGCCCGCGTCGAGTTTCGCCCTCAGCTCGGGGAAGACGTAGACCGGCACGAGGTACAGGCTGATGTAGTTCTTCTGGCTGGCCAGCCCGACGTACCACTCGTCGCCCGCCTTGAAGGAGAGGAACTTGGGGCCAACATCTTCGACGTAGCCGGCCGGCATGTTCTCGCGCACGACCCGCCAGACGCGCTCGACCTCGCCCCTGCGCTCGGGCGGCAGGGCGTCGAGGTACTGCTCGAAGGAGAGGGGCTGTTCGGACATCGCTAAGTTCTCCGCTCACTGTTCGGACGCCGGCTTCCTCGGCTCCTCGACGTTCGACAGGTGCGACGCGACCACCCGCCAGCGCCCGCCCGTGCGGACGTACGTGTCCGTGTAGCGCGACTGCTCCTTGACCGTCTTGCCTTCGCGCTCGTATTCGGTCGTCACACGCCCGACGAGTATCACCGTGTCGCCGTACGCGCGCGACTGCACGCCGTCCGTGTAGAACTTCTTCTGCGGCCGGCCGGGGCGGCGCGGCGACTTGATCATCGCCATCAACTGCGGCTTGGTCTGCATCCCGCCGCCCGGGAAGGTGATGGTGAAGTCGTCCGCCACGATGCGATCCATCGCGACCGGGTCGCGCTGCTCGTACGCGTCGAGCCACTGGCGCTCCACCTTCCTGACCTCTTCCTCGGCCCCCGTGAGCTTCGCCTGCCCCGCCTGCCGCGCGCCCGAGACGACGCACGAGGCGGCGACGAGCGTCACGAGGATGATTACTCTCCAGACCATCAGGCACCTCCGACAGTGTTTTCCCTCGCGCGTGCCGGAGCGTCCGTCGCGCCGGCGTCGAGCGGCGAAGATATTACCGGAGCGTCGGGGTTAACGCGAAGCCCTCTTGACGCCCGGGCGGCTGAAAAAAAATTGTAAGCGAGGCAACTCCCCCGGCGGCGGGTCATCAAAAGCCCGTCCGAATCAAGTTCGCGTGCCCCCTCCCGGCGGGGTCGTCTAAAGGCTGTACGGGCGTACGCCCTCCGGCGGCGCTTTCACCCTTCTCTCTTAACAGCGCGGAAAAGCAGTCACGGCAAGGTGGGTTCAGCTTCCGGTGCTCCGGTACGCGGCGCCGAAGCTTTCATACACGTCATTCACGGTTATCGTCTCGGTTTCAACAAGGGGGCCCTCCCACGGGCAGCCTTCACCCGCCAACCTGCCTGACAACTCTTTCGGAGGATGAATGAAGAAAGTTTTCGCGTTAGTCGCCACCCTCGCGCTCTGCGCCATGACGTTCCCGCACGCTTCGGTCAACGGCCGCGCCGCCGCCAAAGACGGCGAGGGCAAAGCAAAGTATAAGGCCGACGAAATCCTGATACAGTTCAAGCCCGGCGCCGCCATCGAAGACATCGTCTCGGCCCGCAACTCGGTCGGCGCGCTCACCAAAAAGCAGCTCAAGAAGGCCGAGAAGCTCGCCGCGAAGGGCGAGCTCGAACTCGCCGCGATTCAGAGCGGCCTCTCCGTCGAGGACGCCGTCCGCATCGTCCAGGAGCACCCGGCGGTCGCCTTCGCCGAGCCGAACTACGTCGTGACCCATCAGCTCGCGGCCACCGACAGCTACTACACCAACGGCAACCTCTGGGGCATGTACGGCGACGCCACCACCCCCGTCAACGTCTACGGCAGCCAGGCCGGCGAGGCTTGGGCCGCGGGCCACACCGGCAGCAACTCGGTCTACGTCGGCGTCATCGACGAGGGCATCGACCCCCTGCACATCGACCTCGCCGCCAACATCTGGACGAACCCGTACGACCCGATTGACGGCGTGGACAACGACGGCAACGGCTACGCCGACGACGTGAACGGCTGGGACTTCTACCAGGACAACAGCTCGATCTACGACGGCACGCGCCCGAGCGACTACGATACCGACCTGCACGGGACGCACGTCGCCGGCACCATCGGCGCGCTCTCCAACGGCCTCGGCGTCGTGGGCGTCAACTGGAACGTGACGATGATCTCGGCCAAGTTCCTCGGCCCCGACGGCGGCACCATCGCCGACGCCATCGCCGCCATCAACTACTTCGTCGACCTCAAGACCCGCCACGGCCTCAACATCGTGGCCATCAACAACTCGTGGGGCGGCGGCGGCTACTCGCAGGCGCTGCACGACGCCGTCATCCGCGCGGCCAAGGCCAACATGCTCTTCACGGCGGCGGCCGGCAACGGCAACCTCGCGGGCATCGGCCAGAACAACGACACGAGGGCGAGCTACCCGTCGAACTACAACACGACGCAGGGGACGACGACCGAGTCGGCCGCCTCCTACGACGCCGTCATCGCGGTGGCCGCGCTGACGAGCACCGGCGCGCTCGCGAAGTACTCCAACTACGGCGTGACGATGGTCGACATCGGCGCGCCCGGCAGCGGCGTCTGGTCTACGTCGCCTAACAACACCTTGACGCGGCTCGACGGCACCTCGATGGCGACGCCGCACGTCACGGGCGGCATCGCGCTCTACGCCTCGACCCACCCGACCGCCACGCCGCAGCAGATCAGGAGCGCCATCCTGACGACGGGCGTCGCGACCTCCTCGCTGAACAAAAAGACCATGACGGGCAGGCGTCTGAACGTCAGCACCTTCTAAAACCTCCCGGCCGCGCCGGGCGACTATCAAACGAAGAGGGGCGGAGCTTCACGGCTCCGCCCCTCTCGTCTTTCGCGCGCCCGCGACGAGTTACACATTTATCACTTCTACCGCTCGTCCGGCGCGGCGGGCCGTCGGGCGGCGCCCGCGGCGGCCCGGTAACGAACCCAGGTCAGCGGCCCTTGAGAGGAATTACATAACTATTACAAACGGCCCGGGCGTTAGCTGGTACGCTCTACGCATCCCCCGCGTCTAACCGAGGTCGGAATATTTCAAGGGGGCAGTGTGAAAACCGAGGGCTTAATGAGCGAAAACACGGCGGTCATGCAGAGGCGGGCGGGCATCAACTGGGCGACTTCGATCGCGATGATCGTCTTTCACGTGGGCGCGATCATCGCGCTCTTCACTTTCAGCTGGACGGCGCTGGCCGTGACCGTCGTGCTGTGGTGGGTGTCGGGGAGCCTCGGCGTCGGGATGGGCTTCCACCGCCTGCTGACGCACAGGGGCTACAAGACGCCGAAGTGGGTGGAGTACTTCATGACGACGTGCGGGACGCTCGCGCTCGAAGGCGGCGCCATCGACTGGGTCGTCACGCACCGCATCCACCACGCGCACACCGACGCCCCCGGCGACCCGCACACGCCGCGCGACGGCACATGGTGGGCGCACATGGGCTGGATCCTGAGGGGCACGGCGCAGCAGCATGACGAGTCGGTGATGTGGCGCTACGCGCCCGACCTGATGCGCGACCGCTTCCACGTCCTCCTCAACCGCTTCTACTGGGTGCCGCAGGTCGTCCTCGGGCTCACGCTGCTGGCCGTCGGCGGGTGGACGCTGATGCTGTGGGGCGTCTTCCTGCGCGTTACCCTGAACCTGCACGCGACGTGGCTGGTCAACTCGGCGACGCACATGTGGGGCTCGCGCCGGTTCAAGACGACCGACGACTCGACCAACCTCTGGTGGGTCGCTCTCCTCACGTTCGGCGAGGGCTGGCACAACAACCACCACGCGCACCCGACGGCCGCGCGCCACGGGCTCGCCTGGTACGAGGTGGACATCAACTGGTACGGCATCCGCGCGCTACAGGCGCTCGGGCTCGCCAGAGACATCAAGCTCATCGGCCGCGCCCCCGCCAAGCTCCCGCGGGAGGCCGAGCCGCTGAGGCGGGCGGCGTAGGCGACGCCCCGGAAGACTTAAGAGGCGGGGGCCGCGCGGAGACGTTCCCGGACGGGGGCTTTACTCGCGGCCCCCGCCTTTTCCTTTTTGCCTCGGCACTAATTTAGAATGAGGGCATGCGCACCGCGGGTCGCCGCAAATCGGCCATCTTCTTCCTGACGTTCGGCATCTGCCTCGTCGTCCTCGCGCTCGCGCTCAACGTCGGGTGGATTCTGCTCAACTGGCGACAGGTCGCGCTGCTCGTCCTCGGCATCATCTTCTTCGCCGTCATCATCACGGGTCTCGTCCTCAACACGACCTTCCTCGTCCGCGAGATACGCCGCAACGAGCAGCACGACGCCTTCATCAACGCCGTCACGCACGAGCTGAAGACGCCCATCACCTCGATCCGCCTCTACCTCGAAACCCTCAAGTCGCGCGAGGTGGACGCCGCGCGGCGCGCGGAGTTCTACGACATCATGCTCGCCGACAGCGACCGCCTGCTGGGCACGGTCGAGCAGGTGCTGCACGCCGGCCGCACCGCGCACGCGCACCGCCCCGCCAACGTCTCGCTCGTAGACCTCGGCCAGCTCGTCCGCGAGTGCCTCGACCTGGCGCGCGTGCGCTACGGGCTCGCGCCCGAGTCGTTCCGCTACGTCGAGTCGCCCGAGGCCGCCGGCGCTGGCGTCAGCGGCGACCGAGAGGAGCTGCGCGCCGCCGTCTCCAACCTTTTGGACAACGCCGTCAAGTACTCGGGCGACGCCGTCAGCGTCGCGGTCGAGCTGGCGCCGCTGGGCGAGCGGACGCTGGCCGTGCGCGTCTCGGACCGCGGCATCGGCATCCACCGCAACCAGCTCAAGCGCATCTTCAAACGCTTCTACCGCGTGCCCGGCCACTTCATGGCGCGGTTCAAGGGGACGGGCCTGGGCCTCTTCATCGTCCGCTCCATCGTCGAGCGCCACGGCGGCCGCGTCTACGCCGAGAGCGACGGGCTCGGGCGCGGCAGCACTTTCACCATCCACCTCCCGAGGGCCTCCAAACATTGAGCGCCGTCCTCATCGTCGAAGACGAGAAGCACCTCGCCGACGGCCTGCGCTTCAACCTTGAGGCGGAAGGCTACGAGGTCGAGACCGTCCCCGACGGCGAGCGCGCGCTCGCGCTCCTGCTCGTGGAGCGGCGCCGCTTCGACGTGGTCGTGCTCGACGTGATGCTGCCCGGCGCGAACGGTTTCCACGTCGCCGCCGAGCTGCGCCGCTCCGGCTCGTTCGTCCCCGTCCTGATGCTCACCGCGCGCGGCCGCCCCGAGGACGTGCTGCGCGGGTTCGAGTCGGGCGCGGACGACTACCTCCCCAAGCCTTTCGAGCTGACCGTCCTGCTCGCGCGCATACGCGGGCTGCTCCGCCGGCGCGAGTGGTTCAACCAAGAGGCCGGCGTCGCGGAGACGGCCGCCGTCAACGCCGCCGCCGGGTCACAGCGCGGCGGCGGCGGCGCGGAGACGTTCGCCTTCGGCGGGAAGACCATCGACTTCGCCGCGCTTGAGCTGCGCACCGCCGGCCGCACGCTGCGCCTGACCCTGATGGAGGCCGAGCTTCTGCGCCACCTCGTCGGCCGTGCGGGTCAGGTCGTCTCGCGCAAGACCCTGCTCGAAGAGGTGTGGGGTCTGAGGGTGGACACGGACACGCGCGCCATCGACAACTTCATCGTCCGACTGCGCAAGTACATCGAGGACGAGCCGTCGCGCCCCCGACACCTCCTGACGGTGCGCGGCGTCGGCTACCGCTTCGTCCCCGAAGCCGACGGCGGCGAACGAGATTAGAATCCTTGACGATGCCCGAAGCCCCTCGCACACATGCCGAAAGCCCGCCCGTCGTGGGCCTGGGCGAACTCATCTGGGACATGCTGCCGGAGGGGCGGCGCCTCGGCGGCGCTCCTTCAAACTTCGCATACGTCTCGCGCCTGCTCGGCGCTGAGGCGGCCGTCGCCAGCCGCGTCGGACGCGACGCGCTCGGCGCCGAGGCGGTCGAGAGGTTAGACCGCGCGGGACTCTCCACGCGTCACATACAGCTCGACGAAGAGCACCCGACGGGCACCGTCGGGTGCACCGTCGGCGAGGGAGGCGAGGCGCACTTCAACGTCAACCAGAACTCGGCGTGGGACTACCTCGAATGGACGAGCGGGTGGGAGGGGCTGGCCGCGTCGGCGGGCGTCGTCTGCTTCGGCACGCTCGGCCAGCGCCACCCGGCGGCGCGCGCCACCGTCCTGCGCTTCCTCGAAGCGACGCCCGGGACGGCGCTGCGCCTCTTCGACGTAAACCTCCGACACTCCTTCTTCACGCCCGACATGCTCGCTCGCTCGCTCGGGCTCGCGACCGTCGTCAAGCTCAACGAGGAGGAGTTGACGACGGCCGCCGCGATGCTCAACTTGAGCGTGCCGGGCGCGTCGGGCGCGCGCGAGACGGCCGCGGCGCTGCTCGGACGCTTCCGCCTGAGGCTCGTCGCCGTCACGCGCGGCGCGCGCGGGAGCCTGCTCGTCTCCGGGGAGGGCGCGGACGAGCACGCCGGTTTTCGAGCGCGGGTCGTGGACACCATCGGCTGCGGCGACGCCTTCGCCGCCGCGCTCGCGCACTGCCTGCGTCGCGGCGCGCCCCTCGCGCTCTCGAACGAGGTCGCCAACCGCGTCGGCGCGTGGGTCGCCACGCAACCGGGCGCGACGCCCGAGGCCGACCCCGCGACCGTCGCGCGGCTGCTCGGAGGCCTGGGCTGAGTCTTCAAAGTCATGAGGTAGTTTTCGCTTCCGCGCCGCGCCCGATGTATCCTTCCCGCTGATGACTCCCAGAACCGTCAAGGCCACGCGTTACGTGACGCCGCTGCGCGAGGGCGGGAGCCTGCCGGCCATCGTCGAGGCCGACGACGACGGGCTCTACGTCCTGAAGTTCCGCGGCGCGGGTCAGGGGCCGAAGGCGCTCATCGCCGAGCTTCTGGCGGGCGAGCTGGCGCGCGCGCTCGACCTGCCCGTCCCCGAGATCGTCTACGTCGAGGTGGCGGCCGAGCTGGCGCGCACCGAGCCCGACCCCGAGATACAGGACTTGATTCGCGCGAGCGCCGGCCTCAACCTCGCGCTCGACTACCTGCCCGGCTCCGTCACCTTCGACCCGGCGGCCGAGACGGTCGAGGCGGGGATGGCGTCCGCGATCGTCTGGTTCGACGCCTTCACGACCAACGTCGACCGCACGGCGCGCAACACAAACATGCTGATGTGGCACCGGAAGCTGTGGCTCATCGACCACGGCGCGGCGCTCTACTTCCAACACAACTGGGACAACTACCTCGCGCGCAGCCGCGCGCCGTTCCAGAAGATTAAGGAGCACGTCCTGCTCCCTTGGGCCTCCGCGATCGAGGACGCGGACGCGCGCCTCGCCCCGCGCGTGACGGCCGGGCTGATACGCGAGGTGCTGGGCTTCGTCCCCAACGAGTGGCTGGCCTCGGAGCCGCGCTTCGCCTCGGCCGCCGAGCACCGCGAAGCCTACGCCGAATACCTTCTCTCGCGCCTGCGCGCGCCGCGCGACTTCGTCAGGGAGGCGGCCGATGCCCGAACGATGTCCGTTTGACTACGCCGTCGTGCGCGTCGTCCCGCGGGTCGAGCGCGGCGAGTTCGTCAACGCGGGCGTCATCGTCTCGTGCCCCTCGAAGAAATACCTGAAGGCGCGCGTCGAGCTGGACGGGGGGCGGCTGGCCGCGCTCGACCCGCGCGCAGACCGCGAGACGGTCGAGCGCCACCTCGCGGCCATCCCGCTCATCTGCGAGGGCGGCGCGGGCGCCGGCCCCATCGGGCTGCTCCCGCAGCGCGCGCGCTTCCACTGGCTCGTCGCCCCGCGCAGCACAATCATCCAGACCTCGCCCGTCCACACGGGCTTCTGCGAGGACGGCGACCGCACCCTCGAACACCTCTTCCGCACGATGGTCAGCCGCCCCGCGTGAGCGCGAAAAAAACTTCGCCCCCGAAAAATTTCCCGCCGACTAAAACCGCACGCCGGACGAGCCCCGTATATCGGGCAAGTTACGAAACAAACAACTACTGGGGAGATGAAGATGAAGAGAACTTTCAACGCACTCGTTCTGGCGGCGGCCGTTTCGGCGACCTTCGCGCTCGGCGCCTCGGCGCAGATGATGGGCGGCGCGGGCAACAACCCGATGGTCGGCGGCGCGCCGATGTACAAGACCAAGAACATCGTCGAGAACGCCGTTAACTCGGCCGACCACACGACGCTCGTCGCGGCGGTCAAGGCCGCGGGCCTCGTCGAAACGCTCGCGGGCAAGGGCCCGTTCACGGTCTTCGCGCCGACAAACGACGCCTTCGGCAAGCTGCCCTCGGGCACGGTCGAGACGCTGGTGAGGCCCGAGAACAAGGCGACGCTGACCGGCATCCTGACCTACCACGTCGTGGCCGGCAAGTACGACGCGAAGAAGATCATGCAGCTCATCAAGAAGGGCGGCGGTCAGGCGTCGCTCCGGACCGTCAGCGGCGGCACGCTCACCGCGCGCATGAACGGCATGAACGGCGTCACGCTCACCGACGAGAAGGGCGGCAGCTCGAACGTCACCACGGCCGACGTATACCAGTCGAACGGCGTCATCCACGTCGTCGACACGGTGCTGATGCCCCGCTAACACGAGGGGGCATTGACAAGGGGGCGGGGCGCGCCGGCATAGCCGCGCCGCGCCCCCGATTTGCTTTCGCGCACCCGAAGGGAGCAGTCTTACGGACATGAACAGACGAAGCTTTTTATCCTCGGCGCTGGCGTTAGGCGGGGCGGCGGTCATCCCCGCGCCGCTGCTCGCGCTGGCGGGCGACGTTGGCCCGAAGGGCGTCGGCCGCGTCGTCCGTGCGGACGGGGAGTGGCGGCGGCGTCTGACGCCCGAGCAGTACCAGGTGACGCGGCGCAAGGGCACGGAGTCGGCGTATTCGAGCCCGCTCGACAAGCAGTACGCGCGCGGCACTTACGTCTGCGTCTGCTGCGACCTGCCGGTCTTCAGCTCGAAGGCGAAGTACAACTCGCGCACGGGCTGGCCGAGCTTCTGGGCGCCGCTCTCGAAGCGGCACGTCCGCGAGGTGGAAGACCGAGACCTCTCGGAAGTCCGCACCGAGGTGCTCTGCGCGCGCTGCGACGCGCACCTCGGCCACGTCTTCGACGACGGCCCCCCGCCCACCGGCTTGCGCTACTGCATGAACGGCGTCGCCCTCAAGTTCGTCCCCGGCAAGGCGTAAGCCTACGGGGAAGGTGTAAAGGGGAAGGGGGAAGGGTTGCGTTCAAGCAGTCCCTTCCCCTTCCCCTTTACACCTTAATCTTCCTTCAGACCCTTCCACGTATCTTCGCCCAGGCGAGGCCGAGGTATTCGTAGGCGACCGTCTCGGCGCGGCGCAGGCCGCCGGAGCCGGGGAAGAAGTCGCCGGGTGCGAGCCCCGCGCCCCGCTGCGCGAGGAAGTGCGCGGGCGCGGGCAGGGGGTTGGTGCCCGCCTTCCTGAAGAGCGCGACCGAGCGGTGCATGTGCGACGCGGAGGTGACGAGGAGAAACTCCTCCGCCCCGAGCTGCGCGCGGACGACCTCGGCCTGCGTCTCGGTGTCGGGCGAGACCGCGTCGAGGACGAGCGACGCCGGGTCTACGCCGAGGCCGACGGCGAGCGCGCGCATCGTCTCGGCGTCCGGGTCGGAGCCGAAGACGCTCCCGCCCGAAAGCAGCAGCCGGCTCCCGGGCAGTTGGCGCTGGAGCCTGACGCCTTCGACGAGCCGCGCCAGGCTCGCCTCGCTCAGACGCGTCCCCTCGGGCATGGAGCGGTCGGAAGAACTCCCGCCGCCGAGCACGACCACCCAACGCACGCGACCCGCCAGAGGCGCGGCGTCGGCCACCGGCTGGTAATTCCTTTCGAGCCCCGCCAGCAGCCGGTTCGTCCCGAAGCCGTAGCCCAGAAGCACGAGCAGCAGCGCGCCCGCCGTCGTCAGGTACTTCCCCGCCCTCTGCCGCCTGTTGAGCCAGAGCAGCAGGAGCCCGGCGACGAGCAGCGCCAGGGCCACGGGGACGGGCATCAGAAACGGCGCGACCAGCTTCTTAAAGAAGAACATGTTGTCTGAAATTTTCTCCGGCAGTTTTCGAGGCCGAACCCGGGCGGCGCTTGCGCCCGGCGGAGGAGGAACGGAGTATAATCCCTCAGACGCAGAATCCAACCGAGAGGAATCATGATTTTGAAACCGATGAGAAGAACGCGCGCGGCGCTGGCCGCGCTCCTGCTGCTCGCCGCCGCGCTCGGCCCCGCGCCGGCGCTCGCCGACGAGGGCATGTGGACTTTTAACAACCTGCCGCGAGCCGAGATAGAGCGCCGCTACGGCTTCAAGGTCACGGACGAGTGGGTGCGCCGCGTCCAGTCGGCGACGGTGCGCTTCCCGAACGGGACGGGGTCGTTCGTCTCGCCCGAGGGGCTCGTGCTCACCAACTACCACATCGTCGAGGACATCGTCGGCGAGCTCTCGACGGCCGAGCGCGACCTCGCCAAGACCGGCTTCGTCGCGCAGGCGCGCGCCGACGAGCTGAAGATACCGGGGCTCGTGCTCGACCAGCTGGTCCGCATCGAGGACGTGACGGCGCGCGTCGGCGGCGCCGTCAAGGCCGGCATGAGCGACGTGGACGCCGGCGCCGCGCGACAGGCCGAGATAGGCCGCATCGAGGCCGAGGCGTCGAAGGCTTCGGGGATGCGCGCCGACGTGGTCACGCTCTACCAGGGCGGAGTCTACAACCTCTACCTCTACCGCCGGCACGCGGACGTGCGGCTCGTCTTCGCGCCCGAGTTCCAGGCGGCCTTCTTCGGCGGCGACCCGGACAACTTCAACTTCCCGCGCTACAACCTCGACATGGCGCTCGTGCGCGTCTACGAAGGCGGCGCGCCGCTGCGCCCCGAGAACTACTTCCGCTGGTCGCAGAAGGGGCCGCAGGAGGGCGAGCTGACGTTCGTCTCGGGGAGCCCCGGCACGACGCAGCGGCTCAACACGGTCGCGCACCTCGAATTCCTGCGCGACACGGGCATCCCGCTCCTCATCCGCACGCTGGAGAGCCGCCGCGACTCGCTCATGAAGTACATGGCCGGGGGCGAGGAGCAGACGCGGCGCGGGCAGAACGAGCTGAACTACGCCGAGAACTTCATCAAGGTCTACAAGGGTCAGGTCGAAGGCTTACGCGGCAAGGAGCTGATGGCCCGCAAGAACGGCTCGGAGTCGGCGCTGCGCGCCTTCGCCGAGTCGTCGCGCAACCGTAAGGATTACGTGGACGCGTGGGACACCATCGCGAAGGCGCGCAAGGCGCTCTCGTCTTACGAGCGCGACCGCCGCATGCTCGGCGGCGCGACGCTGACGGACTACGGCAACACGGGCTTCAACAGCGTCCTCTTCAACCACGCGCGGCTGCTCGTCCGCCTCGCCGACGAGGGCGCCAAACCCGACGCCGAGCGCCTGACCGAGTTCGCCGACGCGCGCCGGCGCGTGCTCGAAGGCGCGCTCTACTCGGAGGCGCCGCTCTACCCCGACTTCGAGCAGATGAAGCTCGCCGCCTCGCTCACGCTCCTGCGCGACGTGTACGGCGCGCAGCACGCGGTCACGCGCAAGGTGCTCAAGGGGAAGACGCCCGAGGCGCGCGCCGCCGAGCTCGTCTCGGGGACGAGGCTCAAGGACGTGGCCGTCCGCAGGGAGCTGGCCGCGGGCGGGAAGAAGGCCGTCGATGCTTCGACCGACCCGTTGATAGTGCTGGCGCGTGAGATCGACGCCGAGGCGCGCGAGGTGCGCCGCCGCTACGACGAGGAGGTCGTCGGCGTCGAGCGCGCGGCCTACGGCAAGATCGCGCGCGCCCTGTTCGAGAAGGAGGGCACGGGGCTCTACCCGGACGCGACGTTTACGCCGCGCCTCTCCTACGGCTCGGTCAAGGGCTACAGGGAGAACGGGAAGGCCGTCCGGCCCTTCACGTACTTCTCGGGGCTCTACGAGCGGTCGGCGCAGAACGGCGGCAAGTTCCCGTACAACCTCGCGCCGCGCTGGGCCGAGCGGAAGGCCGAGGTTGACATGAAGGTGCCGTTCAACTTCATCACGACCAACGACATCATCGGCGGCAACTCCGGCTCGCCGACCTTCAACCGCGAGATGGAGCTGGTCGGGCTCATCTTCGACGGCAACATCCAGTCGCTCGTCGGCAACTTCCACTACGACGAGTCGGTCAACCGCGCCATCTCCGTGGACTCGCGCGGGATGCTCGAAGCGCTGCGCGACGTGTACGGCGCGAAGGCGGTGGCCGACGAGCTGACGAAGCCGGCCGCCGCGGCCGCCACGTCGGACTAAAATTTGACGGCGTAGACACGAAAAACACAGAGACACGGCTTGAAGCTCTGAGCTTTTAGCCGTGTCTCTGTGTCCGCGGGGGAAATTTTTAAGGGCTCAGGCGGCGGTGCCGAGCGCGCGCTCAAGCTCGCGGGGCAACGCGTCGAAGCCGGGCTTGAGGACGAAGCCCTGCGCGTCGCATTCGAGCGCCTTCTTCAGACGCGACGGGTGGTCGCCCGAGTAGAAGACGATGGGCGTCTCCTTGTCGAACTCGCGTATGCCCTCGCACAGCTCCGTCCCGGAGCCGTCGCCGAAGCGGCTGTCGAGCAGGTAGAGGTCGAAGCGACCGCCGCGCGCGAGCGCCAGACCCTCGCCGACGGACTGCGCCGCCACCACGTCGTACCCCCAGGCTTTCAGCAGGTACGTGATGAGAAACCGCGTGTCCTCGTGGTCGTCTACGAAAAGGATGCGGGGGCTTTCGCTCAAGGGGAACTCCTGTCTGCCTCCGGAGGTTTGCCGCTTCGTCGTGTGGGGTGTCACACGCCGTTCCGGTTTCGGGAAAATTTAGCAAAGCTTTTGTGAAATTTCAACCGGGACGGGCACAAATTCGTCAGAGTGTTCAACGGCGCTCAAGGATTCCTCAAGCGGCCTCGCCCATTCTCGTCTTCGGAGGCGGGAAGGCCGGAGGAGGTTTAAAGGAAGAGAGATGAGATACGAGGCGAACGACAACGTGAGGGGCAGGACGCCGCTGATGCTGGCGGCCTTCCGCGGCGACGCGGCGGCCGTGCTCAACCTTCTGGAGCGCGGCGCGGACGTGAACGCGAGGGACGCGGACGGCGACTCGGCGCTGATGTTCGCGGCCTTCCGCGGGCACGGGCTGGTCGTCGCGCTGCTCTTGCAGTACGGCGCGAACGTCTACGCGCGCGCGCGAAACGGCTGGACGGCGAGGAGGGCGGCGCAGTCCGGCCTCCACCACGAAATCGCCGAGACGCTCCGCCGCGCCGAGACCGACGGGGCGCCCGCGGCCGTCCGACGCGTCAACTGAATGAGTAGACGGTAGACGGCAGACAGTAGTCAGTAGAAAAACTTCCGCGGTCGAGCCGCCGGCGGTTCGGAGTTAGCGAGCGTCACGCGGAGCGCTACCGACTACCGACTACTGACTTCTGTCTACTCTTCGTCAGGCACGCGCGAAGTCGATGAAGCCGCGCTCGGGGTTGGTCGAGAGCAGGCGGACGCGGACGCGGTCGCCCACGTCGAGGCCGCGCCAGCCGCGCATGATGCGGCCGTCGGCCGGCGGGCGGGAGAGCCGCGCGAACGTCCCGCCGGGCTTGACGCCGGTGACGACCGCGTCGAACGTCTCGCCGACGCGCGCGGAGAGCAGAGAGGCGGCGGCCGCCTTGCGCATCCGCCGCTCGACCTTGCGCGCGGCCGACTCCATCAGGTTGCAGCGCGCGGCTATCCCCTCAAGCTCCTCGCGCGTGTAAGGCGCGGGCGCGCCCGAGGCCGCGGCCTTCAGGCACCGCTGCGTGACGAGGTCCGGGAAGCGGCGGTTGGGCGCGGTCGAGTGCGTGTAGTCGTTGACGGCGAGGCCGAAGTGCCCCTCCTGATCGAGCCCCGGCGCCTCGACCATGTAGTCGCCCGGCCCCATCATCTTCAAAATCGAGAGCGAGAGTTCGGCGTACCCGCCGGGGTCTGCCTCGCGCCGGCGCGACATGAAGTCGGAGAGCGCGCGCGGGTCGGGCTCGCGGGGCAGCTCGTGGCCGAAGGCGGCGGCCGTCTCGACGATGCGCGGCCAGCGCTCGGGCGCGCGAACGACGCGGCGCAGCGACGGCACGCCCTTCGACTGTAGCAGCTCGGCCATCGAGGTGTTGGCGGCGATCATCAGGCTCTCGATGATCGTCCGCGCGCGGTTGGTCTGCCGCTCGTCGAGGCGGATGACCCGGCCCGACTCGTCCACGACCGGCACCAGCTCCTCCCTCTCAAGCTCAAGCGCGCCGCAGCGCCGGCGCAGCTCGTGCAGCGAGCGCGCGACCTCGTCATGTAGCCTGACCTGTTCCTCAAGACCCTCGACGTTTTTGACGGCCTCGGGCGCGGGGCCGCGCCCTTCGAGCCACGCGCCGACCGAGTCGTAGTCGAGCTTCGCGCGGTTGCGAACGAGCGCGCGGTAGACGTTCTCGCAGCGTACCTCGCCGCCCCCTTCGACGCAGAGTTCCACGACGACGGCGAGGCGGTCTTCGCCCTCGACGAGCGAGGTGAGGTCGGTCGAGAGTTTTTCCGGGAGCATCGGGAAGACGTGCGCAGGGGTGTAGACCGAGACGGTGTTGACGGCGGCGTGGCGGTCTACGGCAGAGCCTCTGGGGACGTACGCGTCAACGTCCGCGATGCCGACGAGCACGCGGAAGCCGGACGCGCCGTCGCGCTCGGCGTACTCGACCTGGTCGAGGTCGCGCGACTCGCGGTTGTCGATGGAAGACCAGAGCAGCCCGCGCAGGTCGCGGACGCCCGCGTCGGACGCGGCCATCTCGGCCGGGCGCCCCGACCCCTCAAGCTCGCGCCCCGCCTCGGGGGGGAAGTCGGGCTCGAAGCCCGCGTCGGCGACCGCGGCGCGCGCGATGGCGCGCATGTCCGGCGTGTGGCGGCGCTTCGCCTTCGGTTCGCGCATCACCGCTCTTTCAGCACCAGCACGAGGTCGGTCTGGATGGGCTGCCCCGTCACCTCTATCCGGCCGTCGCCGACGTAGAGGTCTATCTCGGAGCGGACGCCGAAGTTGCCGGGGAGGTAGATGCCGGGCTCGATGGAGAAGCAGGTGCGCGGGATGATGCGGCGCGAATCGCGCGTCTCAAGGTTGTCGATGTGCGCGCCGTTGCCGTGGACTTCCTCGCCGATGGAGTGCCCCGTCCGGTGCGTGAAGTATTCGCCGTAGCCCGCGCCCTCGATGACGGCGCGCGAAACGTCGTCCACCTCCGCGCCCTTGATCTCGCGCCCGGCAGCGACCGCCTCGCGGACGAACTCGATGGCGGCGTCGCGCGCGTCGCGGACGATCTGGAAGACCTTGACGTGCTCGTCCGACGGGTCGTCGCCGACGAAGCCCGTCCACGTCTGGTCGGCGTAGACCGCGCCGGGCTCCCTGAGCTTGGCCCACACGTCGAGCAGGAGGAAGTCCCCGCGCTTGATGGGAGAGAACTTTTCCGCGTTCGGCTGGTAGTGCGGGCTGGCGGCGTTGGCGTTCACGGAGACGATGGGGTGGTCGCCGTCGCAGGTCATCCCCAGCTCGTCGAAGCGGCGCACCATGAACTGCTGTATCTCGTACTCCGTGACGGGCTCGCCGGCTTTAATTTTGCGGCCGACCTCGGCGAACGCCTCCTGAATGATGTCGTGTATGTTGTCGGCCGCGGTGACGTGCGAGCGGTACTGCTCCTCCGTCCAGACGGCCTCGAAGAGCTGGACGAGGTCGGCGCTCGTCACGGGCTCGGCACCGAGCGAGCGGACTAGCTCTATCGTGCCGGCGTCCACGCGCGAGACGTACGGGATGTCGCCCGACGGCGAGTACTGCATCGCGATGCGCGGGGTGCCCGCGCCTGCCGAGGCGAGAGTCTCGCGCAGGTGCTCGTGCAGCCGCGGCCAACTGCTGTAGACGAGCCTGCGTCCGGGCAGGAGGTCGAGCTTGCCCTGCTCGATGGCGTGGTTGATGCGCGTCGGCTCGCCCTCGGCGGGGACGAAGTAGAACCAGCGCCGCGTCGAGAACTGGTTCTGGTCGAGCTTAAGTATCCGGTAGGCGAGCGGGTCGCTCTGGCGGAAGTCGTAGAAGAGCCAGCCGTCGAGCCCCGCCTCGCGCAGCGCCCGCTGAATCTCGCCCACGCGCGCGGCGTTCGCGCCGTTCGAGGTCGTCGTCATAATTTTGCCGTCCCCTTCAAGATTTTTTTTAACGGCGCATTATGTTCCATCCGCCCGCCGCAGACAAAGCCCGGCAACCGTTTCGCGTCGGCACGGCGTCCATGTATTATGTCGGGGAACACTCGACAGCACGCCCCCTTTAAAGTTCTGCCAGACCGCATCCTGGAAGGAGCAATAGAATGAGCGCACCCATAGACCATACGGGAGCCGGGCGGACGGAGGTCTCCGACACTTCCGGCTTAGGCGGCCACCCGCGCGGCCTCTCCACACTCTTCTTCACCGAGATGTGGGAGCGTTTCTCTTACTACGGGCTGCGCCCGCTGCTCGTCCTCTTCATGTCGGCCGCGCTGCTGGACGGCGGCTTCGGCTTCGAGCGCGGCGAGGCGTCGGCCATCGTCGGCATCTACGGCGCGAGCGTCTACCTCGCGTCGCTGCCGGGGGGCTGGATAGCCGACCGTTTGCTCGGACTCCGGCGCGCGATTCTCTACGGCGCGGTCTGCATCTCGGCCGGGCACATCGCAATCGGGCTGTCGGCGTTCGCGGGCGGGAAGCTCGCCTTCTTCCTCGGGCTCATCCTTATAGTCTGCGGCACGGGGCTTTTGAAGCCGAACATCTCGGCCATCGTCGGCGACCTCTACCCGGAGGGCGGGGCGCGGCGCGACGCGGGCTTCTCGATCTTCTACATGGGCATCAACGTCGGGGCCTTCTTCGGCCAGATCATCACCGGCCTGCTGGGCGAAAAGTTCGGCTGGCACTTCGGCTTCGGCGCGGCCGGCGTCGGGATGATCATCGGCTTCCTGGTCTTCGCGACCCGCGCCAGTAAGACGCTCGGCGACATCGGCATGCACCCGACGCGCCACCCCGACGCGGCCGTGCAGGCGCGACAGGAGAGCCGGGTGAAGCTGGTTTTGGGAATCGGCGTGGGCATCCTCGCGCTCGTCATCGTGATGGCGGCGTTGGGCGTCATCACGCTCCAGGCGCAGGTCATCGGCGAGTACATGGCTTACGTCCTCCTGGCGCTCGCCGTGCTCTTCTTCGGATACATTTTTATCGCGGGCGGCCTCGACGGCGACGAGAAGAAGCGCGTGCTGGTGATCGGCGTGCTGTTCGTCTTCGCCTCGATCTTCTGGTCGGCCTTCGAGCAGGCGCCGACCTCGCTCAACCTCTTCGCGCGCGACTTCACCGAGCGCACCGTCTTCGGGTGGGAAGTCCCGGCGACGTGGTTCCAGTCGATCAACTCGCTATTCATCTTCCTCCTCGCGCCGTTCTTCGCCTTCCTCTGGACGAAGCTCGGCTCGCGCGGGAAAGACCTGTCGAGCCCGGCGAAGTTCTCGCTCGGACTCTTCTTCGCCGGCATCGGGTTCCTGATTATGATTCCGGCCGCGAACCTCGTCGTCGGGGCCGGCGGCGGCGCGGACGCCACGAAGGTCGTCGCGTGGTGGCTCGTCGGCAGCTACTTCTTCCAGACCGTCGGCGAGCTGTGCCTGAGCCCCGTGGGGCTCTCCTCGATGACGAAGCTCAGCCCGCGCCGGTACGTCGGGCAGATGATGGGCATCTGGTTCCTGGCGTCGGCCATCGGCAACCTGATCGGCGGGCTCGTCGGCCGCTTCGTCGACCCCGAGAAGCTCGAACAGATGCCGCAGCTCTTCACCTTCACCGCGCTGGCGCTGATAGTGGCGGCGGGCGTGCTCGGGCTCCTCTCCATCCCGATTCGGAAGATGCTGAAGAAGGCCGACCAGCCCGAGCGGCCCTCGGCCGACCCCGACCTGAGCAGCGCGCGGGCGTGAGGAAGTAGACAGTAGACAGTAGAAACACAGAGGCGGCGCGTCCCGGTTTTAACCCGGACGCGCCGCCTTTAGTTTTTCTACTGTCTACCGACTACTGTCTACTGTCTACTTCCTTCCTCACAGGTTCGTCACGATGAAGTCGGTCATCATCTGGCGCATGTGCCGGATGAGCAGCGGGTCGGTGACGCCGTGGCGCGACTTGGGGTAGATCATCAGCTCGAACTGGTGTCCGGCCTTCTGCAATTCGTAGACGAATTGAATTGTGTTCGCCATGTGGACGTTGTCGTCGATGGCCCCGTGGATGAGCATCAGCTTGCCCGAGAGGTTCGCCGCGCCCGCGAGCGGCGAGCCGGTCTTGTAGCCCTCGGGGTTGCGCTGCGGCGTCAGCATGTAGCGCTCGGTGTAGACCGAGTCGTAGTTGGCCCAGTCCGCCACCGTCCCGCCCGCGATGCCGAGCTTCCACTGCTTGCTCCGCGTCAGCGCGTACGTCGTCATGTACCCGCCGAAGCTCCACCCCCAGATGCCGACGCGCGAGCCGTCCACGTAGGGCAGAGTCTTCAGGTAGGCCAGCCCGTCTTCGAGGTCGCGCAGCTCAAGCGGCCCGAAGTTCTTGTAAGAGGCCCACGCCGAGACCGCGCCCTTGCCGCTCGCCGTGCGGTTGTCGAGGTACCAGATGACGTAGCCCTTCTGCGCGAGGAGCTGGTGCCACATGTAGGTCGTCGAGCCCCACGAGTTCTTCACCTGCGGCGCGTGCGGCCCCGAGTAGGTGAACTGGAGCACCGGGTACTTCTTCGACGGGTCGAAGTCCGGCGGCCGTATCATCATGGCCTCCATGTCGAACCCGTCGCGCGTCTTCACGCGCACGAACTCCGCCTTCCCGAGCTTGTACTGCCCGAGCGCGGCCACGCGGTTCTCGTCGATGACGCGCACCTGCGCGCCGTCCGACGCGTGGAGCCGCACCTGCGTCGGCGTGTTCACGTCGCTCCAACTGTCGATGAAGTAGCGGGCGGTCGGGCTGAAGTTGGGGCGGTGATTGCCCTCGGCCTGCGAGATGCGCGCGAGCCCCGTGCCGTCGAGCCGGACGCGGTAGACGTGCTCGCCGATGTGGCTGTGCTCGGTGCCGTGGAAGTAGAGCCACCCGCCGGCCTCGTCGACGGCGTCAATGCCGCGCACCTCCCAGGGGCCGTCGGTCAACTGTTTGACGAGCTTGCCGTCGGCCGTGTAGCGGTAGACGTGGAGCCAGCCCGTGCGCTCGCTGCGCCAGAGGAACGAGCCGTCCTTGAGCCAGCGCGGGTTGTCGTCGAAGGCTTCGACCCACGCCTTCGTCGTCTCGCGGAAGAGGCGCGTCGTGCGCCCCGTCGCGGGGTCGGCGGCGTTTAAGTCGAGGAAGGTCTGCTCGCGGTCTTGCGCCTGATAGACGACGCGCGCGCCGTCGGGCGACCACGAGACGCGAACGACGAGCGAGTCGGCCGGCTTGTAACCGGCGAGATCCACCCAGCGCGTGTCGCCGCCCGCCGGCTCGACCAGCCCGAGGCGGACTATCGGGTTCGGGTCGCCCGCGAGCGGGTAGGGCGTGTCCTCCAGAACCTGCCCGCGCGGGATGTGATCGACGACGGGGAAGGTGCGGACGGGGCGCTCGTCGAAGTTGAGGTAGGCGAGGCGGCGCGAGTCGGGCGACCACCAGTAGCCGCGCCGGCTGCCGCGCCCGTAAATCTCCTCCTCGTAGACCCAGTCGAGCACGCCGTTCAGAGTCTTCTCGTTGCCCGTCGCCGTCAGGCGGCGCTCGCGCCTCGTCGCCGTCTCGACGACGTAGAGGTCGTTCTTGCGTACGAAGCTCACCCAGCGGCCGTCGGGGCTGAAGTCTTCTTCCAGCTCCTCCTCGGCGTCGGCCGTCAGGCGCGCGGCCGCGTCCGCGCCAAGCTCGTAGTAGATGAGGTCGAGGTTGAAGTTGAGCAGCACGGCCGTCCGCGCCGGGTTCATCTTGTACGAGCTTTGGCGCGCGAGCCTGCGCGCGTCCGCCTCGCCGACGGACGGGAGCTTGCGGAGCGCCGCCTCCATCTTCGCGGCGTCGAAGAAGGGCGCGGCCTCGCCCGTCCGCGCGTTGACGCGCACGAGCGTGGTCGCCCCGCCTTCGCGTCTGGCTTGCAGGTAGTGCTCTCCGTCGGCGAGCCATTCGAGCCCGGAGGGCGGCGAGCCCGAGAAGTTGACGCGCTTCGCGGGGTCGAAAATGTCTTCGACCGTCAGCAGTTTATCCTG
>DASWNR010000160.1:0-2230 GCA_036399155.1 Pyrinomonadaceae bacterium
CCACGGCTGGCTCAACACGCGACACACCTTCTCTTTCAGCGACTACTACGACCCGCGCCACGTGGGCTTCCGGAGCTTGCGCGTCATCAACGAAGACCGCGTCGCGCCGGGGCGGGGCTTCGGCACGCACGGACACCGCGACATGGAGATTCTCTCCTACGTCGTCGCGGGCGGGCTTGAGCACCGCGACAGCATGGGCAACGGCGAGGTCGTCCGCCCCGATGAGTGGCAGCGGATGAGCGCGGGCACGGGCGTGCGCCACAGCGAGGCCAACGCCTCGGCCGACGAGCCGGTTCACTTCTACCAGATCTGGATTCTGCCCGAGGCCGAAGGCATCAGGCCCGGCTACGAGCAGAAGCTTTTCGCGCCGGAGGAGAAGTCGGGCAGGCTGCGACTCGTCGCGTCGGGCGACGGCCGCGAAGGGTCTCTGAAGATTCATCAGGACGTGTCGGTCTACAACGCCGTGCTCAAGGCCGGCGAGGCGGTCGAGCACCGGCTCGAACCGGGACGCCACGCGTGGCTGCAAGTCGTCAAAGGCCCGGTCGAGCTGAACGGCAACGGGCTCGGCGCGGGCGACGGCGCGGCGGCCAGCGAAGAGAGCGCGCTGACGATTCGCGCCGGCGGCGACAGCGAAGTGATTCTGTTCGACCTCGCCTGAAGCACGATGCGCCCTGTCTCTACAACGGCGTTGACGTGAGTCCGCCCCTTCGCTCATCAGGACGACCCGGCGGCGGTCAATGTCAATAAAAACTGTGGCCGGCGGCGTACATGTAAAGTTTCGTAAGCGCGCTACTTTCCGGGAAGATTGGGGTTGTCTTAACGTACACCCGTACGCACCCTTTGCGACAAGTGCGTACACGATTCGGGTGTGCTTGAAGCGCGTAGCGCGTGGCGGCACTACGATTTATCAACAGTTGCGCTGCTTCGCTCGCGTGGCACGCGGGTTGTTAGGTCAATATGCGTAAGACGCGCCAACGGTAGGCGTAAGACGCGCTAACGGCGACACGCCGAGCGCTTTTGAAATACCGAGGGGAGACTACAGAGATGAGAAGCAATGTTAAGGGATTGATGAAGAGCGGCTCGGTGCTCGCGTTGGGTCTGATGTTCGTGCTGCCGAGCGCAGGCATGGCGCAGACCGGCTACCAGGATCGGCGCGAGGATCGGCAGGATCGCCGTGAGGATCGCCGCGAGGATAGGCAGGAGCGTCGTGAAGAGAGGCGTGAGGATCGGCAGGAACGTCGTGAGGCGCGCCGCGGCACTTCGTGGGGCAACTACGGCGGCTGGGGCGGCTCGCAGCAGCTCCGCCAGACCGCACTGAACGCCGGCTACAACAACGGCGTTGAGGAAGGTCGCCGCGACCGCCAGCGCAACGAGCGCTTCAACTTCACGGACGAGAGCGACTACCGCAAGGCGACCGAAGACTACAGCTCGCGCCTCGGCAACCGGGCTCTCTACCAGAGGTTCTTCCGCGCGGGGTTCGAGAACGGCTACCGCGACGGCTGGAACGGCTACTAAAAGGTAGTCCGAACTCTTAAAAAATTACGGGCGGGTGCGCTGCCACTTCGGCGACGCACCCGCCCGTTAATCTTTTGACGCGACGTTCAAGCGATGGCCGGCGGCGGGACGCGCGTCAGGCGGCTTGAAGAATCAATCGCTTCAGGTCGTCCAACGTCCGGCATGCGTTTATCGACTCGGCCCCGGCCACCACTTCCAGTTTCTCGCCGCCGCGCTTAAAGACGGCCGGCAGCGGCACGCCCTCCACGCCGTAGCGCGCCCTCAGCTCGTCCGCGTGCAGAAACTCCGGCGGGGCGTCGAGCCCGTTCAGGAATCGTTTCCATTCCCTGCGCATGCCTACCGCCGTGTGTGTGAGCGCGCAGAGGTTGCAGCGGTAGGTTTGCGGCGAGAAGATTTTATGCGCCGCGTCTGCGAGGGTGTTGAAGACGCCGCTGTCGGCGTTGTAGACGAAGACGAGCGCGGGCCGCGCGTGTCGAGACTTGTCACCCCCTATCGGCTTCATCGGCTTGTTAACGTCTCTAAGTGTGCTTCAACCCGCCGCCGCCACCGCGCCGCCGCAGGACGAGCCCGCGCCCGCCGTGCAGCCGAAGCAGTGGGCGCCCGTCACGACGCGCCGCGCAGCGAGACGCGCCGGGTCGAAGCCGGCGATAGTCTGCGGCTGACCCGAAGCGACGCCGAGTTCGAGCATCTGGTTGAAGTCGCAGTCGTAGAGCCG
>DASWNR010000161.1:0-3137 GCA_036399155.1 Pyrinomonadaceae bacterium
TGCTCGAAGAGGAGAGGGCGATGCTGTCTCGGACGAGCGAAGTGGAAGAGCTCGAAGGCAGCTTCTCGCTGTGAGGCGTCGGGGGGCCGACGCGCGCGGCGCCGGCGGGGTGTGGGGACCGCAGACAGAGTGGGGGGAGAGATGAGCATCAACAGCCTTGACTGCGTAGTGATCGGCTACAACGAGCTTCCGTTCGAACAGTACGAGCGCTTCCTGCGCAACTACGGCGAAGAGTCGGAGGCTTACAGGGACTTGAAGTTCAGCTTCGTCAACGTCGCCGGCAGCAAGCTCGACTACCCGGGCCTGCTCAACTACGCCGTGCGCGAGGCGTACCCGGCGGGCGGGGGGGGCGGGACGCCCGCCGAGTTCAGGTCCGGCGACATCCCGAACCTGGCGGCCGTCTACCTGACGAACTTCCTCCGCCGCCACGGCTTCCGCGCCGACTACATCAACCTCTTCCAGCACGAGAAGGATCGGCTCGCCGCGTTGCTCGCCGAAGACCCCCTGTGCGTCGCCATCACGACGACCTTCTACGTCGTCAACCTGCCGGTCAACGAGATGGTCGAGTTCATCCGCCAGCACAACCCGCGCACCAAGATCGTCGTCGGCGGGCCGCTCATCGCCAACCACGTCAGGAACTACCAGGGCGACGCGCTCAAGCCGGCGCTCGCCGACATCGGGGCAGACGTTTACGTCATCGAGGGGGCCGGCGAGTTGACGCTCGCCGGCGTCGTCTCCTGCCTCAAGGAGGGCGGCGACCTCGCGGCCGTCCCCAACATCGCCTACTTCGAGGGGAGCCACCTGCGCCGCACCGCGACGCGCCCGGAGAACAACTCGCTCGACGAGGACGTCGTCAACTGGCTCGACTTCGCCGACCAGCGGCTCGGCCGCACCATCCAGACGCGCACGGCCCGGAGCTGCGCCTTCAAGTGCTCGTTCTGCAACTACCCGACGCGCGCCGGGGCGCTGACGCTGGCGAGCACCGAGGCCGTCGAGCGCGAGCTGAACTCGATCCGCGAGCTGGGCGACGCCAGGAACGTCGTCTTCATTGACGACACCTTCAACGTGCCCCTGCCGCGCTTCAAGGACCTGTGCCGGATGATGATCCGCAACGGCTACGGCTTCAACTGGTTCTCCTACTTCCGGTGCAGCAACTCCGACGAGGAGGCGTTCGACCTGATGGCCGAGAGCGGCTGCAAGGGCGTCTTCCTCGGCATCGAGTCGGGCTCGCCCGCCATCCTCAAGAACATGAACAAGGCGGCCACCATCGAGCGCTACGGCTACGGCATCGACCAGCTCCACCGGCGCGGCATCCTCACCTTCGGCTCCTTCATCGTCGGCTTCCCCGGCGAGACCGCCGAGACGGTGGACGAGACGCTGAACTTCATCAAGGAGAACAAGCCGACCTACTACCGCGCGCAGAGCTGGTACTGCGAGCCGGGGACGCCTGTCGACCAGCAGCGCGAGAAGTACGGCATCGAGGGCGAGGGCTTCGTCTGGTCGCACAACACGATGGACAGCCTGGAGGCGATGGACCACATCGACCGCATGTTCCTCTCCGTCAACGAGTCGCTGTGGCTTCCGCAGTGGTCTTTCGACTTCTGGATCATCCCCTACCTCATCGGCCGCGGCGTCACGCCCGAGGGGTTTAAGGAGTTCATGACTCTGGCCGACAGGCTGCTGGGCACGGAGATCGCCGCCGTCCCCGAGGCGCAGAAGAGGCTCATCCAGCAGCAGAACATGCAGGGCATCGTCAACGCCGTCAGGAACTGGAACCTGAAGTAGAGAGCCCGGCCGCGCGCCGCACACCCGAGAAAAAATCATGAACTCACCGGAGATGACGCTGCTCGGCGGACAACTGGAGCGGGAGAAAGAGTACTGGCTCGGCAAACTGTCGGGAGCACCGAGCCCGGCGGGGCTGCCGCTCGACTTCGCGCGCCCGCCGGGCGCCGGCCCCCGCGCGGGCCGGGTCGAGGCGACTTTCGGCGCGGCGACCGCCGAGAAGCTTTACAAGGCGGCCGGGGCCAACCATTCGCTCGTCTTCGCCGTCCTCGTCGCGGCGCTGAAGGTCTGCCTTCACAAGTACACGGGTGAGGAGGAGATTACCGTCGGGACGGCGATCCACGCGCGCCACGCCGAGGACGCCGCGCTCAACCGCGTGCTCGCCCTGCGCGACCGCGTGCGCGGCGCGACCACGGTCAGGCAACTGCTGGCCGACGTGAAGCAGACGCTCGCCGGGGCCTACGCGCACCAGAAGCTGCCCTTCGCGCGGATGTGCGAACTGCTCGGCGTGACGCCCGCGGACGAAAGAGAGCCGCTCTTCGACGTCGTCATCCTGCTGGAAAACATCAACGACCCGTCCCACGTCGCCGACCTCAAAAACGACCTGACGCTCATCTTCTCCGCGGGCGAAAGGCGCCTCGCCGCCGCCGTCGAATACCGGCCCGAGCTGTTCGAGCGGGGCGCAGTCGAACTCTTCGCCCGGCGCTTCGAGCTGACGCTCAACGCCATGCTCGACCACCCCGACGATGAGATCGCCGACCTCAGCCTGCTCGCCGACGGCGAGCGCGAGCGGTTGCTCCACGAATTCAACGAGACGGCGAGCGACTACCCGCGCGACCTCACCATCCACCAACTCTTCGCGCAGCAGGCCGCCCACACCCCCGACGCTGTGGCCGTCGTCTACGGCTCCGACTCCCTCTCCTACCGCGAGCTCGACGCCCGCGCCGAGCTCCTCGCCGCCCGCCTCCGCGCCCGCGGCGTCGGTCCTGAGCGCGTCGTCGCCCTCTGCCTGGAGCGCTCGGCCGAGATGGTCGTCGCCCTGCTCGCCATCCTCAAGGCCGGCGGCGCTTACCTGCCGCTTGACCCGGCCGACCCGCCTGCGCGCCTGAGCTGGCTGCTGGCGGACTCGGGGGCCATCCTCCTGCTGAGCGAGTCGCGGCTGGCGGCGCGGCTGCCGGAGACTGCGACGCCGACGCTGCTGCTCGACGTCGACGCCGCGGACGTTTCTCCTGCGGGCGGCGCCGAGCCGGCTGCGGCTAACCTCCCCGAGGTCGCGGCCACGAACCTCGCTTACGTGCTCTTCACCTCCGGCTCGACGGGCAGGCCGAAGGCCGTCGGCGTCGAGCACCGCGCCG
>DASWNR010000162.1:0-11870 GCA_036399155.1 Pyrinomonadaceae bacterium
CGGGGCCGACGCCCGTCTCCTGCGCGGCCCCGCGCGCAAGCTCCAACTGCTCCGCGGCGCGCCCGCGCGCGCGCGCCCGCCAGAGTATGCGTTCGAGCACGTCGAGGTCGCCGGCGCTGACCACGTCCGCGAGCGGCGTCGAGGGCGCGGGCGGCTGTTCGAGCCTGAGCATCGAGAGCGCGGCCGCGTTGATGGTCGTCACGCGGTTCTCCTCGTCGAGCGAGATGACGCCGGTCGAGACCGTCTGCAAGACCGTCTCGATGTAGTGGCGGCGCTCTTCGAGCGCGAGGTTCTTCTCTCGCAGCTCCGAGGCGTTGGCCTCAAGCCGGCCCCGGTTCTCGGAGAGCTGCGCGGTCATGTCGTTGAAGGCGTTGGCGAGCACGGCCAGCTCGTCGTCCGTGATGGCCTCGACGCGGTGCGAGAGGTTTCCGCCGGCGACCTCGCGCGCCGCCTCGGCCAGCGCGCGGATGGGCGTGCCGATGCCGCGCGCGAGGTGGATGGCGCTCCACGTCGCGGCGAACAGCAGCATCAGCGTCAGCAGCCCGAGCGTCGTCACGCCGAGCACGCGCACGCGCCGCTGGTTGCTGCGGAAGTCCTCGAACGTCTGCGCGCTGGCGATGAGCCGGCCGATGCTCGCGTCCTGACGGCGGAGCCGCGCGGCCGCGAGCCGCCCCCCGCCGGACACCCCGGCCGCCGCCACGTCGAGCGTGCCGCCCACCGTCTGGACGGTGGTGAGACCTTCGTCGATGTTGGCGTCGCGCAGCGCCGCAAGGATGTCCGCATCCTTGACGTTGGTGCTCTCCAAACCGACCGAAGTCACGACGCCCCCCTCCGGAGAGAGCAACACGACGCGCGCGAAGGTCAAGCCGTTCATCAGCCGGGGCAGCGTGGCGGCCGCGTTCTCGGGCGGCGCCTCGCCGGGGGCGCTGAGGGCGCCGGCGGCGGTGAGCGTCGCTTCGAGCAGGTATTGGGCCTGCTGGCGCGCGTCCTCGTCCTCGGCGAGCCGCGCCTGCTGCACCACGTCGCCGGGGAAGAAGCTGAACCACTTCTCCAAAGAGCGGTTGAAGAACATGTAGGAGAAGAGCGCCATCGCCGTGATGGGGAGCAGCGAGACGGCGATGAAGTAGACGACGAGCCGCGTCTTTATCTTCGACCCGAGCAGCGCCGCGCGCCGCTCGCGCCGGAGCTTGAGGAGGCTGCGGATGAAGATGAAGCTGAAGAGGAAGAAGGCGACGAAGTTGAGCGTCGAGAGCGCGTAGAGCAGCAGCGTGTCGCTCGCCGTGTCGGGCGTGAAAATCTCCCACAGGCCGAAGAGCTGGAGCGCGAGGAGCACCGCGAGGAGCAGCAGCACCAGCCCGCCGAACAGCCACGGCGCGCCGCGCCGCCTCCGCGCCGCGGGCTTCCCCTCCCCCACATCGCCCCCGTCAATCGCCATACGCTCGCAGTCCGCGCGGGAGTTTACCACGCGCCCCGAGCCGCACGCACCGGCGCGTCTCGTCTTACCGGCGGGCTTTCGGTTATATTGTGCCGACCCACTAAATCCCTTCGCCCTTCCGGGGAGAGCATGACGGACTTCTTCTACAACCGCGCGGGCCGGCTCCGCAGCGTGTGGCGGCTCGCCGTCTTCACGGTCGCTTACCTCTTCGCCCTCAACGCTTTCCTCCTCGCCCTGTATTTCGGGACGGCCCTCGTTCTGCCCGCCGGGGCGCGGGACTGGCTTCTCAACGAGAGCGGCTGGGGCTGGGTCATCCAGTCGGCGGTGCTCTTCGTGCCGGCGGCGCTCATCGGCTGGGGCTGCGGGTACTTAATCGAAGACCTCCCGTGGCGCTCGCTCGGCTGGGCGCTGCACCGCGGCTGGCTGCGCGACGTGTTGCTCGGTTTGCTCGTGGGGGCCGCGTCCGTGTGCGTCGCCGCGGCGGTCGGGGCGCTCTTCGGCGGCTACAGGCTTTCTTTCCACGAAGGCTTCGACGCCGCCGCCGTGGCGCGCACCTTCGTCGTGTCGGCGGCCGTCTTCGCGCTCGGCTCGGCCGCCGAAGAGATGCTCTTCCGCGGGTACCCTTTGCAGACGCTGATGCGTTCGTGGCCCATCGCGCTGGCGCTCGTCCTCAGCTCGGCCACCTTCGCTTACGTCCACATGGGCAACCCCAACGTCGCGCGCGGCTTCACCTTCGCCAACACGCTGCTCGCGGGGGCGTGGCTCGCCGTCGCCTACTGGCGCACGCGGAGCCTCTGGTTCCCTTTCGCCCTCCACCTCGGCTGGAACTGGGTGCAGGGCGCGGCGCTCGGCTCGCCCGTGAGCGGGATTACGAAGATCACGCCCGACCCCCTGCTCCGCTTCGCGGACGCGGGGCCGCACTGGCTCGGCGGCGGGGACTACGGCATCGAGGGCGGCGCGGCCTGCACGCTCGCGCTCCTGCTCTCGACGCTCTTCATCTGGCGCACGCGGCTGCTCACGGCGACGCCCGAGCTTCGCCAGTACACCGACGGCGAGAGCCCGAACCCGGAGACGCCGCGCGTGGCCCCTTAGCGCTCGTCGATAGGCACGTAAGGCACGCCGCGCGGGCCGACGTACTCGGCGCGCGGGCGTATGAGGCGGTTGTTGGAGTACTGTTCGAGGACGTGGCCCGTCCAGCCCGAGATGCGGCTGACGGCGAAGATGGGCGTGAAGAGGTCGAGCGGGATGCCCATCAGGTAGTAGGCCGAGCCCGAGTAGTAGTCGACGTTGGGGTAGAGCTTCTTCTCCGCGAACATCACCTCGCGCAGCCGCTCCAGAATCTCTATCCAGCGCGTCTCTCCGCGCGCCTCGCCCAGCTCGCGCGAGAACTTTCGGAGCCACACCGACCGCGGGTCTTCGGTCTTGTAGACGCGGTGGCCGAAGCCCATGACCTTCTTCTTCGTCGCCAGAGCCTCGCGCAGCCAGCCTTCCGCGCGGTCGGGGCTGCCTATCTCAAGCAGCATCTTCATGACGTTCGTGTTCGCGCCGCCGTGGAGCGGCCCCGAGAGCGCGGCGATGGCGCCCGTCACCGCGCCGTACATGTCGGCGAGCGTGCCGGCGATGACGCGGCTCGTGAACGTCGAGGCGTTCAGCTCGTGGTCGGCGTGGAGGACGAGGCACACGTCGAAGACGCGCGCGTCGCGCTCCGAGGGCTCCTCGCCCGAGAGCATGTAGAGGAAGTTCGAGGCGATGTTGAGCCCGGGCTTCGGCTCGACCGGCTCCTTGCCGTTGCGCAGACGCTCGAAGGCGGCGACGACGACCGGCAACTGCGCCGTCAACTTCGTCGCGGTGCCGAGCGCGCCCTCGCGCGAGAGGTCGCGCGACGCGGGGTCGTAGAAGGCGAGCGCCGAGACGGCCGTCCGCAGCGCGTCCATCGGCTCGGCGTCCGCCGGGAAGCGGCGCATCATCTCCACGACTTGGACCGGGAGCTTCTGGTTCGCGGCCAGCTCCGCGCGGAGCGCGTCCAGCTCGTCGCGCCTGGGGAGGCGGCCGTGCCAGAGCAGGAAGACCGTCTCCTCGAAGGTCGAATGCTCGGCGAGGTCGTGGATGTCGAGACCCTGGTAGATGAGGACGCCGTTGACGCCGTCCACGTCGCCGATTGACGACTCGGCCGCGACGACCCCCTCAAGCCCCGCCCCCGACTTCGCAGCCGGCTTGCTCTCTGCTTTGTCCATCTCGATTTGTCCTTAAGACTTAGAGTGATTTGAAAATAGCAAAGTGGCGTGAGAGGTGACAAGCGGCGAACGCCGCCGGGTCGGAACCGCAGGCGGTAGCGGGCGGTACCCGGCAACTCGGTACAGCCGTGTCACGAACGGTCGCCCGCTACCGCGCGCGGTTCCGACCCGTTTGTACTTCGACCTTCTGACCGCGCCGAATTCCCAGCACGCGCGCGGCCGAGTCGCGGAAGACGGCTATCTCAAGCAGCCCGGCGCTGCCCCAGACGGCGAAGGGCTCGCCGGTTGCGCCCCCGTCCTCCGCGAAGAAGTGGCGGAAGGAGCTTATCTCGTGCCCGCACACGACGAGGCGCGCGCCGCCGCCGATGTCCTCGTCAGTCAAATCCCCGGGCGTGATGTTCGTGATGCAGTTGCCGAAGCGGTCGATGTGTATGACGGAGCCCGCGAGCGTCCCGCCCTCAAGCCGCACGGGCGCGGCCGACGGCAGACGCACGAAGTCTTCGACCTCCGGCCCCAACTCCTCCGCGCGCACGCCGCGCGAGAGCGCGCCCGCCACGGGGGCGAAGATGTCCCGCCCGTGGAAGGTCGCGCTGACTTCTCGCCGGAAGAAACTCTCGTTCGTGAGGTGAAAGACTTTGAAGGGGCGCACGCGCTCGTAGACGTGGCCGAAGAGTCCGTTGTCCGGCCCGACGAAGGTGTGGCCGCGCCCCGCCAACGCGACACCGCGCCGCGCGGAGCCGACGCCCGGGTCGACGACCGCGACGTGGACTGTTCCCTCGGGGAAAGTCTCGAACGCCGCGCGCAGAGTGAACGCCCCGGCCTCCACGTCGTAAGGCGGAACCTCGTGCGTGATGTCCACCACGCGCGCCGAAGGGTTCGCGGCCAGCACCGCGCCCTTCAACGCCCCGACGAAATAGTCCGCCGTCCCGAAGTCGGTAAGGAGTGTGACGATCACGGTCTAAAGTTCAAAAGAGAAGTTCAAAGTTACAGGTTGAAGACCGAAGTTCTTAACTTTGAACCTTGAACTTGCAACTTTGAACTTCTCTTTTGAACTTCCCTCTACTTATTAACCCGGATGCGCATCTGCTGGCCGGGTTCGAGGCGGATGTCCTGGCCGCGCTGGGTCATGACGCCGGCCGTGCCCGCGCCGCCGCCGATGACCGCGCCGATGGCCGCGCCCTTGCCGCCGCCCGCGATGGCCCCGATGATGGCGCCGATGCCGGCCGCCGCGCCGACCTTCGTCGCGTCGTCCTTCGTCGTGCCCTTGCCGCGCACGCCGCCCTCCTGATCGACCTCGCCCACGCCCGACTCCTCGGACGGGAAGACCTCGACGACCTGCGCGCTGAACTCCTGCCAGTCGGCCGCGCCGGGCATCCGTATCTGTTCAAAGTCGAGTTGGAGGAGCGCGCGCCCGCGGGCCTTGCCCGAGCGCTGCACGTCGGTCAGGCGGCCGGCGACGACCGCGCCCGCGAACTCCTGCGGCTCGACCACGCGCGCCTCGAAGCGGTCGCCGCGCTGGCTCACGTCGGTCGTCAGGCGGTTCATCAGCTCGACCGTCAGCACGGCGTTCGACTGCACGGGGCCCGAGGCGGTCGCGCCCTGCGCGCCGCCCGTGTTCCTGCCCTGCGAGACGCTCTCGTCCGCGTCGTCGTTGTCGTCGGCGCGCGTCCTCACGCCTTCGACGCCGGCGGTCGCGCCGCGCGGGCCCGCCCCGCGCCGACGGACGCCGCCCGCGGGCAGCTCGGAGTTAAAGCCCTGCCGCGCGTAGCCTGACTCGTAACCGACCTCGAAGCCCTGCTGGTAGCCGTCGCGGTACTCTTCGAGCGAGCCGTAGGCCGCGATGTACGCGCGGTCGGCGCTCGCGTAGTCCGGCTTGCCGGCGTAGTCTGAGCGCGCGCCCTTCACCTGATCCGTCCAGCCCGCCTGGTAGCCGTCGGAGTAGCCCGTGCGGTAGCCGCGTTCGAGCGCGCCGTACTGCTGCGCCTGCGCGGCGGCGGGCAGGGCGGCGAAGGCCCCGAGCGACAGAACGAGGGCGAGCGCGGCGGCGTGGAAGCGTCTGCTGGTCTTCATCAAATTCTCTCCTGAAGTTCGATAACGGCGAAGTGGCCGGGGGAAGCTTACATCAGCGCGGTGCGCCGTCCAACCGCCTTGACGCTCTCTCTTTGAGCGACATAGACTCCGGACGGCGGGCGCGGCCCGGCGGGGCGGGAGAGCCGACCGCAGCGTTTGATGCCCCCCGACGGCCCGCTGGTTTATCGTTATTTTTGATTTTTAATATGCTCCGAGTCTATTTCGACCACAGCGCGACGACGCCGGCCGACCCCAGGGTCGTCGAGGCGATGCTGCCGTACCTGACGGGTAAGTTCGGCAACCCTTCGAGCGTGCACTTCTACGGGCAGGAGGCGCGCGCGGCCGTCGACGGCGCGCGGCGCGAGGTGGCGGCGCTCGTCGGCGCGCGCCCGAACGAGATCGTCTTCCTCTCCGGCGGGACGGAGGCCAACAACCTCGCCATCCGGGGCGTCTGCGAGCAGCACGCAGAGCACGGCCGCCACGTCATCACCACGTCAATCGAGCACTCCTCCGTGCGCGGCATCTGCGACTCGTTGGGTCGGCGCGACTGGGAGGTGACGCGGCTGCCCGTCTACGGAGAGGGCGTCGTCCGCGTCGAGGACGTGCGCGCGGCGCTGAGGCCCGACACGGTGCTCGTCACCGTCATGCTCGCCAACAACGAGGTGGGCACCGTCCAGCCCGTCGCCGAGATAGGCGCGCTCGTCCGCGAGCGCCGCGCCGCCGGCCAGAAAATCTGGCTCCACACGGACGCCGTGCAGGCCGCCGGCGGCATGCGCGTGGACGTGGACGCGCTGGCCTGCGACCTGCTCTCGCTGTCCGCACACAAGCTCTACGCGCCGAAGGGCGTCGGCGCGCTCTACGTGCGGCGCGGCACGCGGCTCGCGCCGCAGAACGTCGGCGGCCACCAGGAGCGCGAGCGGCGCGGCGGCACCGAGGCCGTCCCGCTCGTCGTCGCCTTCGGCGAGGCCGCGCGCCTGACCCGGCTCGAACTGGACGCGCGCGCCGAGCACGTCCGGCGGCTCCGCGAGCGGTTCGAGGCGGGCGTCGAGTCGCGCGTCTCCGACATCGTCTACAACGGCGACCGCGCGCGGCGTCTGCCCGGCGTCTCGAACATCTCGTTCCGCTACGTCGAGGGCGAGGGGCTGCTCATCAACCTCGACATGCAGGGCGTCGCCGTCTCGACGGGGTCGGCGTGTTCTTCCGGCTCGCTCGAACCCTCGCCCGTCATACGCGCGCTCGGGCGCGACGACGAATTGGCGCGCGGCTCGATACGCTTCAGCCTCGGCAAGGACACGACCGAAGAGGAAGTCGACTACGTGCTCGAAGTCCTGCCGCGCGCCGTCGAGAACCTGCGCCGCCTCTCGCCGCTCTACCAACATCAGTTCAAAGTCACAAGTTCAAAGTTACAGGTTGAAGACCGGACTTCTTAACTTTGAACCTGTAACTTTAAACCCGTGCCCTACTCCGACCTCCTCAAAGATCACCTGGCGAACCCGCGCAACGCCGGCACGCTCGCCGACGCCGACGCCGACGCCGAGCAGTCGAACCCCGTCTGCGGCGACCGCCTGCGCCTGTCGCTCCGCCTGCGCGCGGGCCGCATCGAGGCCGCGCGCTTCCTCGCCTACGGCTGCCCGCCCACGCTCGCCTGCGGCTCCGCCCTCGCCGGGATGCTCGAAGGTCTCACCCTCGAAGAGGCCGCCCGCATCACGCGCGACTCCATCGCCCGCGCCGCCGGCGGACTCCCCCCGCGCAAAACACACGCCGCCGCCCTCGCCGCCGAAACCCTCCACGCCGCGCTCCGGCAGTGCGATGCCTCTTCATAAGAGACTCGTTGTTTGACGGCCTGCGCCGGCGGTGAAGTGGTATATTGTCACCACCCGCCACCAGACGCCGGAGATGATTTATGTCCCGTCAGACCAAAAAGAACTACGTCACGCCCGAAGAGTATCTGGCCTACGAACGCGCCGCCGAATACAAGAACGAGTATTTCGACGGCGAAATCGTCGCCATGACCGGCGCGAGTCGGAAGCATAATCTTATCGCCGGGAACGTCTTCACCGCCTTGAAAAACCAGCTCCGCGGTAAACCTTGTGAAGTTTACATGAGCGACATGCGGGTGCGAATCAAAGCCGCGAATCTGTACACGTACCCCGACGTGGCCGCGGCCTGCGGCACGCCCGAATTTGAAGACGCCCAGGTTGACACGCTGCTTAACCCCCTTCTGATTATCGAAGTCCTCTCGAAGTCGACGGCCTCATACGACCGCGCCCAAAAGTTTGACTACTACCGCACTCTCCCTTCGCTTGAAGAGTACCTTCTGGTCGAACAGGACGCGTATCACGTCGTGCAGTATGTGAAACAGCCGGACGGCCGCTGGCTGCTCGCGGACATACGCGGCGCGGAGGGGCGCGTCGAACTCGCCTCGGTCGGTTGCGTTCTGAGTCTCGCGGACGTGTACGAGAGGGTCGAGATGTAGACGCAGAGGGGCCGCTAGGGTCTGGGCGAGGCGCGGCGGGGGCGCGTCTCGGAGGGGAAGATGGTCTGGTTCTGGTGGTACTGCGGGCCGCAGCGCCGGCGCGGCTCGGTGCCGATGGTGAAGGTTCTGGAGCGTACGACGGGGCAGGTCGGCGCGGCGATGAGTCCGGTGTCCGGGTCTATGTCGAGCGTGACGGTGCCCGCGAGGCGCGGGGGTGAGTCGGGGTCGTCCCCGCCGCGACCTCGCCGTGCAGGCGGCGGCGTGTCCTCCGGGTACGGGGGGACGTAGACGGGGCCGGGCGTCGGGTATGTGAGCGGCAGGTCGGCGTCCGGCGTCGGCAGTTCTTCGGGCGTCGGCATCTCGTCGGGGAGCAGGCTCTCCTGCGCGGGCGTGGAGCCGCGCACGAAGAGTTCGGTGCGGCGCTCGGCCGTCTCGGGGCCGGCGAGCAGCCCCGTGCGCGGGTCTATCTCGGCGTGTTCGATGTCGGCCGGCTCCTGCCAGTCGCCGCCCCACTCGGGGTGCGCCGCGAGCGCCGCCGTCATGAAGTCCGTCCAGATGGGCAGCGCCGAGTCGCCGCCCGTCATCCGCAAGTCGGAGCCGTCGTCGTAGCCGACGTAGACGACGCAGACGAGGTTGGGCGTGAAGCCCGCGAACCACCCGTCGCGGCTCGTCCCCGTCTTTCCCGCGACGTTGGCGCGCAGGCCCCGCGCGCGCACCTTCGCCGCCGTCCCGCGGTTCACCACGTCCTTCATCATCGAGTCCATGATGAAGGCGACCTGCGGGCGCATGACCTCGTTCTTCTGCCCCTGCGGCGCGGCGATGGTCGTGCCCGCGCCGGTCGTCACGCGGCTGATGGCGATTGGCGTGACGCGCGTCCCCAACTGCGCGAACGCCGTGTAGGCCGAGGCGATCTGGAGCGGCGTCGCCTCGTTCGTCCCAAGGGCCTGCGCCAGAAAGTTCTGCTTCGGCTTCGGCAGACCCGCCTTCGCCGCCATGCTCATCACGCGGCTGATGGTCATCTCTTCGGCGATCTTGACGGTGACGACGTTGAGGCTGCGCGTCAGCGCGTCGCGCACGGTCACGTCGGCGTTCGAGAAGGTGTCGCCGAAGTTGCCGGGCGAGTACTGCTGGCCGCCGTAGGAGAAGGTCGTCGCCTCGTCCTTGTACGTGGTCGCGGCGGTGATGAGGCGCGGCACGGGGTCGTAGGCGGTGTTGAGCGCGGTCGCGTAGACGAACGGCTTGAAGACCGAGCCGGGCTGCCGCATCGCGTCGGTCGCGCGGTTGAGCTGGCTCTTCTCGTAGTCGCGCCCGCCGACCATCGCCACGATCTCGCCGGTGTCGGCCTTCATCGCCACGAGCGCGGCCTGTAGCGTCCCGGCCGGGAAGCGCTTGGCCTGCACCTTGTCGAGCGCGGCGAGCTGTTTGACCAGCGCCGAGTAGGCCGCGCGCTGCAAGTCCATGTCGATGGTCGTGTAGATGCGCAGGCGCTCGGCGGCCGACGTGTCGGCGATGATGTCGGCGAGCTGCCCCTGCGCGTAGTCTACGAAGTACGGGGCCTCCGAGGCGTCGATGCGACCCCTGGCGGGCGCGAGCTTGACCTCGGTCGCCATCGCGCGCGCGGCCTCGACCTCGGAGGCGGCGCCCGCCACGACCATGTCCTTCAGCACCTGGTTGCGCCGCTCGAAGGCCACCTCGGGGTGCCTGTAAGGGTTGTAGCGGTTCGGGCTGCGAATCATCCCCGCGAGCAGCGCGGCCTCGGGCAGCGTCAGCGCGGTCACGTCCTTGTTGAAATAAGCCTCGCTCGCCTCGCCCACGCCCTTGATGGAGAAGCCGGCGCGCTGGCCCAGATAAATCTCATTGCAGTAGAGGGCGAAGATGTCTTTCTTCTCAAGGCGCGTCTCAAGGATGATGGACATGTAGGCTTCGGACGCCTTGCGCTTGAGCGAGCCCTCGGGCGAGAGGAAGAGGTTCTTGACGAGCTGCTGCGTGATGGACGAGCCGCCCTGGCGCGAGAGGAACGAGTTCGGGTCGGCCTCGTAGCGGCGGATGGCCGCGCGCAGGATGCCCCGGAAGTTGACGCCGTAGTGGTTGAAGAAGTCCCGGTCTTCGGTGACGACGATGGCCTTGACGAGCGGGTCGGGCAGGTCGTTGAAGCCGATGACGCGCCGCCGCTCGCGCTGCGGCCCGGCGACCGAGCTGATCAGCTCGGGCTCAAGCCACGCGCTCTGCAACTTCGCGCCGCCCGCGTCGAGGTCGCGCAGCTCTGCGACCGACTTCCCGCCCCTGGCGAAGACCACGCGCAGGTGCGGGAACTGCGGGCGGCCGTCGATGAGCGAGTCCTTGCTCGGCTCTATTTCGAGCGCCGCGCCGTCGAGCCGGTAGCGGCCGCGCGCGTCGTCGGCCTGCCGCGCCTTCTCGACGTAGCCGGCGCGCTTCAGACCCGCGACCAAATCCTCGGCCGAGACGTTCTCGCCCGCGCGCAACTGCTTCGGCGCGGAGTAGAGCCCGGCGCTGCGCGTGAAGACCTCGCCGCGCAGCAGGCGGTCGATGCGCTCGGAGAAGACCGTGTAGTAGTAGGCGAGAGCCCCGACGACCGCGACGGTCAGGACGACCGCCGGGATGACCGTCGCCGGGCGGATGAGGCGGCGGCGCCAGCGGCGCCCGAAGCCCTCGGGCGGCTCCTCGAACCTGACGACGCGCGCCGACCGCTGGCGCACGCGCGCGGCGGGCGGGATCACATCTTTCGGCGGATGACGAAGTGCCATCGTTAATGAATAGTAAAGGGTAAACCGCGAATAGTAAATCGACTTCTGCCTGACGCCCGGCCTCGCACACTCGTTAACGCAGGGGAGCCGGGCGGAGTTCGCGCCGTTCGTTCAAACGTTTGACACCTCCCGCCCCTTTAGCTAACGTGGCGGGCTGAGTTCAAAGTTGCGAGTTAAAGTTCCAGGTTCTTAACTTTGAACTTTGAACTCGCAACTTTGAACTCGGATTTGATGCCGCCGCGGAGTCGCACGGTTCGATGCCGCCCCCCACAGAACTGAGTCGGAGGCTGAGGCCGCGCGCGAGCTTGGCCTACTCGCTGGCCGCGCTCGCGGGCGTGGTGGCCTTCGGCACCGTCGGGCTCACGCTCGTCGAGGGCTGGTCGCTCCCGGACAGCCTCTACATGACGATGATGACGGTGACGACCGTCGGGTACGGCCCGCCGCTGCCGCTCACGCCCGCCGGGCGCAACTTCTCGATTCTCTTCATGGTCGTCGGCGTGGGCACGGCCGGCTACCTGCTCTCGACCGCCGTCCAGTCGCTCGTCCGCTCCGAGATTCTGGCGGCGTACGGCGAGCGCCGCCGCCTCCGCGAGATGAGCAAACTCCGCGAACACTACATCATCTGCGGCGCGGGGCGCGTCGGCCGCCGCATCGTCTCCGAGATGCGGCGCGCGGGCGTCCCCTTCGTCGTCGTCGAGAGCAACGCGCTGCTCGCCGCCGACCTGCACATCTCCGACACGCAGTTGCTCATCCGCGACGCGACGCTCGACGAGACGCTCGTCGAGGCCGGCGTCGCGCGCGGCCGGCCTCGCCTCGTGCCTCTCTGGTGAGTTCGGTGGTGAATTCAAAGTTACAAGTTCAAAGTTCACAGTCGAAGCCGCGAGTTCTTA
>DASWNR010000163.1:0-12912 GCA_036399155.1 Pyrinomonadaceae bacterium
GCCTTATCTCAACCCTGAGTTAAAGCGGCTCTTAAGTTTTCGCGCCTGCGGCGCTCACGCGGGCCGGTGTGCCCGCTCTCCCGGCTTAGAGGGGCCTTTAAACCCGCTCGAAGATGATGGCGATGCCCTGTCCGCCGCCGATGCAGGCGGAGGCGAGGCCGTAGCGGCCGCCGCGCCGCTTGAGCTCGTTGAGCGCCGTCAGCACGAGGCGCGCGCCCGAGGCCCCGAGCGGGTGGCCGAGCGCGATGGCGCCGCCGTTGACGTTCGTCTTCGAGCGGTCGAGCCCCAGCTCCTTCTCGACGGCGAGGTACTGGCAGGCGAAAGCCTCGTTGACCTCGACGAGGTCGATGTCCGAGAGCTTGAGGTTCGCCTTCTCCAAAGCCTTGCGGATGGCCGGGACGGGGCCGATGCCCATCACGTCGGGCTCGACGCCGGCGTAGGCCCACGAGACGATGCGCCCGGCGGGCTTGACGCCCTGCTCCTTCACGAAATCCTCGCCCGCGATGACGAGCGCGGCCGCGCCGTCCACGATGCCGGAGGCGTTGCCGGCGGTGACGAAGCCGTCCTTGCTGAACGCGGTCGGCAATTTCGCCAGCACTTCGAGCGTCGTGTCGGGGCGCAGGTGGTCGTCCGCGTCCACGACCCTCGTGCCTTTGCGCGTCTTCACCTCGTAGGGGACGATCTCCTCCGCGAAGACTCCGGCGTCCTGCGCGCGCTTGGCCTCCGTCTGCGAGCGCAGGGCGTAGGCGTCCTGCTCCTCGCGCGAGATTTCGTAGCGGCGCGCGAGGTTCTCGGCCGTGCCCGCCATCGTCGTGTTGCAGTAGGTGTCGAGGAGCGCGACCATCAGGGAGTCTTCGAGCTTGCCCTGCCCGAGCCCGAAGCCCGAGCGCGCGCCGTAGACGACGTGCGGCGCCATCGACATCGACTCCATCCCGCCGGCGAGCGCGGTGCGCGCCTCGTCCAGAAGAATCATCTGCGCGCCGGAGATGACCGCCTGGATGCCGCTGCCGCAGAGGCGGTTGACGGTGAGCGCCGGGCGGTCGGCCGGCACCCCCGCCTTGAGCGCGACGTGGCGCGCGCCGTAGATGGCGTCGCCCGAGGTCTGCAAGGCGTTGCCGACGATTGTGTGGTCGATCTGCTCGGCCGCGACGCCGGTGGCTTCGAGCGCGCCGCGCGCGGCCGCCGCGCCGAGGTCGATGGCCTTCACGTCCTTGAGCGCGCCGACGTACTCTGTCATCGGCGTGCGCTTGCCGCCGAGGATGAAGATGTCTTTACTCATGATTCCTTAGATGTACCTCTCCGCCGAAAATCTGCCCGCCGAAATAACCCCGCAGTTTAGCCGAGCCCCCGACGCCGCGTCAATTTAGCCCGAAAATGAGTGACAAAGAGGACGACGACGCCTTCTTCCCGTCACTCGTCAGTCGGAGAAGCGGTGCGTGGCGCGGTAGCGGTGGAGGAGTTCTTCGAGGAAGCCTTCGTAGGTGAACTCGGCGAGGTCGTATTCGGGGCGGAGCTTGTGGAGGATGGGCGTGGCGATGCGCCAGGCCATCCACTGGCGCGGCATATCCTCCATGTCCCAGCGGCGGCGCAGGAACGCCTCGACCACCTCGACCTCCTGCTCCGTGAGCGCGCCGAGGGCCGCGCGGAAGGCGACGGCCTTGAACGAGCGCCTGAGCGCCGCGTCGGCCGTCGGCGCGGAGAAGACCTGCTCGAAGGAGGGCGCCTGCGCCTCGCGCTCGCGGACGACGACGGTGCCGGCGACGAGGTCGCCGAGCCGCTGGTCGCGACTACTGACGAAGACCGAGACGAGCCCGACCGAGTAGAAGGGGAACGGCTCCATGTCGAGCAGGCGGACGAGGTTGCGCGCCGAAGCCTCCCAGAAGGTGACGGGCCGCCCGTCCTCGCGTATCACGCGCAGACGCAGCCAGCGCTTGCCCGGCGTCTGCCCCGACCAGGCCCACTCGAACAGCGCGAAGTAGCCCGACCAGATTAGAAAGACGGCGACGACGAGGAGCGCCAGCAGCCACTTGGGCGCGTTCGTCACCCAGCGGCCGAGGTCGGAGAAGCCTATCCACCAGATGACGACCAGCGCCACCGCCGCCATCAGCACCATTTGCAGGAAGTGGTCGAAGGCGCACGCGAGAAAGCGGTTCCCCGTCGAGGCCAGCGCGAAGTGCAGCGGCACGCGCTCGGGCGTCTCGATGACCAGCGTCTCGTCCGTGTTTGCGGCGGCGGACATTTGAGTAAGTAGACAGAAGTCAGTAGACGGTAGTCAGTAGAGAGTAGTCAGTAGAAAAACCTTCGTCAGTTGAATCGTCCGTGAGTCAGCGTCGACGGCCGTAACGTGGAGCGCTACTGACTACTGACTTCTGTCTACTGCTTTTCACCCCGATGCGACTCGGCGCGCAGGAGCCATTGGAGACGCCTGCGGTCTTCCTCGTTCGCGAAGCGCTCGAAGTTAAGGGCGAAGCCGATCTCCTCTGCCTGGTAGACGACCTTGCCCCAGAGCGTGATGCTGACGCCGCGCGCGAGTTCGATTTCGAGCTTCACCGTCTCGCGCTTCTCGACGAGGTCGTCGGTGAGGACGAAGCAGCCGTACTCGCTGATGTCCGTCACCGTCGCCTCGCGCGACGCGCGCAGCCCCTCCCAGCGCGCGCGCAGGTTGACCCTGAAGCGCCTCGCGCGCCTACGCTCGCGCCAGTCTTCCCGCTCGCCGCCCGGTTCCATAAAGCCGAACTCCTCGACCGCCCCTGCGACGTCTGCCGTCCCTCAGTCGAGCGACGGCAGCGCGTCGTCCGCGTCGGGCGGCTCGGCGGCCGCCTCTTCGAGCCGGAGCACGCCGAGCTGCTCGAACATCGACATGAAGTCGAAGTTGTTCCACGCCTCGACTATCCTGCCGTCGCGCACGCGCGCGAAGGTCATCCCCGTGAACTCGACGGGCCGCCGCGTGGCGCGGAAGCCGAGCGTGTCGCCCTCGTGGCGTGCGCGCACCGTGCAGCGCGCCGCGACCTTGTCCCCGTCGGAGAAGGCGTCGTCCACGACGACCTCGACGCCGGGGAAGGCTTCGCGGAACTTTTGTTGGAAGACTTTGAACCCGGCGGGGCCGCGCAGGGCCCCGGCGCCGCCCTCGTCGGTGAGCCCGTGCGCGACGCCCTCCTCGTCGAACATCTCGTCAATCGCCTCAGCGCGCCCCTTGTTCCAAACCTCCTCGAACCAGCGGCGGACGACCGCCACGTTGTCTGAAGTCTCGTAACCTTCTCTCATCTCACTCCTCCTTCGGTGGGCGTCTACGCCGGCAGCGGCTTCAACATCTGCGCCTCCCACCTACGGTACTCGGCGCGCAGGCGCTCGAAGACTTCCCCTTGTGAGTTGCGCGCGTCGGCCTGCTCGCGCACGTCGGCCGAGAGGTCGAAGAGGCGCTCGGTCTTCTCGTCAACCTTGAGGTACTTCCAGTCGCCGGAGCGCGCGGCGGCCTGCGCGTTGGTGCGCCAGAAGAGCGAGCGCGCGAAGGCCGGGCGCTCGCCGCGCAGGACGGGCAGCAGGTCTTGACCGTCGAGCGGGTAGTCGGGGTGCGCGCCCGCGCCGGCGGCGGCGAGGATGGTGGCCGTCCAGTCCATCGTGACGGCGACCTGCGTGGTCGTGCGCCCGCGGGGGACTACGCCGGGGAGGCGGACGAAGGCCGGGACGCGTATGCCGCCCTCGTGGAGCTCGAACTTCGCGCCCGTGAAGGGCCGGTTGTCGGAGAAACGCTCGCCGCCGTTGTCGCTCGTGAAGACGACGAGCGTGTCGCGCGCGTGCCCGGCGGCGTCGAGCGCGCGGAGCACGCGGCCGACGCCGGAGTCTAGGCTCCGCATCATCTCGGCGTAGACCTTCGGCGAGCCGCCCGCGGTGAAGCCCTCGTAGCCGCGCCCGAGCGCGCGGCTGACGGCCTCGTCGCGCGGCCCCTCCCAGGGCCAGTGCGGCGCGGTGTAGTTGAGGCTCAGGAAGAAGGGCGCGCCGCGCCGCTGCCGCCTCAGGAACCCGACGGCGCGCTCGGTGAGGAGGTCGGTCATGTAGCCGACGCGCTCGACCGGCGTCTCCGCCTCGAAGAGGTCGGCGCCGCCGTCCGAGTCCCTGTGCGTGAAGTAGTCGCCGCCGCCGCTCATGATGCCGAAGAACTCTTCAAAGCCGCTCTTGACGGGGCTGTACTTCGGGAGGTAGCCGAGGTGCCACTTGCCGACGAGCGCCGTCCGGTAGCCGGCCGCCTTCAGCAGCGACGCGACGGTCGGGTGCCCCGGCGGCAGGCCGGGGTCGCGCCCCTGCCGCCGCAGGGCCTCTCTCCCGACGATGGGCTCTTCGAGCCCGACGGCGGTGCGCGCCGGGTAGCGCCCCGTGACGAAGGCGCAACGCGTCGGCGTGCAGACGGGCGAGGCCGAGTAGGCGTGCGTGAAGCGCACGCCCTCCGAGGCGAGGCGGTCGAGGTTCGGCGTCCGGTAGTCCGTCCGCCCGTAGCAACTGAGGTCGCCCCAGCCCATGTCGTCCGCCATGACGTAGAGCACGTTCGTCCCCCGACGCGGCGCGGCGCGGGAACCCCCGCGCGCCGCGGTCGTCGCCGCGGACGCGGCGACCGCGGAGGAGATGAACTCGCGGCGTGTGATGCCTTCTCCGCGCTTTGCAGTTTTAGCCATATGAATGCGCCCGCGCGAACGAATAAGATAAGGGTGTTAAAACGGGGTTATTGATCGGGCGAGTGCGAGGCTCGGTCGCGATCAGGACGCGCGCAAGATTGCGCGTTCGACTTCACGCGGTAAATCGACGAGGACGAAATACTCGGCCGGGTACAGGTAGTCCTCACCCTCGTTGTCTATCACGCGGACGTAACCGGAGCGCGCCGCGCTCACGTCGGGCAGCACCTGATAGATCATGCGCGGGGTCAGCAGGTCGGCGTCGTCCGTCTCGACGCAGACCGCGAACCTCGGCGTTGGACTCCGACGCTTAGACATTGTCGTTCAGTCGAGGTAGCGCTTGATTCGCATCTTCCTCTTGCCGATGCCGTGCGCCTCGAACCAGTGTACTTCCGCCAGCCGTATCGTACCATCGGAGAGCCGGACGTTGGCAATCCCTTTCAGCTTCCGCCAGCGCCCCTTGCCGTACCGCTCCCGCAGCAGCGGCAGTATCCGAATGCCGCTCCCGGCGGCGATGACTTCGACCTCTGAAATCGGCCCGATGATCTCGAAGTGCATCACTTGCCTTCAAGGCTAGTCCACACCACGTACGCGCAGGAAGTTGCGTTTACCTACCTGTAAAATAAAATCGTCGCCGATCTTAACCCCAACGACAACGTTAGGTTCTGTTTGCCGCACACCGCCGATACGTACGCCGCCTTGCTCAATCTTCTTCCGTGCATCGTTCACAGACGTAGCCAAGCCTCTTTCGAAAATAAAGTGGGCCAATCGTAACGTGCCCGCCTTAATCTCAACTGTCTCGACCTCGTCGGGGACTTCCTTGTTGCGGAAGCGGCGGACGAACTCGCCTTCGGCGGCGTCGGCGGCCTCGCGGGAATGGAAGTCCGCGATGACGCGCCTGGCGAGGGCGGCCTTGAGGTCGCGCGGGTTGGCCTCGCCGTCGGCCGCACGACTACGCATCTGTTCGACCTCGCCAGCGGACAGGTCTGTGAGCAGCCCGTAGTAGCGCCACATCAGCTCGTCGGAGATGGACATGATTTTGCCGAACATCTCCTGCGGCGCTTCGTCGATGCCGATGTAGTTGCCGAGTGACTTCGACATCTTCTGGACGCCGTCGGTGCCTTCGAGCAGCGGCGTGATGAGGACGACCTGCGGCTCCTGCCCGTACTCGCGCTGGAGGTTGCGTCCGACGAGCAGGTTGAACTTCTGGTCGGTGCCGCCGAGTTCCACGTCGGCCTTGAGCGCGACCGAGTCGTAGCCCTGCGTCAGAGGGTAGAGCAGCTCGTGGAGCGCGACGGGGCGCTCCTCCGCGAGACGCTTCTGGAAGTCGTCGCGCTCTAAGATTTGCTTGACCGTGACATGCGAGGCGAGTCGGATGAAGCCGTCGGAGCCGAGCTTCGACATCCACTCGGAGTTGAAGCGCACCTCGGTTCGCCCGGGGTCGAGCAGTTTGAAAATCTGCTTCTTGTAGGTCTCGGCGTTGGCGTCTATCTCCTCGCGCGTGAGCTGCGGGCGGGTGGCAGACTTGCCCGAGGGGTCGCCGATGAGCCCCGTGAAGTCGCCGATGAGGAAGACGACCGTGTGGCCGAGTTCCTGAAAGTGTCGGAGCTTGCGTATGACGACCGTGTGGCCGAGGTGTATGTCGGGCGCGGTCGGGTCGGCGCCGAGCTTGACGCGCAGGGGGCGGCCCTCCTTCTCACTCTTCAGCAGCTTCGCGCGCAGGTCGTCCTCGCGGATCAGCTCGACCGCGCCCTTGCGCAAAAACTCCAACTGCTCGTCGATGTTCATGCGAGAGAGTTTAAAGTTGGAAAGTTCAAAGTTCCAAGTTAAAAACTTCCGTCTTCAACTTTAAACTTTAAACTTGGAACTTTGAACTTAAGTCTTGACGACGCGGCGCCCCGTCACCTCGTAGCGACCGGAGCAGACGAGCGCGAGCGCCTCGGGGTAAGCCTTGTGCTCTTCGCCGAGGATGCGCGCCGAGAGCGTTTCGGGCGTGTCGGAGTCGAGGACGGGGACGACGCGCTGCGTGACGATGGGGCCGCCGTCGAGCGTCTCGTCTACGAAGTGGACGGTGCAGCCGGAGACTTTGACGCCGTGCTCGACGGCCTGCCGCTGCGCGTCGAGGCCGGGGAAGGCCGGCAGCAGCGACGGGTGTATGTTGAGCACGCGGCCGCGGAACTCTTCGAGGAAGCAGGGCGAGAGCAGGCGCATGTAGCCCGCGAGGCAGACCAGCCCGACGCCGTGCCCGCGCAGGACTGAGATTATCTCGCGCTCGTGCTCGGCGCGCGTTCGCCCCCCGCGCTCGACGAGCGCGGTCATGAGGCCGCGCTCGCGCGCGCGCAGAAGCCCGGCGGCCGAAGGCCGGTCGCCGACGACGACGGCCATCTCCGCGCCGGGCACGCGCCCCTCTTTGACGGCGTCCGCCAGCGCCTCCATGTTCGACCCGCGCCCCGAGATGAGGATGCCGACTCTCATAGACTTAAAGTTCAAAGTTGTAAGTTCAAAGTTGCAAGTTGAGGGTCGCTTCTTAACTTTGAACTTTGAACCTGCAACTTTGAACTCAAACTATCCTGACCTCGCGCGCGCCCGCGACGACGCGGCCGACGGTGAAGCACTGGCCGGGGCTGTCGAAGTGGTGGCGAACCGTCTCCGCGTCCTCGGGCGAGCAGATGACGACCATGCCGACGCCCATGTTGAAGGTGCGGTGCATCTCGGCCTCGGCGACGTTGCCTATCTCCCGCATGAGCTTGAAGACGGGCGGGACGGGCCACGACCCGCGCTCTATTTCGGCGGCCGTGCCCTCGGGCAGAACGCGCGGGATGTTCTCCAAAAGCCCCCCGCCCGTGATGTGCGCGAGCGCCTTGATTGCGCCCGTGTCGAGCAAGCCTTCGAGCGGGCGCAGGTAGCTCAGGTGCGGGCGCAGAAGCGCCTCGCCTACCGTCTCGCCGAGCGCGTCGAGGTGCGTGTCCGCTTCGTAGCCCGCGACCTCGAAAAAGAGCTTGCGCGCGAGCGAGTAGCCGTTGGTGTGCAGCCCCGCGGAGGGGAGCGCGAGGAGTAGGTCGCCCGCGCGGACGCGGCTCCCGTCGATGACCTTCGCGCGGTCTACGACGCCGACGATGAAGCCCGCCACGTCGTACTCGCCCTCCGCGTAGAAGCCGGGCATCTCGGCCGTCTCGCCGCCCAGGAGCACGCACCCGTTCTCGCGGCAGCCGCGCGAGACGCCTTCGACGACCGAGACGATAGTCTCGGGCGCGAGCATGCCCGTCGCCACGTAGTCGAGGAAGAAGAGCGGGCGCGCGCCCTGCACGAGGATGTCGTTGGTGCAGTGGTTGACGAGGTCGCGCCCGACCGTGTCGTGGACGCCGGTCATGAAGGCTATCTTGAGCTTCGTCCCGACGCCGTCGGCCGAGGCGACGAGCACCGGCTCCTCCATGCCCGGGAACGCGCCGTCGAACATCCCGCCGAAGGTTCCTATCTCGGAGAGCGTCCGCGCGTTGAAGGTCGAGCGCGCCAGCCCCTTAATCTTCTCGACCGCCGCGTTCGCCGCGTCAATCGACACGCCCGCGTCGGAGTAGGTGATTGATTTGGTCATCTCGTCTTTTTGGGGCGCGGCAGGGGGCGCGGCGCGGGGAGTCCCGCGACCTGGTGGTGCCCGCAGCCGGCGTCGCCCAGAATCGTCAGTTGCTCGGGTTGCGTCTCGGACGCGTTGACCTTGTACTGGAGCAGGCAGATGTTCGGCCCGCTGATTTGCAGGTAGTAGACGCCGGGCCTGAGCCCCTTGAACTCGAAGTAGCCGGAGTCGCGCGTCCACTTCGCGGCGAGCCGACGCATGGCGCGGCCGGCGAAGAGTTCGACGAAGTAGGACTTGTCCTTCGGCGTGTTGTTGGTGAAGTAGATCATGCCCGAGACCGTGCGTTCGGGCTTCGCGCGTCGCCCCTTGTCGGCGGCTTGCGCGACGCCGCAGAGGCATCCGGCCAGAAGGACGCAGAGCAGAACTGTTCTCTTCAAACGAATACGCCTCCCGCGCGTCAGAGCTTGAAGTTCTTCTGACCGTCGCCGCCGCCGCGCTTCTCAAGCCGCTCCTGCAAGGCTTTGACGCGGTCTTCCGCGCCCCGGCGCGAGTCTTCGTCGAGCGAGACGTTGATGACGAGGTGGCTGCCCGACTCCGCGCCTTCGGGGAGGAGCGAGGCGGGCATCTCGACCTTCGTCTCCTCGTCCTCTCCGACGTGGAGCACGGCCACGCCTCCGTCCTCGATGCGGTCGACGACGGCGCGCGTGCGCTTCGACTTTCCGTCCTTCGCCATGATTTCAAAACCCGTCCCAGCTTAAGTGCTCGCCGCTCAACGCGCGCCGGCCCCGCGCGCGTTGGCGTTTGAGTTCCTGTTCGAGTTCCTGTTCGAGTTCGAGCGCGCCTCGTCCTTCGGCTTAGGCGCGGGCGGGAGGTCGCCGAAGTCTATGAAGCCGCGCCGCGCCGAGTCGTCGCGGAGCGCCTGACGGCCGGCCCACATGTCTTCGTTGGGCTTCGGCTCGCGCCCGGTGGTCACTTTCGCGTCGCCCTCTTGGCCGCGCGTCGAGATGACGATGTCGCCCTGTAAGTCCGTCCGGTAGATTTTGACGCCGGCGGCCTTGAGGCGGTCGAGCACCTCCTGCGACGGGTGGCCGTAGCGGTTGTCCATCCCGGCCGAGATGACCGCGAGCCTGAACTCGCCGCGCTTGAGGAAGTCTTCCGAGGTCGCGTACTTCGAGCCGTGGTGCCCGACCTTCAGCACCGTTGCGCGGATGTTCGCGCCGTTCTTGATGAGCCGCTCGCGCTCGGTCTGCTCCTCGGCGTCGCCCGTCAGGAGCATCGAGAACTCGCCGTAGTCGAGTCGCGCCACGACCGAGTTGGCGTTGGGCTCGTTGCCGCCCGAGCGCAGGTCTTCCTTCGTGAAGAGCGGCGCGATGGGCGCGAGCACGCGCAGCACCGCGCCTCCGCCCAGCTCGAACTGCTGGCCGGGCTCGGCGCGAATTAGCTCGATGCCTTTTTCGTCCACGGCCTTGAGGAAGTCCTCGTAGTTCTTCGTCGTGTGCGGGACGCCGGAGTAGAGGACGCGGCCGACGTTCGTCCCCTTGATGACCTCGTCGGCCGCGCCGATGTGGTCGGCGTGCGGGTGCGTGGCGACGAGCAGGTCGATGTGGTCTACGCCGTACTTCTTGAGCCCGGCGAGGATGACCTTGCCGTCGCCCGGCTCGCCCGCGTCGACGAGCGCGGTCTTGCCGCCCGGCGTGACTATGAGAATCGAGTCGCCCTGCCCAACGTCGAGCGCGACGACCTTCGTCTCGTCGCCCGAGGCCGGCGGCGGCGCCTCCTCGCGCCGCTTGTCCAGCAGCGGCTTGACGACGAACCACCCGACGACCGCCGCCAACGCGACCGCCACCAGCACGGCCGCCGCCACGCACCCACACCCGCGTCTACTTTGCGCCACTCAGATGCCCTCCGACAGTCTCTCCGCCCTCACTCGCCGTAGGCGTGTTCGTCCATCAGCTCGGCGAACTGCGACCACGTCAGCCGCTTGTCTTTTTGGCGTCTCCCGCCGCGCCACGTCAGCGAGCCGCGCCCGATGATGATGGTGCCGATCTTCTCCTCGCTGGCGTAAATCCCGAACTCCATCGAGCTGCCGGCCTTCGTCAAGTCGAGTATCTGAACCTGCGCGGTCACCCTGTGTTTCCTGACGGGTTTCTTCTTTCTCGTCGTCATCATTAACCTCTCAAAGGCTTCGGGAGTTTTAGGGGGTCAGTCGGACGGCACGGGCTCGTGCTCGCGCGCGTATTGGGTCTCGGCCCGGGGGGAGATGCGTGTGGGGTAGCGCCCCGTCCAGCAGGCGACGCAGGAGGTTTCGGCGGGGAGGCCGCAGGCTTCGAGCATCCCCTCCATCGAGAGGTAGCCGAGCGAGTCGGCCTCGATGAAGCGGCGCACCTCCTCGACCGACATCCGGGCGGCGATCAGCTCCTCCCTGTTCGGCGTGTCCACCCCGTAGTAGCACGGGCTCACCGTCGGCGGGCAACTGATGCGGACGTGAACCTCGCGCGCGCCCGCCTCGCGCACGAGCCTGACGATCTTCTTCGAGGTCGTGCCCCGCACGATTGAGTCGTCGATGAGGACGACGCTCCGGCCCTGTATGAGGTCGCGCACGGGGTTGAGCTTGAGGCGGACGCCGAAGGAGCGGATGGCCTGTTTGGGCTCGATGAAGGTGCGGCCGATGTAGTGGTTGCGCACGAGCCCGAAGCGGAAGTTGATCCGGCTCTCGGCGGCGTAGCCGATGGCGGCCGCGACGCCCGAGTCGGGGACGGGGACGACGAGGTCGGCGTCGGCCGGCTGCTCGACCGCGAGCCGCTTGCCCATCTTGTGCCGCGACTCGTTGACCGAGCGGCCGTAGACCATCGAGTCGGGGCGCGAGAAGTAGACGTGCTCGAAGACGCAGAACGAGCGCGGGCGCGCGGGGAGCGGGAACGTCGAGCGCAGGCCCCGGTCGTCGATGACGACCATCTCGCCGGGCTCCACGTCGCGGACGTACGTCGCGCCGATGAGGTCGAAGGCGCACGTCTCGGAGGCCACGACCCACGCGTCGTCGAGCCGGCCGAGCGCGAGCGGGCGGAAGCCCCTCGGGTCGCGCACGGCGACGAGCGCGTCCGAAGTGAGGAAGAGCATCGAGAAGGCCCCCTCGGTCTCGCACAGCACCTCGGGGATTGCTTCGAGCACGGTGGGGGCCGCGGACTGCGCGATGCCGTGGAGGATGACTTCGGTGTCCGAGGTAGAGGTGAAGATGGCGCCGTGACTCTGGAGCCGCTTGCGGTCTTCCGTCGCGAAGGGGAGGTTGCCGTTGTGGCAGACGGCGACCTGGCCGTGCGGGCCGGCGTTGACGAGGAAGGGCTGCGCCTCGCGCACGGAGACTTCGCCCGCGGTCGAGTAGCGCGTGTGGCCGATGGCCGAGACGCCGGGCAGGCGGTTGAGACGCTCCTCGTCGAAGACCTCGGAGACGAGCCCCATCGCGCGCTCCTGCCGGAGCACCGAGCCGTCGGTGGCGACGATGCCGCACGACTCCTGCCCGCGGTGCTGCAACTGGTAGAGGCCGAGATAGGTGAGCCGCGCGGCGTCGTCGTGGCCGTAGATGCCGAACACGCCGCACTCGTCGCGGAAGCCGCCCCTCAGGATTTCGCTCACGCCGCCCTCGTCTGGAGTCATCTGGCCGACCGTATGTCATTGACCGGGTTGAAGCGACATTGTAACACGCCCGCCGCACTGTCTTAATCGCGCGGGGCGCGTGCTATCATGACCGGGCGAATTTCTAAAGGCGGAGGTGACGCCCGTGTTCGGAGTAAAGGTTTACGGCGCGGACTGGTGCGAAGACACAAAGCGCGCGCGCGAGTTCCTCGACCGCCTCGGCGTGCAGTACCAGTACGTGGACATCGAGCGGGACGAGGCGGCGGCCGGCTGGGTCAGGGAACACAACGGCGGCAAGGAGCGCAAGCCGACCGTGGACGTGGCCGGGCAGGTGCTCTCTGTGCCGACCGACCACGATCTGACGAGCGCGCTGCGCGAGCGCGGCCTGATGGCCTGAAGGATGGGCGACGACCGGAACGGCTTCGCACGCAGACTCGCCGCCGCCGGCGCGATGGTCGCGCTCGTCGCGGCGCTGGCCGGCGCGGTCTGGGGCGTCTACCGCCGGCTGCCGGAGGGCGAGCGCGCGCCCGCGCTCGCGGCGCAGCCCGGAAGACAGCGCACGACGCTCCTGCGTCTGCGCCTGCGGCGCGAAGAGGTCGGGTTCCCCGTCTCGGCGCGGAAGATTCCCGTCCAGCTCTACCCGATCAACATGGCGGCGGCGCGCAGCGAGTTCGACTCGGAGCGCCGGCCCGGCCAACGCTTCGAGGAGTTCGCGACGCGGCTGATGGGCGGCCGCCAGCCGCTCGGCGTCGAGCTCGACGAGGGCGGAGAGGCCGTCCTCGCCGTCCCGCCCGGCAAGTGGTGGATACACGCCACCGTACAGGGCGACCGCGAGCTGACCTGGCGGCTCTCCGTCAACGTCACCGGGCGCGAAAAGACCGTCGAGCTCACGAAGGATAACGCCTACCTCCGCGCGAAAAGATTTTAAGTGCCGTGATGAGTGATGAGTGACGGGTGATAAGAAAGAGCCGTCGCTTTTCTTATCACCCGTCACTCATCACTTTTCACTTTTCATCTATGAAAGCTCTCAGGTTCGAGAACGGTCAG
>DASWNR010000164.1:0-39578 GCA_036399155.1 Pyrinomonadaceae bacterium
AGAGCCCCGCCGCCCTTCTCTATTCGCTTTCGCCTTCCGCCTTCCGGGTGCCGTTCAGTCGAGGCGGAAGAAGCGTTTGATTTTGGAGAGGAGGCCGTCGGAGGCGCCCTCGTCGCCGTCGGCGGAGGGGGCGCTGGCGGCGAGCCCTTCGCGGCGCTCGCTGATGGTGTGGCTGAGCGCCTCGACGAGGTCGGGGTTGGTCTGGAAGAGCCCCTTCATCGCGTCGTGGTCGATCTCAAGGACTTCGGTCTCCTCGGCGGCGACGACCGAGGCGGTGCGCGGCTCGCCTGTGAAGAGCGCCATCTCGCCGAAGAAGGCTCCCTCGCCGAGCCGCTTGATGGTGCGCTGCTCGCCGTTCGAGTCCACGCGCACGTCCACGCTCCCGCGGTGGACGACGAACATCGAGGCGCCGCTGTCGCCCGCGCGGATGATCGTCTCGCCGGGGGCGAAGACGCGCCCGCGGGCCCCGGCCGCCAGCGCGTTCAGCTCGTCGGACGTGAGCGGCGAGAAGATGTCCACGGCCGAGAGCAGCTCGGCGATGGTCTCGGTGTCGCGCCCGCCGCCGCCGTCCGCCGGCTGCTCCATGAAGAGCGTGCGGGTCGGGAAGGCGAAGGTCAGGCCGCTGCGGCGGAAGGCGTACCAAATGCGCTGGCGGACGAGCGCGTCGGTGTCGTTGTAGCGCGAGTAGTCGGAGAGCCAGTACTTGACCTCGTACTCGACGCCGGAGTCGCCGAGGCCGCGGATGCGGACTACGGGCGTCATGTAGCGCAGGACGTTGTCGGCGTCGCGCACGGCCTCGCGCACGGCGTGGATGACTTTGACGGGCGAGTCGGTGTAGAGCGCGCCGAAGAAGACGACGCGCGCGTTCTGCCCCTCCTGCGGGCAGACCTCGATGGACTCCTTGCCGATGCTGCTGTTGCTGAGGAGGATGATGTGGTTCTGGAAGGTCTTGACCTTGACGGCGCGCCACGTCACAGACATGACGACGCCGGTGTGCTTGCCGACCGTGATCACGTCGCCGACCTGGAAGGGCTTGTCGGCGTGGAGCGAGATGCCCGCGAAGAGGTTGCCGAGCGTGTCCTGGAGCGCGAGGCCGAGGATGATGCCGAGGAGCGCCGAGCCCGGCAGCAGCGCCGCGAACGAGAGTTCGAGCGTGTAGCGGAGGATGACCGCCCCGGCCGTCACGTAGAGGACGAGCGAGAAGAGGTCGCGCATCAGCGCGGGCGCGTCGTAGCCCTTGCGCTTGCGGAAGACGAGGAAGGCCAGCTCGTTGAGCGCGCGCACGGCCACGAGCGCCGCGCTCATCCAGAAGACGATCTGGACGAGCGACCTCGCCCACTCGCCCGCCGCGCGCGAGACCCTCTGCTGCTCGGTGGCGCCGTCGGGCAGCTCGCCGGCGAGCAGGCTGAGCACGTACCACGCGACGCCGAACAGCGCCGCGAAGACCAGCGGCAGCGCGACCTGCTTCTTGAGCGGAGGACGACTCATCGGGATAAGTTCAAAGTTACAAGTTCAAAGTTAAAAACTTCGGCCTTCAACTTGAAACTTTGAACTTGTAACTTTGAACTGCTCAGAAGTTGAAGAGCCGCGTCGCGATAAAGAGAAGCGACAGGGCGGAGACGATCAGAACGGTCAGCCACGAGGCCGCATTATAGACCCGGCCGTTGGCGTGCGCACCCATCAATTCGCGGTCGGAGGCGAGCCGCAGGATCGAGACGAGCAGCACGGGCAGCAACATCCCGTTGATGACCTGCGTGATGAGCAGCACGCGGAAGAGCGGCACGCCCGGTATCATCGCCACCAGGCCGCCGACGACTATCAGAAACGTGAAGATGCCGACGAAGATCGGCGCCTCGCGGAAGGAGCGCGAGACGCCCTTCTCGAAGCCCAGCGCCTCGCTGATCGAGTAGGCGGTCGAGAGCGGGAGCACCGCCGCCGCCAGCATCGAAGCGCCGAAGAGCCCGACGCCGAAGAGCGTGCGCGCGTAAGTCCCGGCGAGCGGTTCGAGCGCGCGCGCCGCGTCCTCCGCCGACTCGATGTGGACGCCCGCGCGGTGGAGCGTCGCGGCGGTCGCCACCGTGATGAAGAAGGCGACGGCGATGGCGAAGACCGTCCCCACCCACACGTCGGCGCGCGTCAGAGAGTAGTCCTCCTCGCGCACGCCCTTCTCGACCACCGACGACTGGACGAAGACCTGCATGTAGGGCGAGATGGTCGTGCCGATGAGCGCGACGACGGTGAAGAGGTAGCCCGGGTTGAAGTCGGCCTCCGGCCGGACGAGCCCGCGCGCCACCTCGCCCCAGTCGGGCCCCGCCAGGAAGGCCGAGACGACGTAGCCGAGGAAGACGAGCGACATCACGAGGAAGACGCGCTCGACGCGCCGGTAGGAGCCCTTCACGACCAGCCACCAGACGGCGAAGGCCGCCAGCGGCACCGAGACGAAGCGCGGCACGCCGAACAGCTCGGTCGCCGCCGCGATGCCGGCGAACTCCGAGACGGTGACGCCGCCGTTGGCGACCAGCAGCGCCAGCATCACCAGCACCGTCCAGCGCACGCCGAACTGCTCGCGGATGAGGTCGGAGAGCCCCTTGCCCGTCACCGCGCCCATCCGCGCGCACGTCTCCTGCACGACGCCGAGGGCTAAGACCAGAGGGATTAAAGTCCAGAGGAGGTTGTAGCCGTAGTCGGCCCCGGCCGAGGCGTAGGTGGCGATGCCGCCCGCGTCGTTACCCGCGTTGGCGGCGATCATCCCCGGCCCGATGACCGCGAGGTAGGCCAGAAACCCGCGCCGCGACGAGGCCGCGCGCTGCACGCGCCGGCCCCCGCGCCGCCACAGACGGCGACCCGCGTCCCGCACACTCTCTGCGCGCGTCAAGGCCACTCGGAGGTTCCCCGTCTTTCATAGAAACTGTCGGCGGTCGGCTTTCAGAGTTCGTCCGGCCCGGTCGTTGCGCCCATCATCCTTCAAGTCGGCGGAGAATAAAAGTCCCAACCGTTTGAATCAACCGAAAACCCTCGGGAGGCGCGCGCGCCAGTCTTTGGGGAGGAGTAGTTCCATGGCGTCGTCGACGGTGACGATGCCGGCGATGTCCCCGGCGTCGTCCACGACGGGCAGCGCCAGGAGGTTGTACTCGGCGATGGTCTCGGCCACCTCGCGCGCCGAGTCCCTCGGGTGCGCGAACTGGAACTCGTCGCGCATGACCTGGTAGAGCTTGTACTCCGGGTCGGCGAGGATGAGGCTGCGCAGCGCGATGACGCCGCAGAGCTTCCACGAGCCCTCCTCCTCGACGACGTAGAGGTAGTAGATCATGTTCGGCGTCTCGGCCATCTCCCTGAGCCGCGCCAGCGCCTCGCCCGCCGTCAGGTGTTTGGGGAGCGCGACGAACTCCGTGGTCATCAGGCCGCCGGCCTCGTCGTCCTCGTAGGGGAGAAGCTCCCGCACGTCCTCCTTCTCCTCGTGCTCCATGCGTTCGAGCAGGTCTTCGGCCTTCTCCTCGGGCAGGTCGCCCAGAACGTCCGCCGCCTCGTCGGGCGACATGTGTTCGAGGATGTCCGCGGCGCGCTCCTCCTCCATGTCGCCGATGATGCGCGCCTGGTCTTCGGCGTGCATCTCCTCCAGCGTCTCGGCGGCCGTCTCGTCGTCCAGAGCCTCGATGACCTCCGAGCCGTGGTGGCGCGACAGAGCCTCGGCGAGCCGCGCGATCTCGACGGGGTGGAGGCGCGAGAGCTTGTCGCGCGAGCTTTTGAGCTGGACGGTCGCGGCGTCGGTCGCGAGGTACCCCACGTCGGCCCAGTCGATGACCTCGACGGCGCGGTTGGTGCCGATGAAGTTGTGCGGGGTCAGACGCCGCCAGAGCCCCGCGAGCGTCACGTCGGCGCCGGTGACGAGCAGCTCGCCGCCCGACTCGATGAGCTGCACGTCGTTGACGCGCACGACGCGCTTGCCGTCCACGTCGATGAGCTGCTTGTCGAGCACGTCGCGCGCGAGCAGCACCTCGCCGTCGCGCCGGGCGAAGCGGCGCAGGTCGAGGATGTCGGAGTTGAGCCGGACGCCGTTCACGTCGATGAGCGCGACGCGCGCGCGCGGGACGAAGAAGTCGCGGCGGCGGTAGCGCGCGACGAGCCCCGTCACCGGCGGGTGGTCGCTCCCCAGGCGGACGATGATGTCCTTGAGCGTCGCCACCCGCTCGCCCTCGACCTCGCGGACGGGCCGGCCGAGTACCTGCGAGAGATAGAGCATGTGAAATTATCGCCCCGTTGGACGGGCGCATCATAGCACGCGTCGCGAGCCCGGCGGGGAACTGCCTTCAAACTTTGGATGACTAAAGTCTCACTCACGCCGCGAAGGCGGATAGAAGTCGACTATCCACTCGTCGAAGTCCCGCGCCGGGTCTACGCGGAAGGGCAGGAGCGTGATGACGGGCGCGTGGTCTTTCACGCTGGCCTCAAGCGCCTCGCGGTTCTCGCCGCCGGGCGAACGGCCGCGCCGACTGTAGCCGGAGTACTTGAGCGTGATGCGGTCGCCGGGTTGGAGGACGAGGGGCGTCGTCTGGTAGTTCTCGCCGCTGCGCGAAGAGAAGCGTTCGGTGTAGCCGTGCACGTCCTCGCCCGAGGAGAGCACGGTGACGGGCGTCCCCGGCGCGACGATGACGACGGGGACGGAGCCGGCGGAGGCGGTCTCGGCGTTGGTCAAAGGCCCGGCCGCAGGCGCCGTCGCCCCGACGGCGAGGTTGAAGCTGCCGGGGGCGACGGCCTCGAAGGTGGCATCGTAGCTCATCGTGTAGCCCATCGCGCGGTGCGGGCTGTAGTGAGCGCGACTCCCTAAGTAACGCAGAAACTTCTCCGCCGGGTTGGGCACCGGCTCGCGGTAGAGCCCGGCCTCCTCAATGCTGCGCAGGCTCTTCTCCGTTGACCCGTCGCCGGGCGCGTACGGCTGCGCCTCGATTGAGAAGGTGTGCTCGGTGTAGTCGTTGACGACGACGGGCAGGATGACGGTGTCGCCGACGCAGACGGAGTTGGAGCGCGGCCGTCGGGCGCAGCCGCGCGGGCCGACGCGGACGAACGTCCGGCGCTCGACGAAGGTGTAGAGCGGGTCCTGCGGCTTGACCCGGTCTTTGTAGCGGTACTTGTACTTGACGTGAAACCCGCCGGGGCGCTTTGCCCGCAGGTGCGCGAGCCAGTAGAGGCCGCCGCCGTGCCAGTCCGAGCGCCGCGCGAGCCGTTCGCGCGCCAGCTCGAAGTCTTCGCCGAGCGCCCCCGCGAGTGCGCCGCGAAGACGCGCCGCCTCGGCCGCCTGCGCCGGCGTCGGCTCGAACTTTTTCGCCGGCTGCGCCGAGGCCGCGCCGCACAGACAGAGCGCGGCGAGGAGGGGAAAGAGCTTGCGGCGCGTCGGGACTTTCGTCTTCTTCATGCGTGTGACTCCTCGGGATTTCAGAGTTGAAATTTGAAATTTGAAATTTAAAGCTTAACCCATCGAACGGCTCGCGGCGGGCGGACTTGCGCCGCGCCCGAGAAGGTTGTTGCAAAGGCGCGGCTCTTATCCTATCCTCGCACGCGTTAAAGTCAGACCGGACACCGCCGCTCTTAACCAAATTTTTCTCAAAGCATGTTGACAGTCGGGACGGAATGGCTCATCGAGGCGTCGGGCTGCGACGCGGAGGCGCTGCGCGACGTGACGCGCCTGCGCGGGGTCTTCGCGCGCGCGATTCGGGAATTAGATCTGCGCGTACTCGGCGAGGAGCACTGGCACAAGTTCCCCGGCGAGGGCGGCGCGACGGGGCTCGCCATGCTCACCGAGTCGCACCTCGCCTGTCACACCTACCCGGAGTTCCGCGTCGCCACCTTCAACCTCTACTGCTGCCGCGAGCGACCCGCGTGGCCTTGGGCCGAGCGCCTCCGCGAGATGCTCGGCGCGACCTCCGTGAGCGTGCGCGGCATCCGACGCGAGACTCAGGGCGCGATTGATTCTCAGAGCGGGCCCGGGCCCCGAGTCTCGCGCGACGGGGGTGACGCCTGATGGCGCTCCAGTCGAACTGCCCCGCGTGCGGCGCGCAGGTGATGTTTAAGACGGGCTCGTCCGTCGTGGTCGTCTGCGAGTACTGCCACTCGGTCGTCGCGCGCACGGACCGCGGCGTCGAAGACCTCGGCAAGGTCGCGGACGTGGCCGAGTCGGGCTCGCCGCTTCAGACGGGGCTCGCGGGCGTCTACCTCGGCGTGGCCTTCCAGTTGACGGGGCGCGCGCAGGTGCGGCACGCGGCCGGCGGCTTCTGGGACGAGTGGTACGCGGCCTTCGCCGACGGCCGCTGGGGCTGGCTCGCCGAGGCGCAGGGGCGCTTCCAACTCACCTTCCAGATTCAGGTGCCCTCGCCCAACGCGCTTCCCGCCTTCGACCAGCTACAGCTCGGCCAGCCGGTCTGGGCCATCCCCGCGCAGCCGCCGCCCGTCGTCGCCGAGAAGGGGACGGCGCAACTGACCGCGGCCGAGGGCGAGATACCCTACCTGCTCACGCCCGGCGAGACCTACGCTTACGCAGACCTCTCGGGCGCCGGCGGCGCCTTCGGCACGCTCGACTACGGCGAGCAGCCGCCGAACGTCTACGTCGGGCGCGAAGTCAGCCTCGAAGAGCTGGGGCTCGCGCACGCGCGCCGCACGTCCGAGCGCGAGGCGCGCAAGGTCGCCGCCACGCAGTTGAGCTGCCCGCGCTGCGGCGGGCCGCTTGAGCTTCGCGCGCCCGACCGGACGGAGCGCGTCGGCTGCCCGAACTGCGGCTCGCTGCTCGACGCGAGCGAAGGCCGCCTGCGCTACCTCAAGACGCTTGAGAAGAAGGAGGGCTGGGGCGCGTCCGTGCCCATAGGCGGGACGGCCGAGTTCGAGGGGCGCGCGTTCACGGTCATCGGCTACATGGTCAGGAGCGTCGAGTTCGACGGCGTCCGCTACTACTGGCAGGAGTACCTGCTCTACGAGCCCGCGCTCGGCTTCCGCTGGCTCGTCGAGTCCGACGGCCACTGGAGCTACGTCCGCGCGGTGCCGCCCGGCGAAGTCACGGAGTCGGGGCAGCGCGCCGTCCACGGGGGCAAGAGCTTCAAGATATTTCAGGACGCCGTGGCGCGCGTCGAGTACGTCGAGGGCGAGTTCTACTGGCGCGTCGAGGCGGGCGAGCAGGCGCGCGCCGTCGATTACGTTGCCGCGCCGCTCATGCTCTCGAAGGAGGTGCCCGTCGCCCCCGCCCGCAAGCGGAAGGGCGACGCAATCTCCGCCGAGGAGATTAACTGGTCGCTCGGCACCTACACGCCGCTCAAGGAGGTAGAGCGCAAGTTCGGCGTCGACCTCGCGAGGCCCCGCACGGTCGCGCCCAACCAGCCGTGGGGGCACAAGAAGATTTACGCCTACTGGGCGCTGCTGGTGCTGGCCGCGCTCGGGGTCGGCTTCCTCACGATGGTGCTCTCGCCGCGCAAGGTCGTCTTCGACCAGACCTACACCTTGCAGGCTCAGGCGCAGGCGTCGCCCGCGCCGCCCTTCACGCTCCCGACGCCGCGCCCGGGCGCTTCGGCCGCCGAGCTACAGGAGGCGATGCGCCTCCGCGTCGCGCAGGCGCAGGCCGCCGCGCAGGCCGCGCAGGCGGCAGGCGAGAGCGGCGCGGAGAAGACGCAGGTCATCTTCGCGGACCCGGTCGAGCTGGCCGGCGGGCAGAACATACGCGTGACGGGCAGCGCCAACGCCGAGAACAACTGGGTCTACGTCGCGGGCGACCTCATCGACGAGCAGACCGGGCTCGTCCAGCAGTTCGACCTGCCGATGGAGTATTACCACGGCATCGAGGACGGCGAGTCGTGGAGCGAGGGCAGCCGCGAGCAGGCCGACTACCTGCCGGCGCTCCCGGCGGGGCGCTACCTGATGCGGCTCGAAGCGCAGTGGGAGAACTGGAATCAGGCGGCGCCGCCGCAGGTGCGCGTCCGCGTCGAGCAGGGCGTGCCGCGCGTGCTCAACCTGCTGCTGGTCGTGGTCGCGCTCTCCGTGATTCCGCTCATCGCGCTCGTGCGTCACTTCAGCTTCGAGCGGCGGCGCTGGGCCGACAGCGCCTTCAACCCCTACGACTCGGGAGACGGTGACGACGGCAGCGATGACAGCAGTGACGACTGACGGGAAGCGTCCGGCGCGCGCCGGCGCGTTCGAGCACCGCGCGCTCGCCCTCCTCCTCTGCGCGGCCGCGGTGCTCGCGCCTCCGGCCGCGCGCGCGCAGGCGGCGTCGAAGGAGGAGTTGGTGGACGGCGTGCTGACGAAGGCGGGCACACTCACAATCGTCCGCGACAGTCCGGAGGACGGCCTGACGTTGACGCTGCGGCTCGGCGGCAGAAAGGTCGCGCTCGTGGACGGCACGATGTACGCGGGCTTCAAGGCGCACTTCCGCGGGCTCGACGGCGGCGAGGTCGTCGTCATGTGGGCGAGCGACGGCGGGTCGGGCTGCCCGGCGATGTTCCGCATCGTCCGCGTCGTCGAAGAGGCGAGGGTGAGCATGTCGGAAGAGTTCGGCGACTGCTCCGACTCGCCCGACATCACGCTCGAATCGCTCCCCGAGGAGCGGATACTGCTGCGCTTCCCCGGCTACTACAGGCTCAGCGCACAGGAGGAGCCGGGCTTCCGCAAGCCGCCCCCGACGACGTGGGTCTACAGGAAGGGCGTGCTCAGAGAACTCAAGCCGGCGGCGAGGAAACGGCGTTAGGGGTCGGAGGTCAACGAACGTCATGCTCAGCAAAATCTATCTCTTACTCGGGGCGGGCCTCCTGCTGCTCTACGGCTTCGCGGCCTGGAGCGGGTGGGAGCTTTCGACCTCGCAGCGGCAGGTGCTCCCGGCCGACGTGCGCAACTCGCCGGGCGGCTACCGCTCTTTCCACTTCTGGCATTCCGGCTACCGCGGAGGAAAATGATGCTCAACCTGTTAACGTCGGCGCTCGGCCTGGTCGTCAAGATGGAGGAGTTGGCGCCCGTCATCGCCACGACGGCCATCTTCACCGTCTTCGGCCTGCTCATCTTCGGCGTCGCCTACGTCATCATCGTCAAGGCTTCGCCCTTCTCCATCCGCAAGGAACTGGAAGAGGATCACAACACCGCGCTCGCCATCGTCATCGGCGCGGTCATCATCGGCATCTCGCTCATCATCGCAGCCGCCATTCAAGGGTGAGTAGACGGTAGACAGTAGTCGGTAGACAGTAGGCTCCGCCCGGCGGACGCCGCCGGTTCCAGACTGCGGCCCGGCTGAAAAGGTTATTCTACCGGCTATCGGCTACCGACTACCGACTACTGTTTTATGAACCGCACGCCCGTCCTCTTCCTCAACGTCCTGGTCATCGCGACCTGCGGGCTCGTCTACGAGCTTTTGGCGGGGACGCTCGCCTCCTACGTCCTCGGCGACTCGGTGACGCAGTTCTCGCTCATCATCGGCATCTACCTGTTCGCGATGGGGGCGGGGTCGTGGCTCTCCCGCTTCGTGGACAAGGAGCTGGCGCGACGCTTCGTGGACGTGGAGCTGGCCGTCGCCCTGCTCGGCGGGTTCTCCGCGCCGCTGCTGTTCCTCACCTTCGCGCACCTGAGCTACTTTCAGGTCGTGCTCTACGGGCTGGTCTTCCTCATCGGCGCGGCGGTCGGGCTGGAGATTCCGCTGCTGATGCGGATACTCAAAGACCACCTCGACTTCAAGGAGCTGGTCGCGCGCGTGCTGGCCTTCGACTACGCGGGCGCGCTCATCGCCTCGCTGCTCTTTCCGATCTTCCTCGTCCCGCGCCTCGGGCTCGTGCGCACGTCTTTGCTGTTCGGGTTCCTCAACGCGTCCGTAGGGCTTTGGGCGACGTGGCTGATGCGGCCGCTCATCGGCGGGCGCTCGGTCGCGCGGCTGCGCGCGCAGGCGGTCGTGGTGATGGCGCTGCTCGCCGTCGCCTTCATCAAGGCCGACGCGCTCACCTCGCTCGCGGAGGACGCGATGTTCGCCGACGACATCGTCTACTCTAAGACGACCCACTACCAGCGCATCGTCGTCACGCGCAACCGCGCCGGCTTCCAGCTTTTCCTCAACGGCAACCTACAGTTCAGCTCGGCCGACGAGTACCGCTACCACGAGGCGCTCGCCCACCCGGCGATGGCGCTCGCCTCCGACGGGGGGCGCGCCCCGCGCCGCGTCCTCATCCTCGGCGGCGGCGACGGCCTCGCGCTCCGCGAGGTCTTGAAGTACGCGGCGGTCGAGGAGGTCGTGCTCGTAGACCTCGACCACGAGATGACCGAGCTTTCGCGACGCTTCCCGCCGCTGGCGAGACTGAACCGCGGCGCGTTCGACGACCCGCGCGTCCGCGTCGTCAACGAGGACGCGATGCTCTGGCTCGAAACCGACGGCCCGCCCTTCGACGCGGCGCTGATAGACTTCCCGGATCCGAACAGCTTCGCGCTCGGCAAGCTCTACACGACGCGCTTCTACCACATGCTCAAGCGGCGTCTCGCGCCCGACGCGGCCGTCAGCGTCCAGTCGACCTCGCCGCTCTTCGCGCGCAGCTCCTACTGGTGCATCGTCCGCACGCTCGAAGCCGCCGGCTTTAGCGTGCGCCCTTACTACACGGCCGTCCCCTCGTTCGGCGTCTGGGGCTTCGCGCTCGCGCGCCGCGCGCCCTTCGAGGTGCCGCACCGTGCGCCCCCCGTCGAGCTGAAGTTTTTAGACGACCTCGCGCTGCCCGCGATGTTCATGCTCTCGGCCGACCTCGGGCCGGTTCCCGTAGAGGTCAACCGGCTCGACAACCAGTCGCTCGTCCGCTACTACGAGGCCGAGTGGCGGCGCTACGAGTGACGCGTGAAGGAGGCTCTGATGAAGGGAACGGATTAGGTCGGGGCGGGCCGACTTTCCGCGCGTTGTTGACCCGTTCGCCTTCGCCGCTTCATGCCCCGGCCGGCCCGCCGGCCCGTTTATAAATTGAGTTGCGACTTAAATCGCCGGCGTGATAAATTGCGCACCCTCCGCGACGGGGCTCTAATGCGGGGCGGTTTCTCAGGCGCGTCTTCATTACTCCGCGCGGTGACGCCTCGCCGTGTAACTTTTATGTTCCCGAGACCTGTCTCGGCTCGGATTCGGCGGGCGGGCGTGGCGGCGGTTGACGCGGCCCGCCCCGAGGTTGCTCGAACTTCCCTCTAGCCTCTCTGTCCAAGACAGATAAAGGTTCGGCCTTCTCCGGCGGAGCACGGCGTTCCGGGCGGCTGCGACCGACGAAGGTCAGGTCGCCCCGGAGCCCGGGTGGGGGGCCGTCCCGCACCGGCTCTTACGCCAAACGGTGAGCGATGGACAAGACCATTTTAGATCTCGACCTCGTCGGCTACAGCGGGATCGCGGCGATACTCGAAGAGAACAGCGGCTCGGGCGCGGTCGCCGAGTTGAACGCGCAGATTCAGGGGTTCGTCGAGCGCGGGCTCGGGGCCGTCGAGGCGCGGCGCGAGCACGCCCTGCTGAAGACGACGGGCGACGGCGCGATTCTCCACTTCGACAGGGCCGAACTCGCCCACATGTTCGCGGCGGCCGTCCACGAGGAGACGCGCGTGCGCAACGTCGGGAAGACCGAGCCCTCCGCGCGGCGGCTGTTCCGCATGGGCGCGGCGACGGGCGACGTGACGGAATGGATGCCGGCCGGCGGCGCCCTCGATCTGGCGGGGCTCACCATCACCCGCGCCGTCCGGCTCGAAGCCGTCGCGCGGCCGGGCGAACTGCTCGTCGACGCCCCCACCTTCGCCTCGCTGCCGCCGTCGCTCGGCGCGCTGTACGGCGGCGAAGAGAAGGTGCGCGGGAAGCGTACCGAGGAGTACGTCGCCCGCCGGTGCCTTCTCAACCCCGAGGTGCCGGGGCCGTCCGGCGAGCCGCGGCCCCGGGCTCGGCCCAGAGGGTTGAGCGTCGCCTTACACCGCGCGTGCGCGGCCGTTTTGATGGACTGCTGGGAGTTCAGGGACAGGGGCACTCTGGAGCCGCTCTTCGGCATCGATCCGCTACACCGCTACGCGCGCTCGCTCCCGCTCGAAGCACGCTCGCGCGCGCACCTTGTTGAACAAATCATCCACACCCTCGTCACTTACCCGGCGGAGGGGGGGCTGCCGCTCCTCGAACTCCTCGTCATCCTGCGCGAGAAGCGCGAAGAGGGCGACGCCGAACGGGAAGACCTCGACCGGCTCATCAAGCAGGTCAGCACTTACCTGAGCAGTTAGACGCCGGGGGCGCGCGGCGCTCGGGCGGGAGGGGCGGCACCGGGACTTAAGTTATGGGGCTGAACGTCGCTTTACATCGAACCTGCGTGAGCGTGTTGATGCGGTGCGCGGAGTTCAAGGACAGGCGCGACCTTGAGGTGCTCTTCGGCATCGAGCCGCTGCCCAAGTACGCCGGCGCGCTCCCGCTCGAAGCACGCTCGCAGATGCACCTGGCCGAGCTCGTCCTGCACAACCTCGTCAACTACCCCGCGGAGAAGGGGTCGCCGCTTCTTGATCTCCTCAGCGTCCTGCGCGACAAGCGGGACGAGGAGGAGAAAGAGCGGGACGAGATCGAGCGGCTTCTCAAGCAGGTCAGCTTTTACCTGAGCAGCGTCGCCGCCGAGACGGGCGCGGGCGAGAGCGTGGCCGGGAGGAAAGAGGCGGAGGCGAAGGAGTTCCGCGCCGCGATTCAGAATTACCAACTCGCCGACGGCGAACTGGGCGACGCCCCCGACACCGACGCGGCGAGCTGGATCGCTCAGGTACACGACGAGCCGGGGCCGTGGGCCTTCAGGGTCGCGCTGGTGGTCTTCAACGGCGCGCCGTGGGACACCTGCATGGAGGCGGCCCTCGATTTGGCTACGCGCCTGACGACGCCCGCGCCCGCCGCCACGGGGGACGACGCTCAGGCCGCGACGCCGCCGCCCGCGACGACGCCGCCCGTGACGACGCTGCCCAGCCCGCTAAAGCTGTTGGTGGAGGCGGGCGGCGAGTTGACGAGCGCGGGCACCTTCCGCGTGGTCAAGCTCAAGGACCCGCAGTTGGCGCGGGGCGTCCTCGACTACGTCTGGGACGAGTACACGCGGCGCGGGGTGCTGACCGAGTGGCTGACGGGCCTGTCGGTCAACCGCAACTTCGTCAAGCGCCTTCGCGCCAGCGTCGCGGCGGGGCTGCTCGCGCTCACCAACTTCGACAGCATCCGGCGGGGCATGCTCTACGACTGGGCGCGCACCGGCGAGGAGCGCGCCCTCCATCGTCAGGCGGTGGGCCGGGCGCTGGGCGTCGCGGCCGAGGGCGGGAGGTCGGAGGACGTGCGCGACCTGCTGAAGCTCTGGGCGGGCTCCCCCGACTACGCGCTGCGTTGGGCGGCGGCGCGCGCCTACATCTTCGTCTGCGCGCGCTGCCCCGTGGAAGAGGTGCTGACGCAGTGGCGCGCCATCGCCGACGCCGAAGACTTCTCGGCGCTGACCGTGGGCGATGGCAACTTCTACGTCCAACTCGTCAACGGGCTGCTCGTGAGTCTGCTCGACGCGATGGAGCGTTTCTTCCTCATCGCCGCCGAGACGCCCGAAGTGCGTAAGAGCGCCTTCACGGACGGGCTGGTCGGGTTCAGGGCGTGGGCCGACGACAAGGGGGACGAGCCGGGCGATGGGGACGAGTCGGGGCCGACGATAGTCGGGCACTTCGGCCTCCTCATGTTCATCAAGCTCGCGCGCATCCTGCTGCCGGGCGAGGGCGAGGAGTCGGCGTGGCCGCCCGTCCTGCTGACCCTCATCGAGCCCCGGGAGGAGTCGGCGCCCTACCGGCGGTGCCTCGCCGACATGTTCGAGCGGATGCTGCGCGACCCGGCCGCGCAGCCGACGGCTTTAGACCTTCTGCGTAACTGGCAGGAGCGGGTCGAGCGCGACCCCGTTTACGAGCCGCGGATGCGCGCGCTGCTCTCCGACCTCCTCGCGCGCGGCGGCGGGAGTGAGAACATCCGCCGCCCGCTCGCGCGACAACTCGGGCTCTGGTCGCCCAGCTCGCGTTTCGCGCTGCGCGAGCCGCGCCCGGAGCTGGGACACCTCCGGCGCACGGTCATCGTGGCGGACGGCAGCCAGAGCGCGCTGCCCTTCCGGGATGAGATAAAGGGCGTCGCGCTGGAGATCGGCGCGGCGCTCCCCGATGACCCCCCGCCCGAGGTCTACCTGCTTAACAGCGGCCGGGCGCGGACGCTCGCGTCGCTCGCCGACGCCGATCAGCCGACGGCCGGCTGTAGCCTGCTCGCGCCCGTGATGCGCGCACTGCGCTCGCGGGAGGAGCGGGTGGACGCGCTGATTCTCGTCGGCAACGGCGAGGTGTTCGACCTCGCCGATTGGCTCGCCGACCCTTTGGTCGAGCGCTGGGTGCTCGTCCGCGCGGGGCCGGACGCCCTCGCGTGCGGCGCGGCTGTGGGCGTCGAGGAATTGAGCGGCGACTCGCTGCCGGCCGTCTACGAGCGCCTGTGCGCCCCGCCCGCGGCGCGAGCCCCGCGCCCGCCCCGCCCCCCCGCGCCGTCCGCCGCCGGGGAGAGTGGCTGGCGTCTCGACCGCTCGGGCTATCCGATGATCTACGTCGAGCCGCTTGAGCGCCACGTTCACCTGTTCCCCGTCTCCAAGCCGCAGTTCGAGCGATTCCTCGCCGACGATGGCCGTTCCGGCCTGGGCGACGAGGACTACGCCGAGATGCTCAAGCAGAACCCGCGCGCCTCGTTCCGCGCGGCGGACGGGGCCAACCCCCTCGGGTTTTTCCTCACCGGCGTCAAGCCCGTTGAGGCCGAGGCTTTCGGCGGCTGGCTCGGTGAAGGGTACGGGCTGCCGGGCGAGAAGCAGTGGAAGACTTGTTACGACTGGCTGGGGAGCAGGCCCGTCACAGGCCCGCCGCACGGGTTGGCGGAAGACGCGCTGGCCATCTGGCTGGCCGTGGACGCCCGACGTTCTCCGCGCACGCTGCTGGAGCTGTCGCTGATGACCGAGGGCGTCAGGGAGTGGGTCACGGCGGGCCCGGACAAGTACGGTGGCTTAGGCCGCCCCGCGCGGCGCTTCTCGACGCTGAGCCGCGACCCGCTCCAGATGGTCACGGTCACCGACCCGGCCGAGCGCCAACAGGCATACGGCTTCCGCCTACTCGCGAGGTAAATACCCATGCCGGCCACCATCACGGTCGCACAGCACGTTTTCGCCAGCCTGACCAGTGAGCAGTCGCCGACGCGCAGGCGCGGATACCAGACCTGCTTCTACACGCGCGGCCTGCTCGGCGCGGACGACGCGCGCGCCATCGAGGAGCGCGCGCTGCACCGGGCGTCGCAGCGTGAGAGGGGGAAGTGGCAGTTCTTCTGGCTGCCGGGCGGGCGGGCGGTCGTCTCGCACCTCGCGGCCGTCCCCGAGCCGGACGAGTTCGGGCGCAAGGGCCGCTACCTCGCGCACAGCCTGATAGTCTCGGCCGCCGATTGGCGTCTGCTCGACAGCAACCCTTTCGCGCTGATCGACGAGGCGGTCTTCTGCCGCACGATGGGGCGGGCGCTGACCCTCGGCGACCTCAAGACCGGTGAGGCGGCCGCCGCGCGGGTCGAGGTCAACCCAGCGGTCTGCCGCGAGCGCGCCTGCGCGCTGTCCGGGCAGTGGCACGCGGACGAGTTGTGGAAGCTCGCGCGGGTCGCCTGCCGCCCGCTCGCCGTCACGCGCGGCGGGCAGTTCGTGGCGTTCGTCGGCGACGACCGGCAGGTCAGGGAGGCGCTCGAAGTCGCCTTTCTGCTCCCGCCCGCGCCGCGCGAAGACTGCTCGTTCGACACGGCCGCTGCGGGCTGCGCCTGGCCCCGCGGGGTCAGCTTCTGGGCGCGGGGCTTCTCAGACGAGCGCGAGGCGCGCACGCCCTTCGTCATCGACGCCGCGCGGAAAAAGGTTCGGCTGCCGGACCGCTGGCTCGACTCGTTGCCCCCGACGCCGTACGAGAACTTCCTGAAGCGGCTGGTGTACGGCGGCCAGCTCTCGACGATTCAGAAAGAGCAGCGGGACGTCTCTTTGCTGAGCGCCGCGTTGGAGGGTGGCCCGGGGCGGAGCGCCGAGGCGCTCGGCGTGGCCGGCAGGGTGAGGAGCGGCTTCGCGGAGGACAACCGCGCGCGCATCGAAGCGCGGCTCGACGAGCTGTTGCCCGCGCGGCTGCCGGACTACATACGCGACAAGGCGCTCGCGCAGATAGGGCGCACGCACGTCGGCCGGCTCGACTGGCTGATCATGAACCCGGCCGGCGAGGGGCTGGCCGACATCTTCTACGGGATATTCCGCGAGTGGGGCGAGATACCGACCGAGGAGCTGCTGCTGGCGTTGACGCCGTTGGCGCGCGGACACGCGGGGATGTACCTGCTGCTCGCCCTCTGGTCGCGGGACGTCGGCAAGATACAGCGCGGCCTGTCCGCCATGACGGCCGAGCAGTACAGGCGTCACGTACGGGAGCTGCGCTTCCGCCCGTCGTGCCCGCCGGCGTACTTCTTTTCGGCAAAACACCTTGGCGACTGGTTCGACATATTCGTCGGCTACGGGGGGAAGCTGAGCGACATCGTTGACGGCATCGAGCTGACCATCACGTACGGCGACGAGCGTGATCTCGAAGCCCTGACCGCCCTCGCGGGGCTGCTCAACACAGACCAGCGGCGGGAGTTGCTCAAGTCGCTCGAAGACGTGCCGTTGCACAAGCGCCTCAAGTCTCTCAAGGCCGCGCTGCAACGCGGGACGCCCGCGGACCCCGGCGGCCCGACCTTCGGAGCGAGGCTCTTCGGCAAAAGACGCGGGGGGGACTGAATGGTCAGCCGAGCGACAGCGACAATCGCGACCGACGGCCCGGGCCGCGCGCCGGCCGAGTTGCTGCGCGCGCGCACGACCGAAGAGATGATTGAGGCGGTGCCGCGCCTCGGCGAGTTCGATTCGCTCGGGGCCGTCCCCGCGCTTGCCGGTTACGACCACCGGGCCACGGGGTGGGTGACTTCGGTGCTCCTGTGGCTCGGGAAGGTGCTGGCGGTCGCGTGCGCGATGTCGTGCGTCGCGGGGCTGCTCGCCATAGCCGGCTGGATCCTGAGCGAGTGGCTTCGGCAGTCGGCCGACGGGTTGGCGGAGGGGCTCGGCGGGACGCCGCTCCGGCTCCTGCTCGGCGTGGCGGAACTGGCCCTCTGCGCGCTGGCCTTCAACTACGCGGGGCCGAGGCGTTGGCTCGCCGACTCCATGCGCGCGCTGCGTCTGCGTCTGCGTCTGCGCGTCCTGCTGCTCGGGGCCATCAGGTCGCAGGTGGCGCGCAACCGGCGCATCGTCGCCGACGACTGGCGCGGGGCCGTGTGTCTGAACTGCCTCTCGCGCTACGAGCTGCACCGGGTTCGTTTCTCCTACTGGCGCTGGCTCGGCTTCGCGCGCTGCCGGGAATGCCGGGACGACCGCGCATGTCACGCCCGCGCGCGGAGCATAGAGGGCTGGCTCGACGGCCGGATGGGCGCGAACCACGAGCAGGCGGGCGACGCGGTGAGGGTCAACCTGCTGCACAGGCTCCCGCCGCTCTCACTGCCCCTGCCGGCCGACCTCGACGAGCTGGTCGTGGCGCACGCCGGTGACGAAGGCGTGGAGACGTTCATCTTCTTCTACCGCGGCGCGCAGCCACGCACCCGGCTGCCCCGGCCGGGCCGGCTGCGCTTCCGCCTGACGGAGGATTCAAGCATCTCGCAGATGAGCTGGCGTCAGCTCAAGCGGAATTTCAGGTACGTGAGCGCCGCCGCGCCCCGACGAAAGTGAGGCGGGCGCGGCGGGGCTGACGGCGACACGCTCAGAGGCCCCCTTCGAAGGAGCACACGATGCTTTGCCCATTCTGCCTGACCGAACTTCAGCCGCGCGCGAGCCAATGCGGCCCGTGCAGCCGCCACCTCCCCTCCGACTACGTCAAGGCGCACGGCAACTGGTGGCGGAAGAAGCCCGCGATAGTCAGCGTCATTGGCTTCAGCGGCCACGGCAAGACCGTCTATCTGGCGTCGCTCTTCTACGCGCTCCAGAAGCTCGCGCCCAACGCCTGGGCGGGCTTCTACCGGCAGGGTCTAACGCTCAAGACCCTCGAAATGCTTTACCGCAACCTCGACCTCCTCATGGAGGGCCGGCTGCCTGACTCCACGCAGCCCGGCTTCCCCGAGCCGAACATTGACCGCCTACACAAAATCCCACAGTTCGGCGACCGCACCCTGCTGATTTACGACCCGCCGGGCGAGGCCTTCGAGCTTCTCGGTGAGGAGGGGGAGTACATCCAGAAGCACGCCGGGTTCGTCCGCCACAGCCGGTGCGCGCTGTTCCTCGTCAGCCTCAAGGACATGATGACGAGGTTCGAGACGACGGACGCCGTGGCTAACGAGATGCACCGTCTGCTGGAGACCTACAACGTCGGGATGACGAACATGGGAGCCCCGAGGAGGTCGCAGCACCTCATCGTCGTCTACACCAAAGGCGACCTCCTGCCCGGCAACTTCGAGGGACTCCCCGAGGAGGTCGCCGACTATCTGGAGCGGGACGGGGTCACGTCGCTGCGCGAACTCGGCTCTTACATGGAAGGGATGCGGCGCAACTCGCGCCTGCTCCGCGAGTTCTCGCGCGGCGTCCTGAACGCGGAGAACTTTCTCGGCAACGCCGACGACCACTTCAAGACCGTCGAGTTCTGCGCCGTCTCCGCGCTGGGGGCGCAGCCGGTCGGCGACCGCCTGTCCGAACGCATCACGCCGCGCCGCGTCCTCGACCCGCTGCTCTGGGTGTTAGAGAAGTCTTTCCGGCTCGACGAGCGGCTGCTGATGAAGCTCCGCAAGGGCGTGGTAAATTGAGCGCGCCCTTCCGGGGCGCTGCGCCTTGCGGCCCGCGCGTCTCCCCGGAGACGCGCGGGCTTCTCCGTTTTTATCTTCAACGTTGACGAGAGCCGCACCGCCGGCGCGCTTGCGCGCGGCCGTAACCTGATGAACCGACGTGGACTGACGAGGAGGGAACTGCTGGCGGCGTTTCTCGGCGCGCCGTTCGCGCTGGCCGCGTGCGGCGCGCGCGGCGGGCGCGACGAAGCGCCCCCGCTGCCCGGGGGCGAGATAGTCGGCGCGTCCGACCGCCTCGGACACCTCCTGCGCGACGGGCTGCGGCCCGAACCCGAGACGTGGGAGCGCGCCGGGGTCTGCATCGTCGGCGGCGGGGTCGCGGGCCTCGCGGCGGCGTGGAGGTTTTTGCGCGCCGGCTTCGACGACTTCGTGCTGCTCGAACTCGAACCCGAGCCGGGCGGGACGGCGCGCTCCGGCTCGGCGCACGGCGTCGTCGCGTACCCGTGGGGCGCGCACTACCTGCCCGCGCCGCGCGCGGACAATCGCGCGCTCGTCACGCTCCTCGACGAGATGGGGGTGCTCGAAGGCGCGGACGCCGGGGGCGAGCCCGTCGTCGCCGAGCAGTTCCTCTGCCGCGACCCGGAGGAGCGCGTCTTCTACCGCGGGCGCTGGTACGAGGGGCTCTACCTGCACGCGGGCGCGGACGCAGAGGACGCGCGCCAACTCCAACTCTTCAACGCGGAGGTAGACTGGTGGTCGGCGTGGCGCGACGCGCGCGGCCGACGCGCGTTCGACATCCCCGTCGCGCGTTGCTCGGACGACGCCGAGGTGACGGCGCTCGACCGGCTCTCGATGGGCGACTGGATGCGCGCGCGCGGGCTCGACTCGGGGCGCCTGCGCTGGCTCGTCGATTACGCGTGCCGCGACGACTACGGGTTGACCGTCGAGCAGGCGAGCGCGTGGGCCGGGCTCTTCTACTTCGCCTCGCGCATGAGTGGGCCGGGCGCGGAGGCGCAGTCGCTCATCACGTGGCCCGAGGGCAACGGCCGCATCGTCCGCCACCTTTACGAGAAGGCGCGGAGCCGCGTGCGACTCGGCCTCGCCGTCGCGGACGTGCGCGCGTCGGGTGTTGACGAGGGTGTTGCCTTCAAACGTCCCGGCGCGGGCGGCGGCGTCGAGGTCGTCGCCGTCGGGGGCGACGGCGGCGGGGCGGTCGGGTTTCGCGCCGACCGCGTCGTCTTCGCCGCGCCGCAGTTCATGACGAAGTACCTCCTGAAGTCTTACCGCGAGGGCGGCACGCCGGCGCACGTCGCGGAGTTCGACTACGGCGCGTGGATGGTCGCCAACCTCTTCCTCGCCGACAGGCCGCACGCCGGCTTCGGCTTCCCGGAGGCTTGGGACAACGTGCTCTACGAGAGCCCTTCGCTCGGCTACGTCACGGCCACGCACCAGCGCGGCTTAGACCGCGGCCCCACCGTCTTCACCTACTACTACCCGCTCACCGACGAGAACCCGCGCGATGCCCGCGCCCGCCTGCTCTCGGCCGGCCGCGACGAGTGGGCCGAAGTCGCGCTCTCGGACCTACAGCGCGCGCACCGCGACGTACGCCCGCTCACGCGCCGCCTCGACGTGATGCGCTGGGGGCACGCGATGATTCGCCCGCGCGTCGGCTTCCAGTGGGGCGGCGCGCGCGCCAGAGCCCGACGGCCGCTCGGCCGCGTCCACTTCGCCAACACAGACCTCTCCGGCGTCGCGCTCTTCGAGGAAGCCTTCGACCACGGCCTGCGCGCCGCCGAAGAAGTCCTCGCCGCGCGCGGCGTCAGGACGGAGAGCATGAGGGGTTGACGCCGCGCGTCAGGGCTCGCGCCGGGCGATGAGTTCGTAGAGGGCGTTTTTGAAGAAGAGGCGTTTGAGGCGGTCGCCTGCGTGGCGCGGGGGGCGCTGTCGCGCGGCGCGCTTGGCGTCGGAGACGTTGCCGCTCTCGCCGACGACGCGCAGGGGGAGTTCGTGAAAGAGCGAGCGCGCGCCCGCGAGCGTGAGGTGGACGGTGTGGTCTGCGAAGGGGCCGACCTCGAAGCGGAGCCCGGCGGCGTTCCATGCCGCGTGCAGGCGCGAGGCGAGCGTGTAGACCGCGTGGTGGAAGTTGACCGTGAAGTAGAGCAGGCCGCCGGGCGCGAGCACGCGCGCCAGCTCGCGCGCGATGCGCGCGGGGTCTTCGGCGTGATCCACGACGTTGTCGCAGAGCACCACGTCGAAGGAGGCGTCGGCGAAGGGCAGTCGCTCGCCCGCGGCGGCGATCGTGCGGGCGTGGTGCTGCCACGCGGGGAAGAGCGCGGCGTAGTCGCACGCGAGCGGGTCGCAGCCGACGCCGCGCGTCGTCCCGAAGAAGAAGACGAGCCCGTGCGCGCCGCTCCCGACTTCGAGCACGCGCGCGTCGGGCGCGATGGGGCGCACGCGCTCAAGCTTCTCGCGGACGCGCGCCGAGCGCGCCCGCATCGCCTCGACGTAATCCTGCTCGTGACCCCTGGCCTTCGCGGCCTTCGCGCGCTGGTAGGCGAGTTGGCGTTCGAGCGCGCGGCGCGCGCGCCTTTGCAAAGCGGTCTCGGCGTGGGCGTGGCTTTCCTTCATCGACCTTCCTTCGGGCGGCGCGGGTGTCCGGGGAAAAATTTTCTTCCGGGCGGGGCGGGCACAGTATAAACTCAGCCGCCGCCGCACGCGTATGTCCGCCGAACCAATCACGTCAGCCGAAGTCGTAACGGCCGCCGCACAGCGGGCGCGGCCGGCGACGAGTTCCATAACCTCCGCGCCCGACGACGCGGGCCGCGGGCGCTGGTGGCTCTTCTCGCCGCGCGCGGACTTCGCCGTCTTCGGCGGGAGCGCGCTGGCGTCGCTGCTGTTGCTGTGGGTCGGCGCGCGCGCGGGGCTGCTCGGGGCAGAGTCGCCGGACTGGGCCTGGGTGCCGGCGGTGCTTCTGGTGGACGTGGCGCACGTCTACGCGACCGCGTTCCGCGTCTACTTCGACGCCGAAGAGCTGAAGCGCCGCGCCGCGCTCTACGTGCTCGCGCCGGCCGTCGCCTACGCGCTCGGCGTCGCGCTCTACTCCGAGGGCGAGGCGCTCTTCTGGCGCACGCTCGCGTACCTTGCGGTCTTCCACTTCGTGCGGCAGCAGTACGGGTGGGTCGCGCTCTACCGCGCGCGCGTGGGCGAGCGTGGCCGGCCGGGCTGGTTCGTGGACGCGGCGGCCGTCTACATGGCGACGCTGTACCCGCTCGCGTACTGGCACGCGCACCTGCCGCGGCGCTTCTGGTGGTTTCTGCCGGGCGACTTCGCCGCCCTCCCCGCGTGGGTCGAGCGGGTCGCGTTCGCGCTCTACTGCGTCGCGCTCGGCGCGTACGCGGTGCGCTCGGCGCACGCGTGGGTCGTGCGCGGGCGCGGCAACCCGGGGAAGGATCTGGTCGTGCTGACGACCGCCGTCTGCTGGTACGCCGGCATCGTCGCCTTTGACTCCGACTACGCCTTCACGGTGACGAACGTTTTGATTCACGGCGTCCCTTACGTGGCGCTGGTCTGGTGGTACGCGCGCCGCCGCGCGCCGGAGGCGGGCCGGACGTACCGGCGGCTGTCGCGCTGGCCCGTATTCCTCGCGACGCTCTGGCTGATGGCCTACGCCGAGGAGTTGCTCTGGGACAGGGGCGTGTGGCACGAGCGCGCGTGGCTCTTCGGCGGGTCGTGGGACTGGGAGTCCGTGAAGGTCTTTCTCGTCCCGCTGCTCGCGCTCCCGCAGGCGACGCACTACGTCCTCGACGGCTTCGTCTGGCGGCGCAAGTCCAACCCACAGCTCTCAATCATCAGCAGGCAGTAGCCGGTTCGATTTCATGCAGGAACAGACAGTCACGAAGGAAAAAGCTCACCGCTTCCGCTGCCCCGGGTGCGGGGCGGACTTGCAGTTCGCGCCGGAGGGCGGGAACCTGACGTGCCCGTACTGCGGGCGGCAGGAGCGCATCGAGCCGCCGGCCGGCGCGGTCGAGGAGCGCTCCTACGAGCAGTACCTACAACTGCACGCAGACCGCATGGGCACGCTCGCCGAGGGCGCGCTCGAAGTCTCCTGCGAAACCTGCGGCGCGACCGTCACGTTCGCGCCGCCGATGGTCGCGGGCGAGTGTGACTTCTGCGGGAGCCCGCTCGTCGCGCAGCCGCGCTCGGCCGACCCCGTGCTCGCGCCCGAGGGCGTGCTCCCCTTCCGCGTCACGCACGACACGGCGAGCGGCTCTGTGCGCGAATGGCTCTCTTCGCTCTGGTTCGCACCCAACGCGCTCAAGAGGCTGGCCGCGCACGAGGGGCTGGGCGGCGTCTACATCCCCTTCTGGACGTACGACGCACACACTTCGAGCCGCTACACGGGCGAGCGCGGCGAGTACTACTACACGACCGAGACTTACACCGAGCGCGACGCGCAGGGGCGCAACGTGACGAAGACGCGGCAGGTGCGCCACACGCGCTGGCACCCGGCCTCCGGCACGGTCGAGCGCTGGTTCGACGACATCCTCATCCCCGCCACGAAGTCCCTGCCGCCCGCGCGCCTCACGTCGCTTGAGCCGTGGGACATGGGCGAGCTGACGGGCTACGAGCCCGCCTACCTGTCGGGCTACAAGGCGCAGCGCTATCAGGTCGATTTGGCCGAGGGCTTCGAGCTGGCGAAGCGTGTGGCCGCGCCCGTCATCGAGTCGGACGCGCGGCGCGACATCGGCGGCGACGAGCAGCGCGTCACGCAGGTCGCGACGAACTACTCGGCCGTCACCTTCAAGCACCTGCTGCTGCCCGTCTACGTCGGCGCGTACAGGTTCAGGGACAAGGTCTATCAGGTCGTCGTCAACGGCCGCACCGGCGAGGTGCAGGGCGACCGCCCGTACAGCTTCTGGAAGATCTTCTTCCTCGTCCTCTTCATCGTCGCCGCCCTCCTCGTCGTCGCCCTCGTCTTCGGCCGGCGCTGACGCGGCCGTCCGGCGTCACCCAAAAAGGCGGCGGCGCGCGTCAGGTTTGAGACTGTCGCGCGCCGCCGCCTTCCGTGTTGTGGTCGTCGCTTACGGGCCCGAGACGAGGAACACGTCGTAAGCCCAGCGGCCGAGTTGCGCGCCGCGCGCGTTCGTGACCTTCGCCCGGTAGCGGAAGCGGTTGCCGTGACGGTCGCGCCGCCCCGACTCCCTGTAAGCGAGTTCGACGGAAGAGAGCCTGAGCGCCGGCAGCGTGTGCAACTCGTGGGGCACGCAGACGCCGTCGTGGTCTGAGTCGCGCCAAAGTCGCAGGGACGAGAAGACCGCGTCGCGGGCGTCAATCACGCCGTCGCCGTTGCCCCCGCCCTCTGGCCTGTCAAACACGGCGAGCGCGTTGAAGCCGTTGCGGCTGCATCCGGGTGAACCCTCTGCTTCCAGAGGCATCGATGTTCCAGAAGGGCCGCCCGGTGCGGGCGTCGTCGGCGCGGTTTTAGACCAACCGGCTTTTTGAAAAACCGGCGTCCCGGCAGTTCGCTTACTGGGCAGCGTCGCTACTCTTTTTTTTTTGGAGTACAACATCCTCCGTCCACCTTCGTACCCGGTGCCGTCGCCGAGGCTGATGATGTTGAAATAGAGTTCGACTCTATTCCACGCCTCGGGGGGCAGATTCCACGTCCTGTTCATGGATTCATAACCCATTACCCAAGCCTCGGGAATCTTAAAGACATAAGTCTCACCGGGCTTGAGGGGAATGTCGTCAGACCCCGCCAACTGCTCTACGTTCTTCAGCCGAAGCTCGCCATAATACACGCTGAATGCCATCACTACCTCCGGGATGTAGCCGGTCTCCGGGTGCGGTGTCGGCGTTGGCATGGGTACGTCCGGGAAATCAAGAGTAAGGGAGATGAAGTAGATGGGTTGGCGGGAGATGTTCTTCACCTCGATTTCCAAGTCGCGGAGCCAGTTCCCCTCGTTCTGGAGATTCCTGATCTCCATAACCTCAAGCGGCATTCTGGTGAAAGTCTTAACCTTGGCCTTCCGCTCCCCGCGCGTCTGCGTGTGGCCCGACCCGAAGGCTCCCGCGCCCAAAGCTAACGCCAAACACGACGCGAAAATGAGAGTCCTGACCGCGAGGGAGGTGTTCGCTTGCCGGTGCTTCATGGCTCGTCTCCTACATTCTTCGGGGAGGTGAGATTGACGAAGGCTTATTTAGACGCCGCGTCAACGGGAGACCTACGTTACAGACCGTGAGGTGAGAAGTTGCGATAAAACCACGCCCGCCGAAGAGGCCGCGGCCGTTTTTGTCGTCACGCGGAACTTCTACTCCCGCGCGGGGGCGCTGTCAAGAAATTCACGGCGCGCGCGGGCGGCGGCGACGACGCGGCGGCGCACGTTTTATTTATAAGTTTCCTTAATGCGTGGGGGGCGTCAATATTCATACTCAAATTTGGACGGGGCGCTTGCCCGGCGCGCGAAAAAGTAGTATCACTAGGGCACTCAAGCAGTTCTTAATTCTGGTGGTGCAGCCGAAAAGGGCCTTCGCGGACGCGCGCTTTCCTCCGTCGGGCGGAAGGCCGTAAACACCGGGACGCGCCGGGCGGGCCGGGTGGCAGGTGTATCTCCCCGCGGCGGCGCGCCGGCCGCGGACGCGCCCGGGCGGCAAAGGCAGAGGGGTTCATCCCGCCGGGCTAGTTCAAAGAGTCACAAGACGACGGGTTCGGGAAAAGCATGCAGATTTTCCACCACAGCACCAACACCATCGCCAAGGTGAGCATCTTCGGCGGCCTCTTCCTCGTCGCCGCCTCGCTCTGGGTGCTCGCCGAAATCAACCGCTCCTCCTACAACACGGGGCAGTTCATAGAGGTGCAGCAGCCCGTCCAGTTCTCGCACAAGCACCACGTCGGCGACGACGGCATCGACTGCCGCTACTGCCACACGTCGGTCGAGGTGTCGAACACCGCCGGGATGCCGCCCACCAAGACCTGCATGAACTGCCACTCGCAGATCTGGAACGAGAGCCCGTACCTCGAAATCGTCCGCGAGAGCTACCGCGAGAACAAGCCCATCGAGTGGGCGCGCGTCCACGACCTGCCCGACTTCGTCTACTTCAACCACTCGATCCACGTCAACAAGGGCGTGGGCTGCGCCTCGTGCCACGGGCGCGTGGACGTGATGCCGGCCGTCTACCAGGCCGCCTCGCTCCAGATGGAGTGGTGCCTCGCCTGCCACCGCGAGCCCGAGCGGTTCCTCCGCCCGAAGGAGGAGGTCACCAACATGGGTTGGAACATCGAGGGCGACCCCGCGGCGGGCGTGACGGCCAACGCCGAGAACCGTCTGGGCGAGAACCTCTCGCCCGCCCGCCGCGAGCTGGGGCTCCGGCTCAAGCGCGAGTACCGTGTTCGCGACGCAGGCACGCTGACGAGCTGCTCGACGTGCCACCGTTAGACCTTTGGGATAAGTAGATGCACATCAAAGACACTTTCCCCGAGCTGTACCAGATTCGTAAGCAGCGCCCCGTCACGATAGACGGCGTGCGCGCGAAGTTCGAGCACAAGCGCGGGCGCGAGTTCTGGCAGAGCCTCGAAGAGCTGGCCGGGTCGGAGGAGTTCGACGAGCTTCTCCACCGCGAGTTCCCGCGGCACGCCTCCGAGTGGGACGAGGGCACGGACCGCCGCACCTTCCTCAAGCTGATGGGCGCGTCGCTCGCGCTCGCCGGGCTCTCGGGCTGCTCGTACCAGCCGCCCGAGTCCATCGTCCCTTACGTGCGCGAGCCGGAGGGCGTCGTCCCCGGCAAGGCGCTCTACTTCGCCACCGCGATGCCTTTCCCCGGCGGCGCCGCGCCGCTGCTGGTGAGCAGCTACATGGGGCGGCCGACGAAGGTCGAGGGTAACGACCTCCACCCGGCCAGCTTGGGCGCGGCCGACGTCTACTCGCAGGCTTCGGTCTTGAACCTCTACGACCCCGACCGCTCCGAGACCATCATCAACCGCGGCGAGGTCAGGACCTACACGGCTTTCCTGGGCGAGATTCTGACGGCGCTCGAAGGCCAGCGCGCGAAGCAGGGCGCGGGGCTGCGCTTCCTGACCGAGACGGTCACGTCGCCCACGCTGGGCGCGCAGATGCGCGACATCCTCGCGCGTTTCCCCGGCGCGCGCTGGTACCAGTGGGAGCCCGCGGGCGGGAACAACGGGCGCCTCGGCGTGCGGCAGGCGGCGGGCGGGTTCGCCACGCCGGTCTACAACTTCGCGGCGGCCGACCGCGTCGTCTCGCTCGACTCGAACTTCCTCGAATGCGGCCCCGGGGCGCTGCGCTACGCGCGCGACTTCGCCTCGCGCCGCCGCGTCACCGACGGCGACACGCGCGAGCAGTGCCGCCTCTACGCCTTCGAGACGACGCCCTCGAACACGGGCTACTTCGCAGACCACCGCGTCGCGCTGAGGCCCAGCCAGTTCGCGGCCTACGCGCGCGGGCTCGCCTCGGCGGTCGGCGCGTCCGGCCCGGCGCTCGGCGGAGGGGCGGCCGTCGCCGACGAGCAAATCAACAAGATCGCCGAAGACCTCAAGGCGCACGCGGGCGCGTGCGTCGTCATCGCGGGCGACGAGCAGTCGCCGGAGATTCACGCGCTGGCGCACGCGATGAACGCGGCGCTCGGCGCGGTCGGGAAGACCGTCACTTACCTCGACCCGGTCGAGGAGAACCCGACCGACCAGCTCGAAGACCTGCGCGCGCTCGTCCGCGACATCGACTCGGGCGCGGTGGACATCCTCGTCGTCGTCGGGGGCAACCCCGTCTACACGACGCCGGCCGACCTCAAGCTCGACGCCGACCGGATGAAGAGGGTCAGGCTCGCCGTACACCTCTCGCAGTACGACGACGAGACTTCGGAGCTGTGCCACTGGCACATCCCAGAGACGCACTACCTTGAGACGTGGGGCGACGCGCGCGCCTACGACGGCACCGTCACCATCCAGCAGCCGCTCATCACGCCGCTCTACAACGGCAAGAGCGCCTACGAGCTGCTCGCGGCCTTCACGGACAACCCCGACCGGCGCGGCTACGACATCGTCCGCCAGTACTGGATGACCGAGGGGCGCGCGGCGGTCATGGCCGCCGGGACGGCGGGCGCGGCGGCCAACGCCGTCACGGGCATGTTCCAGGGCGCGACCGGCGCGTCGCAGGCGCAGCCGCAGACGCCAGGCAACGCGCTCGTCGCCGGCGGCAGCCCCGCGAACGCCGACGCCGCGACGACCAACGCCACCGTCGCCGGGCCCGCGGGCACAGGGGCCGGCGCGCGGGGCGCACAGTCCGGAGCGGCTTCGGGCGCGGCGGGCGGCGGCGCGGGCACGGGCGGCGCCGCGGGCGGCGCGACGACTTCGGCGGCGGCGGGGACGCCCGACGCCGCTTTCGAGCGCGCGTGGCGCAGGGTGCTTAACGACGGCTTCGTGCCGAACACTGCGCGCAGGCCGCGCGGAGGCGGCGCGACGGCCGAGGGCGCGGGCGGCGTCGCGGGGCAGGGGATAATCGTCACCCCGCCCGCCCCCGCGCAGCCGGCGGGCGGCGGCGGCTACGAGATAGTCTTCCGCCCCGACCCGAGCATCTACGACGGACGCTTCGCCAACAACGGCTGGTTGCAGGAGCTTCCCAACCCTCTGACGAAACTGACGTGGGACAACGCCGCCATCATCAGCCCGGCGACCGCCGTCAAGCTCGGAGTCGGCGTCGAGCCCGACGGCGCGCTCGAAGAGGGCGCGCACCCGCGCCGCGTCAACCGCCTGACGGCGAAGGGCGGCGAGATCGACGCCGAAGTGCTGCGGCTCAACTTCCGGGGCAAGTCCGTCAACGCGCCCGTCTTCATCCTGCCGGGTCAGCCCGACGACGTAATCACGCTCCACCTCGGCTACGGCCGCTGGCGCTCGGGGCGCGTGGGCGGGAACAAACACGACGCGAGCGTGCGCGGCGTCAACGCGTACGAGCTGCGAACCTCCGACGCGCTCTGGTCGGGCGCGGGGCTCGGGGTCGAGTTGACGGGCGACACCTACTCGCTCGCCTGCACGCAGATACACTTCCGCATGGAGGGGCGCGAGATAGTCCGCCACGGCACCTTCGCCGAGTGGACGCACGACCCAACGCTCGCCCCCGCGCGCGAGCACAAGAAGGAGCCGCCGCAGCCCGCGGGCGAGAACCGCAAGCCCGTCGATTCGGAGACGATGTACCCGCCCTACAACTACGAGCCCAACGACGAGGCGGGCTTCCGCGGCTACAAGTGGGGGATGGTCATCGACACGGCGACCTGCGTCGGCTGCAACGCCTGCGTCGTCGCCTGCCAGGCCGAGAACAACATCCCCGTCGTCGGCAAGGAGCAGGTCGCGCGCTCGCGCGAGATGCACTGGCTGAGGGTGGACTCCTACTTCCGCGGCGCGGCCGAAAGTCCCGACGGCGTCTACTTCATGCCCGTGCCCTGCATGCACTGCGAGAACGCGCCGTGCGAGCCCGTCTGCCCCGTCCACGCGACGGTGCACAGCAGCGAGGGGCTCAACGACATGGTCTACAACCGCTGCGTCGGCACGCGCTACTGCTCGAACAACTGCCCGTACAAGGTGCGCCGCTTCAACTTCCTGCTCTACCAGGACTGGGACACGCCTTCTCTGAAGATGCTCCGCAACCCGGAGGTCTCCGTGCGCTCGCGCGGCGTGATGGAGAAGTGCACCTACTGCGTCCAGCGCATCGAGCACGCCAAGATCGACCGCGAGAAGAAGGGCGAGCGCGTCCGCGACGGCGACATCAAGACCGCCTGCCAGCAGACCTGCCCGACCGAGGCGATAGTCTTCGGCGACCTGAACGACCCCGAGAGCCGCGTGTCCAAACTCCACGCGCAGCGTCGGCGCTACGACCTTCTGGCCGACCTGAACACGCGGCCGCGGACGGTCTACCTCGCCTCGGTGCGCAACCCGAACGAGGCGATTGGCACGGGCGGCGCGCGGCGCGGCGAGAGCGGCAGCGACGCGCCGCAGGGCGGACACTGAGGGAGGCGTAAGGATGTCTAAGGAGAGATACGACTACGCGCACGAGGACGTCGGCATCCACACCACGCCCGCCGTCATCGAGCCCGGACACACGTTCGGGACGGTGACGGATAAGATCAGCTCCATCGTCCTGCGGAAGCGGACGCCGCTGGTCTGGTGGATCGGCATCGCCGTCTCCTTCCTGCTGGTGCAGGTGCTGATGGGCACCATCACGAACCTCGTCTTCACCGGCATCGGCATCTGGGGCAACAACCAGCCGGTCGGCTGGTCGTTCGACATCATCAACTTCGTCTGGTGGATCGGCATCGGCCACGCCGGGACGCTCATCTCGGCCATCCTGCTGCTCCTGCGCCAGTCGTGGCGCACGTCCATCAACCGCTTCGCCGAGGCGATGACGCTCTTCGCCGTGGCCTGCGCGGGCCTGTTCCCGCTGCTCCACACCGGGCGGCCGTGGCTCGCCTACTGGCTCTTCCCGTACCCGAACACGATGGGCATCCAGCCGCAGTTCAGAAGCCCGCTGATGTGGGACGTGTTCGCGGTCTCGACCTACGCGACCATCTCGGCGCTCTTCTGGTACACGGGGCTCATCCCCGACCTCGCCACCCTGCGCGACCGCGCGCGCTCGAAGTTCGGGCGCGTCGTCTACGGGATGGCCTCCCTGGGCTGGCGCGGGAGCGCGCGCCACTGGGCGCGTTACGAGGTGGCCTACCTGCTCCTGGCCGGGCTCTCCACCCCGCTCGTGCTCTCGGTTCACACCATCGTCAGCTTCGACTTCGCCATCGGCATCATCCCGGGCTGGCACGCGACCATCTTCCCGCCCTACTTCGTGGCCGGCGCCATCTACGCGGGCTTCGCGATGGTCCTGACGCTCGTCATCCCCCTGAGAAAGTTCTACGGGCTCGAAGACTTCATCACCGAGCGGCACCTGCGCAACTCCGCCAAGGTCATGCTGGCGACGGGGCTCATCGTCGCCTACGGCTACATGATGGAGACGTGGACGGCGTGGTACAGCGCGAACACTTACGAAGAGTTCATGATGCGGAACCGCTTCTTCGGGCCGTACGCGCTCTTCTACTGGGCGCTCATCGTCTGCAACGTCATCGTCCCGCAGTTCCTCTGGGTAAGGCGCGTGCGCCACTCGACGCTGGCGCTCTTCGCCATCGCGATGTTCGTCAACGTCGGGATGTGGCTCGAACGCTTCGTCATCATCCCGATCAGCCTGCACCGCGACTTTCTGCCGTCGTCGTGGGGCTTCTACTCGCCGACGGTGTTCGACTTCTCGATGTTCTTCGGCACCATCGGGCTCTTCTTCTTCCTGATGCTGCTCTTCCTGCGCTTCCTGCCCGTCATCTCCATCTTCGAGATGCGGACGATGGTGCCCGGCGCGCAGGTCAAGGAGGAGGCGTGAAGTGGCTGTGAAGCGTAAGGTTAGGCCGCCGACCTACGGGCTGATGGCCGAGTTCGACAACCCGACGGACGCGGTCGCCGCCGCGCGGCGCGTCCACGAGGAGGGCTACCGCAGGATAGACGCCTTCTCGCCCTACCCCGTCGAGGAGCTTTCGGAGGCGGTCGGCGTCCACAAGACGTACATGCCGCACGTCGTGCTGACGGGCGGCATCCTCGGCGGCCTGACCGGCTACCTGTTGCAGTACTACCTGCACGTCCACTACTACGCCATCAACGTCGGCGGGAAGCCGTTCCACAGTTGGCCGGCCTTCATCCCCGTCACGTTCGAGATGACGGTTTTGGGCGCCGGGCTCTTCGCCGTCTTCGGAATGCTGGCGATGAACGGGCTGCCCGAGCCCTACCACCCCGTCTTCAACGCGCCGAACTTCGCGCTCGCCTCGCGCGACCGCTTCTTCGTGCTGGTTGAGTCGGCCGACCCCAAGTTCGACCGCGAGCGCACAGGTGAGCTGCTCCGCAGTCTCGGGCCGCGTGAGGTGATAGATGTCGAACACTGAGAAGACGGGCGGAGGGCCAAGGGGAAGGGGGAAGGGCGTCGGGCGCGCCCGCCGCGCCGCCGCGCGCGTGCTCTTTGCCATAACCCTCGCCCCCTTACCATTCGCCCTGGCGGGTTGCCGCCAGGACATGCAGGATCAGCCGCGCTACGAGTACTACGAGCCGGGCGACAAGAAATTCTTCGCCGACGGCGCGGCCTCGCGCCCGCTGGTGGAGGGCACCGTCCCGCGCCAGGCGGGCGAGTACCGCGACCGCGAGGACTACCTCTTCACGGGTCGCGCCGCCGGCCAGGCCGCGGCGTCGGGCGGCGGGCAGATGGGCGCGGGCTCGGCGGTGCCGGCCGTAGCTTCCGGGCTCTCGGCGGGCACGCTCGCGGGCGCGAGCACGCAGGTGCGCGGCAACGCGGCGGGCGGCGTCCCCGGCGCGCGCGAGGCCGCCGCGACGGGCGGGCCCGACAACTTCCCCATCCCCGTCGACGAGGCGGCCTTGAGGCGCGGGCGCGAGCGCTTCCAGATTTTCTGCTCGGCCTGCCACGGGATGACGGGCGAGGGCGACGGGCTCATCACGCGGCGCGGCTTCCAGCGCCCGCCCTCCTTCTACGACGACCGGCTACAGGAGGGCGTCACCCCCGCGAGCCACTTCTTCGACGTCATCACGAACGGCTGGGGCGCGATGCCCGACTACGCCTCGTCGGTCACGGCCGAAGACCGCTGGAAGATCATCGCCTACCTGCGCGCGCTACAGCTCAGCCGCAGGCTCCGGCTCGAAGACCTTTCGCCCGAGGAGCAGAACCGCGTGCGCTCGGGCACGCAGCCGGCCCCGGCGCACGGGCGGGGCGGCACGCTCTTGCAGTCGCCGCAGACGGGGGGTGAGAAGCACTAGCGATGGAAGAGCCGACCAAACACAATTACGAAGCCCCCGCCGACCTCGGTCGCTACAGGGGCCGCGCGCTCCTCGTCGGCGTAGTCTTCCTCGTCGTCGGCGCGGTGCTCGCGTTCCTGATGGGGCGGGCGTCGCACTTCGGCGGGGTGGTGCACGTCCTGCGCTCCTACCTCGTCGGGTTCTTCCTCGTCACGGGCGTCTCGGTCGGGAGCCTCGCGTGGCTCTGCCTCGGGCACATGACGGGCGGCGCGTGGGCGGTGACGAGCCGCCGGCTGTTCGAGGCGGCGGCGCGCTGCATCCCGCTCTGCGCCGTCCTCTTCATACCCGTGGTCGTCTCGCTCTTCGTCCACGAGCACGGGCACGAGGGCGGGCACAACCTCTCGGTCTACGAGTGGTCGGACCCGTCGGTCGTGGCGGGCGACCCGGCCCTCCAGCACAAGCGTCCTTACCTGAACGTCCCGTTCTTCATCGTCCGCGGCGTCATCTACTTCGCGATCTGGCTCGGCATGGCCCTCGTCCTCAGCCGCTGGTCGGCGCAGCAGGACAGGACGGCCGACCCGCGCGTACGGCGCAGGCTGCAAGACATCTCGGGCCCGGGCATCCTTCTGTTCGGCCTGACGGTCTCGTTCGCGGCGATAGACTGGGGGATGTCGCTTGAGCCGCACTGGTTCTCGACCATCTACGGGCTCATCATCATGGCCGGCTGGGGGCTGTCCGCGCTGGCCTTCATGATCACGGTGGCGACGTGGCTGGGCTCGCGCGAGCCGATGGCCGCCGCATACCAGCCGCTGCACTTCCACGACTGGGGCAAGCTCCTGCTCGCGCTCGTGATGCTCTACGCCTACTTCTCCTTCTCGCAGTTCCTCATCATCTGGGCGGGGAATTTGCCGGAGGAGATTCCGTTCTACCTGCGCCGCCTGCGCGGCGGGTGGCAGGTCGTCGGGATGCTCATCATCCTGTTCCACTTCATGCTCCCGTTCGTGCTGCTGCTCTCGCGCGGGCGCAAGCGCGCGCCGCGAAGCCTGCGGCGCATCGCGCTGCTGATGATCTTCATGCGCGTGGTGGATCTGATCTTCTTCTTCGCCCCGTCGGTGCACCAGGGCGGCGAGGCCGAGTGGGGCGCGCGCGACCTGCTGTCGAGCTTCCTGCCGATGTTCGCGATGGCGCTGGGGCTCGGCGGCGTCTGGCTCTGGTTCTACTTAGGGCAGCTCGCGAGCCGGCCGCTGCTGCCCCTCGGCGAACGCGACCTTGAGAAGGCCATCGCGGCGTCGGAACATCACTGACCGGGGACGAGAATCGTTATGGCTATCGGCAAGCGCAGAAGGGACAGCATCCACGAGACGCCGGACGTGTCCTACATCACGAACCCGGACGTGGCGCACGAGGAGTCGGATGTGGCGGTGCGGCCGCTGCTGTGGTTCGTCGGCGGGCTGACGTTCTTCACCGTCGTCGTCTGCCTGTCGATGCTGCTCCTCTTCAAGTACTTCCAGGGGCGCGAGGAGGCGCTGGAGCTTGAGCCGTCGCCGCTGGCGCGGCAGAACGAGGAGCGGCTGCCGCCCGAGCCCCGGCTCCAGCTCGCGCCCGGCTGGCAGGTGACGACCGAGGACGGACGCCGTCAGGACCTCTCCTACTCGACCGACAACGCCGGCTACGTGCCGCAGCCGTGGTCGGAGTACCTGCTCGTCTCGGAGCAGTGGAAGCGCGAGGCCGAGGGCTACGGCTGGGCCGACGAGCAGGCCGGCACCGTCCGCGTCCCCATCGACCACGCCATGCGCGAGTACCTAAAGCGCCGTCAGGCCGGGCAGCGGCCCGGCGCGCCGGCAGCCCCCGACGCGGGCCCGCCGCCGGCGCCGCAGCCACAGCCGACGCGGCCGGCGACGCCGGCCTCCCCGCACACCGGGCATCAGTGAGCGGCAGGCGGCGAGTGTTAGAAGTTTTCAGGAAGTGAGAAGTTTTGTGAGGAGTTTTAAAGCAGAGTTTTCGGGCGGGCTTTTCGCGCGGCGCGCGCTGTCGGCGGCGGCCTTCTTACTGCTCGCCGCGTACTGCGCGGCGCCCGCCGCCCTCGCGCAGTACGCGCAGCCGCCCGTGGGGCCGAGGCCGACGGGCAACTCGACCGAGGTGCTCAAGCAGGTCGGCATCGACCAGCGGCTCGACGAGCAGATACCGCTCGGCCTGCGCTTCCGCGACGAGTCGGGGCGCGAGGTCGCGCTCTCGGAGTACTTCTCCAAGGGCAAGCCCGTCGTCCTGACGCTCGTCTACTACGAGTGCCCGATGCTCTGCAACCAGGTGCTGAACGGCGCGGTCGGTGCCTTCCAGGGTTTGAGCTTCACGGCCGGCAAGGAGTACGAGGTCGTCACCGTCAGCTTCGACGAGCGCGAGGGGCCGGAGCTGGCCGCGCGGAAGAAGGAGACCTACCTGCGCCGCTACAGGCGCGAGGGCGCCGAGGCGGGCTGGCACTTCCTGACCGGCGACAAGGCTTCGGTGGAGGCGCTCGCGCGCGCGACCGGCTTCCGCTACGTCTGGGACGAGGAGTCGAAGCAGTTCGCGCACGCCTCCGCGCTGATGGTGGCGACGCCCTCGGGTCGCCTGTCGCACTACCTCTACGGCATCGACTTCGCGCCGAAGGATTTGCGGCTCGCGCTCGTCGAGGCGTCCGAGGGGAAGATCGGCTCGCCCGTGGACGCGCTGCTTTTGTACTGCTACCACTACGACCCGGTGGCCGGCCGCTTCGCGCCGGTGATGGGCGTGCTGCGCGCGGCCGGCGTGCTGACGGTCTTTGGCGTGGTGGCGCTCCTGCTCTACCTGCGGCGCAAGACGCGGGCGGCCGAGGGGCGCTGGGACGAGGAGATTAAGGCCGGCGGGGTCGTCTGACCCGCGGGCGGCCGTGTGAGCGTAAAAACCCCTTCGGGGGAGGGGTAAACCCGAGTGAACTTGATGCAGTCCATTCCGATACCGAAAGTGGTCGTGCCGTTCTCGCCCGAGCAGGCCTCGACGTTCGCGCCGCACGTGGACGCGCTCTACGCCTACCTGATCGCGCTGACGGCCTTCTTCACGCTGGGCATCACGGCGGCCATCATCTTCTTCGCCGTCAAGTACCGGCGGCGGCATGCGGGCGAGCTGCCGCGCCCAGTCCACGGCTCGATGGTGCTTGAGCTGACGTGGACCGTCATCCCGCTGCTCATCTCGATGACCATCTTCGTCTGGGGCGCGTCCATCTTCTTCAAGGCGTACCGCGCGCCGCAGCAGGCGATGGAGGTCTACGTCGTCGGCAAGCAGTGGATGTGGAAGTTCCAGCACCAGACGGGTCAGCGCGAGATCAACGAGCTGCACGTCCCCGTCGGCGCGCGGGTGAAACTCACGATGACGACCGAGGACGTCATCCACAGCTTCTACGTCCCGGCCTTCCGCATCAAGCAGGACGTGGTGCCGGGGCGCTACCTCCAGACGTGGTTCGAGGCGACGAAGGCGGGCAAGTACTACCTCTTCTGCACCGAGTACTGCGGGACGAACCACTCCGGCATGGGCGGCTACGTCTACGTGATGGAGCCGGCGGCCTACCAGCAGTGGCTCGCGGGCGGGACTGGGTCGGAGTCGGCGGCCTCGCAGGGGCAGAAGCTCTTCCAGCAGCGCGGCTGCGCCTCGTGCCACCAGGTCGAGGCGGGCGGGCAGCAGGGGCGCGGCCCCACGCTCTACGGCGTCTTCGGCAAGCAGCAGCAGGTCGAGGGCGGAACGACCGTGACGGTGGACGAGGCTTACATACGCGAGTCGATTTTGAACCCGCAGGCGAAGATCGCCGCCGGGTTCCAGAACATCATGCCGACCTTCCAGGGTCAGCTCTCAGAGGAGCAGATACTCCAGCTCGTCGCCTACGTGCGCTCGCTGGGGGCACCCGAAGCCGGCGCGGCGGCGGCCGGCTCCGCCCCGGGGACGACGACGACGGGGCCGACCACGGGCGGGGTGCCCCCGCAGCAGCAGCGCATGAACCCGCTCGGGCCGACGGGCGAGCGGCAGGGCTCCCCCGCGCCGCAGGCCGCGCCCGCGGGCGGCGGCGCCGGCAACGCGAACCGCGAGTGAATCGGCGGCAGGGAAGTTTCAGGGAAGACTTTTAAATCATGAGCACTCAAACGGTACCGGAGGCGAGGGCGCAGGAGTGGCGCGGCCGCTTCCCGACGGTCAACTACCTCAACGCCGACTACGGCATCATGTCGTGGCTGCTGACGAAGGATCACAAGAGGATCGGCATCCTCTACCTGATCTCCGTGACCTTCTTCTTCGCCATCGGCGGCGCGTACGCGGCGGCCATCCGGCTCGAACTGCTGACGCCGCTCGGCGACCTGATGCAGTCGCACACCTACAACAAGGTGTTCACGCACCACGGGATCATGATGGTCTTCTTCTTCCTGATCCCCAGCATCCCGGCCACGCTCGGCAACTTCCTCGTGCCGATGATGATCGGCGCGAAGGACTTGGCCTTCCCGCGCATCAACCTCCTGAGCTGGTACGTCTACATGGTCGGGGGCGCGCTCACCTTCGCGGCGCTCCTGTTCGGCGGGGTGGACACGGGCTGGACGTTCTACGTCCCCTACTCGACCAACTTCTCGAACACCTACGTCACGCTGGCGGGCTTGGGGATTTTCATCAACGGGTTCTCGTCCATCCTGACGGGGCTGAACTTCATCGTCACCGTCCACACGATGCGCGCGCCGGGGATGACGTGGTTCCGGCTGCCGCTCTTCATCTGGTCGCACTACGCGACGAGCCTCGTGATGATTCTGGGGACGCCCGTCATCGCCATCACGATCCTCCTGCTCGCGCTGGAGCGGCTCGCGCACGTCGGCATCTTCGACCCTGCGCTCGGCGGCGACCCCGTGCTCTTCCAGCACATGTTCTGGTTCTACTCGCACCCGGCCGTCTACATCATGGTGCTGCCCGGGATGGGCGTCATCTCGGAGATCGTCGCCACGCACACGCGCAAGCCCATCTTCGGCTACTCCTTCGTAGCCTTCTCAAGCCTGGCCATCGCGGTCTTCGGCTTCCTGGTCTGGGGGCACCACCTCTTCGTCTCCAGCCAGTCGGTCTACGCCGGGCTCATCTTCTCGCTCATCTCCTTCGTCGTGGCGATACCCAGCGCGGTGAAGGTCTTCAACTGGACGGCGACGATGTACAAGGGCTCGCTCTCGTACGACACGCCGATGCTCTACGCCTACGCCTTCATCGGCCTCTTCACCATCGGCGGCATGACGGGGCTTTTCCTCGCCGCCCTCGGGCTCGACATCCACGTGCACGACACCTACTTCGTCGTGGCTCACTTCCACTACGTCATGGTCGGCGGGCAGGTGCTGGCCTTCCTCGGCGGCCTGCACAACTGGTGGCCGAAGATGACGGGGCGCATGTACCCCGAGGGGTGGGCGCGGTTCGCGGCGCTCGTCATCTTCGTCGGCTTCAACCTGACGTTCTTCCCGCAGTTCCTGCTGGGCTACATGGGGATGCCGCGGCGCTACCACGCCTACCCGGTGGGCGAGCCGATATGGCAGGTGCTGCACGTGATGAGCACGGGCGGGGCCAGCATACTCGGAATCGGGCTTCTGATACCGGCGGTCTACTTCATCTGGTCGATGCGCTACGGCCGGTTCGCGCCGGCCAACCCGTGGCCGGCGACGGGGCTCGAATGGCGCACGCCCTCGCCGCCGCCGACCGAGAACTTCGCCGTCACGCCGGTCGTCACCTGGGAGGCTTACGAGTACCGCCCCGTCGAGGAGATGGAGGTCATCGGGCCCGGCGCGCCCGACGCGACCGTCGGCGGCGGACAGCACCCCGCCAACCGCGGGGTCGAGACCGAGGACAGGGGAAAAAGTGGCCAGTGACAGGTGACGGGTGATAAGTGGTAAGAAAGGGGAAGCGGGAGTTTCCCCCTCTCATCACTCATCACCCGTCACCCATCACCAGTTCAGAGGAGGTACGGAAGTTTGGCGACACACGCGGAGGCAATCGAACACGGCCACGGCCCCGAGGCGGCGCACGAGGCGCTCGCGCACCACTTCGACAACATGGAGCAGCAGCGCGAGGCCGGCGCGCTGGGCATGTGGGTCTTCATCGCGCAGGAGGTGATGTTCTTCGGCGGGCTCTTCCTCGCCTACCTCATCTACCGGATGAAGTACCCGCAGGCGTTCATGGCCGCGAGCAACCACCTCGACTGGAAGATCGGCACCTTCAACACGGCCGTCCTCATCGCGTCCTCGCTGACGATGGCGCTCGCCGTGTGGGCCACGCAGGTCGGGCGCTCGCGCAAGGTGCAGGTCGGCTTCATGGCGGCCACCGTCCTGCTCGGCTTCGTCTTCCTCGGCGTCAAGGCGTTCGAGTACCACGACAAGTACGTGGACGGCCTGATCCCCATCGCCGGGTGGTTCAACCCGCACGACCCCATCCCGGCGGGCGTCACGGTCGGCCAGTACCAGATGTTCTTCTGGCTCTACTTCGCGATGACGGGGCTCCACGCGCTCCACATGATCATCGGCGTCGGCATCATCGCGCCCATCATGTGGATGGCGTGGCGCGGCCGCTTCTCGCCCGAGTACCACGGCCCCGTAGAGAACTTCGGGCTCTACTGGCACTTCGTCGACATCATCTGGATTTTCCTCTTCCCGCTGCTCTACCTCCTGGGCGCGCACTTCCACGGGGGGCACTGAAGGTTATGTCGGAACACATCGTCCCGCGCTCCATTTACTTCACCGTCTTCGGCGCGCTGATGGTGCTGACGGCCGTGACGGTCGCCGCCGCCAACTTCGACTTTGGCGCGATGAACGACGTCGTCGCGATGACCATCGCGGTGACGAAGATGATGCTCGTGCTGCTCTTCTTCATGCACGTCCGCTACAGCTCGCGGCTCATCTGGGTCATCGTCGCCTCGAT